>CAYXMJ010000091.1:0-12615 GCA_964465915.1 uncultured Acidimicrobiaceae bacterium
CTAGGTGTTGTTGAGCAGCTCGATGTCGTGTGATCCACAGGTGCGGCAGCGCAAGCTGGGTCGTCCCGTGGGGGAGTCGGGAATGGGGGTCCCGCCCTGGCCCCGGGAGGCAGGCGACGGTCGCGGTTTGAGATGGACCACCCGTTTGGTCAGATCGGCGCCGCAGGTCACGCAGAACGATGCGTCGGCATGGTGGCTGGTTCCGCAGTTGGGGCAGTCCTTCCACGAGCCGCCGTCGACCGGTACCTCTTCGCTGATCTCCTCGGCGGGGGCCAACTCCTCCTCCTCGCCCTCCATGACCACGACATAGTGGTCTTCGCCGGCGGCCGAGAATGGCGGGATGAAGTCCTCCTGTGGCATCAGTTGGCGAGCGGCCGCGGTGTGGGGGATCACGTCGCCGGTGCTGTCGATGCTGTAGAGGGCCACGGCGTGGTTCTCGGCGAAGGCCGCGGCGGAGTCCGAGTAGCCGCTGACCGAGAAGAGGACGGGGGACAGGTCGGTGTCGGCAACGTACTTCAGCAGAGCCAGGATGGCGGCCTGACCGACTTTGAGTCGGTCGTAGCGGATACGCGAGAAGAGGCCGCCGCCTTCCATCTCGATGACACCGTCTACGGGTTCGTCGACGCGCTCGGGCACCGCCCCGGCGTGGATCAACCACGTCTGGGCGGCGTGATACGCCTCTGCGAGGCTCAGTGTTGGGTCCATGTAGCCAACCATGGGCGACACGGCTCCCTTCTCATGCGCAAACTCTCCGTGCTGGGTGCACGATAGGAACATCGGCGGCGCCTTGGTGACGCTTCAGCGTTCTGTCCCCGGTGGTAGCCGGTCGTTTGGGGTCGTACCGCATCATAATCAGCGCAACTGGTGAGGGATCGAGTGGTTCCAGTCGGCCAGGAGGGTGCGCAGCGACGCAACAAACGCCAGCGGTTGGTCGAGGATCAGATGGTGGTGCGCCTCCGGGATGGAGACCACCGGAGCGGCCCGGCCCAGCAATTCGTACATGTAGTCGGCGGTGTCGGGCGGCACGACGACCGAGTGTTCGCCGCGCAGCAGGGCAACGCGGCATTGCACCGATGCGAGTTGCTCTCGCAGTGCAACCAAGGTGTGGGCGAACAGGTGGGGGTCGAACTTCCAGGTCCAGCCGGCTTCAGTCTCATGCAGGCTGTGGCGGGCGATGTGGTCGATGATGAAGTCGTGTTCTGAGGGCTGGGGCGGGATCAGCCGGAAATGGCCTACCGCGTCGTCGAGTGTCGGGTAGACCCCGGGCGACTTGAAGGCGCCACCCCTGGCGCCCTCCTCGGACTCGGGGTCGGGACGGCGCACCGGGGAATCGACGATCACGGCACCCGCCAGTTGATCGCCGTAGGTCGATGCGGTCTGGATCGTGACCATCCCGCCGAGCGAGTGGCCGACCACAACGGGAGGGCCGGGGAATCTGGCGTCGGCCGCGACGGCGAGCACCTCGCGGGCCCATTGCCCGTGGGAGTACTCGGCGCGTTGGCCGCTGTCTCCGTGGCCGGAGAGGTCGAGGGCGACTACGTGCCAATCGGTGGCGAACCAGGGGGCGAGAAAGCTCCACCAGTGGGCGTGAGCGGCGCCACCGTGGACGAGGACCAGACCGGGACACCCGGAGCATCCCCAATCGAGATAGTGGATCGGGGTTCCGTCGACATCGATAGCTCGTTCTGCAACAGGAGCGGCAAGGGCGTCGGTGAACCAAGATGGCGGCGTAGTGGGCACGCCGCGAGATTACCTACCTCGGACTACTGCTCGACGGGAAATCCCGCTTCGTTCCAGGCCACGATGCCGCCGTCGAGGTTGTAGACCTGCTCGAAGCCGAGGTCACGCATGATGTCGAGGGTCTGACCCGATCGGTTCCCGGAGCGGCAGTACACGAAGTAGGGCAGGGTCTTGTCGAGCGTGTCGAGACGGTCGGAGAAGTCCGGGGCGTAGAAGTCGAGGTTGCTGGCTCCGGCAATCCGGACCTCGTTGAACTCCTCCAGGGTGCGGACGTCGAGCGTGACCAAACCGGTGGGTGGTTCGGCGAGGATCTCGGCCGCTTCGGTTGCCGGGACCGTTTCGATGACGGCGGTGTCGGATCCGCCGCAGGCCGCAAAGAAGAGAGCGCTTGCCGCCAGGATGGCGGCGAGGGTCTTGCGGGTCATTGTCGTCCTCCGTAGGTGTCGGTCGGTTTGATCAGCTCAGCTGCAGGAACATTCGTTCGAGCTTCTCCGCCGTGTACCCCTGGGCCTCGGCCTTGGCGGGGTCGAGCGCACACTGGGTCAGCGTTGTGGCGAAGTACTTGTAGCCGGCTTGCTCGAGTGCCTTGATGGCGGCCGCAAACTGGGTGACCACATCGGTGCATTCGCGGCCGTCGCGGATCATCCCCTGGATGCCGCGCACTTGGCCCTCGACCCGTCGAAGGCGGGCAATCAGCTGTTCGGTCTGCTCTTCGGCGAGTTCCATCGGCGTGAGTATACCCCTGGGGGTATGTCTAACCCGCCGAAAGGTCGCCGAGACGAAGCTCATCGGGGAACGGGAACCAGCGGAGATGCTCAAAATCGACCGTGACCTCGGGGAGACCAAGCGGGTCGGGGAGATCATCCTGAGCGGCCGTCAGCAACTCCTCGGCGGCCGTGAGGTAGTCGGCGAGACCGCTGTCTGCGACTTGCTGGCGGCGGTGGCGGTAGCTCATCTCGCCACCGTCGTAGGAGATGTCGGCCAGGCTCATGGGTGCCTCGCCCCGGCCGTCACGGTGTCGCCACAAGCCGTTGGTGGTGTCGAAGCGGTAGTACGGCAGCAGCTTCCAGCCCGAGGCGGCCACCAGGTGGACGGCGTCGATGATGAACTGGAAGACCGCCTCGGAGATGAAGTAGTTGAAGTTGACCCTGACCCAACCCGGCTTGATTCCCTCGCAGCCGCGCGCGATCTCGCGCTCGAATTCGTGTGAGGTGTCGATGTCGATTCCCAGCAATCTGTGGCCGTATGGCCCGGCACACGAGCAGCCGCCGCGGGATTGAATGCCAAACACATCGTTCAACAGGGCAACGACGTAGTTGTGGTGGAGGTACTGGTCGCCGTGACGGATGACGAACGAGACGATCGAGAGTCGATCGGCTTTGTGGTTGCCGAGCACCTCGATATTGGGGTTCCTCTCCCATGAGGCGATGGCTCGTTTGATGAAGGTCTCTTCGAGATCGCGGATGACGTCGGCACCGACGGCCTCCTTGAGTTGGAACACCAGGCCGGCTCTGATCGACTCCACAATGGCCGGGGTGCCGCCCTCCTCGCGGTGCTCGATGTCCTCGAGGTAGCGATGGTCTGCAGGGTTCACGTAGGCGACGGTGCCGCCGCCGGGCACGGCCGGGACGCGGTTGGCGAACAGTTCGCGGCGCGCCACCAGGACACCGGGGGTCCCGGGGCCGCCGATGAGTTTGTGCGGCGAGACAAATATGGCGTCCTTGTACCAGTCGCCCTCCGCAGGTGACCCCATCTCGACCGACACGTACGGAGCCGCCGCTGCAAAATCCCAGATGGACAAGGCACCGTGACGATGCAGCAGCGACGCCACCGCCCGGGTGTCGGTAATGATCCCCGTGACGTTTGATGCCGCCGAGAACGACCCGATCTTGAGTGGTCGGTCGGCGTAGCGAATCAGTTCCTGCTCGAGACTGGAGAGATCGATGTGGCCGTCGGCATCCTCGCCGATCGTCACCACATCGGCGACAGATTCGCGCCAGGGGAGCTCGTTGGAGTGATGTTCGAATGGGCCGATGAAGACCACCGGCCGGGCCTGGGCCGGGATCTGGTCGCTGAGGTGATGAGCATCTTCGAGATTGCTCGGCACCCTGATGCCGAGTACGCCGATCAGTTTGTCGATCGCTCCGGTTGAGCCCGATCCGGCGAACACGACGGCGTGCTCGTCGGTGGCGCCCAGGCAGCGTCGAATGACCGCCCTGGCCTCCTCGCGGTAGCGGGTGGTCTGCAGACCGGTACCCGACGACTCGGTGTGGGTGTTGGCGTAGAGCGGGAGCACGGCCTCGCGGATGTAGTCCTCGATGAAGCTCAGCGATCGTCCCGACGCGGTGTAGTCGGCGTAGGTGACCCGCCGCGGGCCAAACGGGCCGTCGACGACCTCTTCCTTGCCGATCACCGACCGCCTGATGTATTCAATGAGTTGCTTGTCTGTCACGGACGTGAGATTAGGTGACCGGTGCCTCAAGCTGCTGCCGGGCGGCATACCTTGCAGGGCCGGTACCCGGCGGCCGCGGCCTGGCGTTGCGAGCGGAACGTCACTCGGTGATGGTCGGTGATCCGCCCGGCGTGACGGCACGTCGGGAAGCAGAACACGTTGGTGGTGTCGCTGCCGTAGAACCGAATCCCGGCTTCGGCAGTGGCGTCAACCGCACCGGCGTCGAGGCCCTCGTGCTCGAGCAGGTCGCGTTTCATCGCTTCGCCGAAGGCGTAGTTGCCGATGCTGCCGTCGCTGCGGCCCACCCGGTGGCAGGGGATCACGACCGGCACCGGGTTCTTGTTGAGGGCACTGCCGACGGCGCGCACCGCTCCTGGTTTGTCGATCTCGCGCGCCACCCAACCATAGGTCCGCAGTTCGCCCGGAGGAATCTCTGTCGTCTTGCGCAGCACCGCCTGCTGGAACTCGGTGAGACGGGTGAGATCCACTGGAAGCGCCCCGAGCTTGCCGGTGCGCAGCGTGCGCTCGATGCCGGCCGCCAGGCGGGGCGGGAGTTCTCCCGGGAAGGTCTGGGTCCCCACCCGGGTTTCGTAGATGGCGAGGAAGGTCGCCTCATCCGGGGCGGGCACGACGGCGGACACTCCCTTGTCGTTGAAAGCAACGTAGAGGACCATCCCGGTCGGACCCGTCACGGTCGTGTACTGGTCGGCCAGACCAGTCTCGATCAACGTGCGAACCATGACGCTCGAAGGCGCCGAGGTGCGCAGGGATTCGAGACCGGCGACGACGTCGGATGTGGTTGGGCTGGTCATGATGTCTCCTCAGTCTCGGCGGCAAGCAGGCCCCGCAGATGTTCGAGGCCTCGATGCACGTCGGCCTTGGTAGTGCCGACGGGGCGGTCGAGTGCCGTGGCGATCTCCCGGTAAGAGAGCCCAACGACATGGCGCAGGACGATGGCGTTGCGCTGTGGTCCAGGGAGGGTGTCGAGCCGCTGCTGCCACTCGTCGGCGATCACGGCCGCGATGCCCTCAGCGGCAACGTCAACGGTGTCCGTAGCGGCCCGGTCGTCTCCGACGAGCGGCACCGTGACGGCCGCACGCTTGCGGGAGCGAGCCGCATTGCGGCAGAGGTTCACCGCGATCGTCCACAGCCAGGGCCGCAGCTTGAGGTCTCGGATCCGGCCCGAGTCGTAGCCGAGCAACGCTCGGTAGGCCCGGATGAAAGTCTCCTGGGTGATGTCGTGAGCGTCGTGCCGAGTCGGCACCATGCGCAGCACCCCGGAGAAGATGCCGTCCTGGTGGGTGGCGATCAAGTCGGGAAACGTGGCGGCCACGTCGTGGGCCAGCCGTCTGGTGAGCCGTCGGTCGTTGCCGGCATCCAACTGATTGGTTGGCAACGTGCGCTCGCGCGTTGTGGTCACCGGGTCGTCCTCCGTCGTTGGGTTCATAGGGAAGAACACCGCCGTCGGTGGTGCGGTTGCATCAATCGAGCAGGAATTGGCGCACCAAGTCGATTCCGACGGGGCCCACACCAAGGAGGTCGGCGTGGAAGACCTTCAGGTCGAAGTCGTCACCGCGTGCCGCCAAGAGTTCGTCGCGGGTGTCGAGGATCATCTGCTCCCCCACCTTGTAGGAGATCGCCTGCCCGGGCCATCCGTAGTAGCGGGTCACCTCGGAAGCGGCGTATGCCGGCTCCAGGGTGGCGTAGTCGACCAACATCTGTGTTGCCGTCTCGAAGCTCCATTCCTCACCGGCATGGAACGGCTGGCCCGTGGGGATGGAGTACTCGAGGTGGGACCCGATGTCGATGACGACCCGGCAGGCGCGCAGCATCTGAGCCGACAGCCACCCAAACACATAGTCGGGCGAATCCAGGTAGCCGAGTTCCGCCATGAGACGCTCCGCGTAGAGGGCCCAACCTTCGCCGGTGCCGGACTTCCACACCCAGAGACGCTGCAGCCGGCTGAGTTGCTCGGCGTGCGACATCTGGACACCGACCTGGAGGTGGTGGCCGGGGAACCCTTCGTGGTAAGCCGTGGTGATTTCGTCGTAGAGCGGGAACGGACCGTCGCCCTCCAGCGACCACCACACCGACCCCGGCCGCGTGAAGTCCTCTGAGGGTCCTACGTAATAGGCGCCGAGCGAGCCTCCGGGGGCGGCCAGCTTGACCTCAACATCCCGGATCGTGTCGGGAACGTCGAAGTGGGTGTCGGCGAGCTGGTCGAGGGCGGCACTTTCGCGATCCGCGATGACTCGAACAAAGGACTCCCGATCGGGCGCCAGCCGCGCCGGATCAGACTTGAGCACCTCGAGCGCTTCGCCGATGGTGCCTCCTGGGGCGATCTCGGCTGCTACTTCCTCCATCCGGGAGCGTAGCTCAGCAATCTCGGCCCAACCCCAGGCGTAGGTCTCCGCCGGGTCGATGGTCGTGCCGAGGAACTGCGCGGCATTGCGGACGTAGCGTGCCGCGCCGACCGCATCGCTGGTGACGGCGTGCGGCAAGTAGTCGGTGCGCAGATACTCGGCGAAGTCGGCGAAGGCGCTTCGACCGGCCGCAACGGCCGCATCCAAGCGGTTGGCGAGATCGTCGCCATTGGGGAGTTCGGCTGCGGACAGCGAATCGTGGAGCGCCAGTAATGGGGATTCGCCTGACGCCATCACCTCTGCTTGCTCGATGACGGTCTCGACCTGGCGTTTGGCAACGGCCAGCCCACGTTCGATCCCGAGGTCCAACGACGCTTGGTAACCGGCGAACGCCTGGTCGAGTGTGTTGAGTCGGGTCATGATGTTGTCCCAGGCTTCTGCGGTTTCGCGGTTCATGTGGTCGAACGTCTCCCGAAAGTCCTGGGAGGGAGATGCAATCGAATTGAGTCTTCTGAGGTGGTCGTCGGTGGCGATGGCGTCGAGTTCCTCGTCGAGCATGGTGCGCGCCACTGCAATCGCAAGTGCATCCCACCGTGACGTGGGTGGCGCCACCGCATCAACCTGGTCGCGCAACTCGCCCAGCTTTGCCGCGATGGTGTCGTACCCCGCCGGGCTCAGGTCGGGCCAGCGATCGTCGTGTCCGGCGATCCCGAGGTAGGTGGCTTCGTCGGGCAAGAGAACACATAACTCGTCAACGATCGTGCTCGAGAGGGCATAGATGGGGTGATCGGGCATGGCGCGAGGGTACCGCGCGCCACAGGTCGGTGGGGTTGTCAACCAGTACCTGGTACCGGGGTGTGGACGCCGCGGCAGGTCACCGCCTCGGCCAGGTCCACTCCGTCACGCCGGACTCACCTCAACCGGGATCCCGTTGAGCACCGCGTTGCCCGAGAGAGGGTCGATCTCGTCTCCGGCGAGGACGTTGGCATTCACCCCGGGGCGCCGAGAGGCGACGGTCAGTTCGATCCCTGGGAGGTCGTGACCCCATCCGTGGGGCAGGCTGACGACGCCTGGCATGATGTCGGTGGTGACCTCAACCGGCGCAGTAACGGTTCCCGCCGGTGATGTCACTCGGGCCGCGTCCTCGGCGGTGAGACCAAGTCGGTCGGCGTCCTCGGGGTTGATCTGCAGGGTGCAGCGTTCCTTGCCCTTGACCAGCACATCGATGTTGTGCATCCAGGAATTGTTGGAGCGCAGGTGGCGGCGGCCGATCAGCACCATGCCTCCGTTGCGTGGAGCGGCGGCGGCTTCGAGTCTGGCCAGCTCGGATTCGAGTCTGGCCAAGTCGCCGATGATCATCTCGGGAGCCAGTTCGACCTTTCCCGACGCAGTTGCCAGCACACCGGGGATGCGGGACCGAAGCGGTCCGAGGTCGATGCCATGCGGATGGCGGCGGAGCAGTTCGAGGCTGAGCCCATCGGGTTGGCGGCCGTAGCCCTCGCCGTAAGGCCCGACCCGTACCAAGTAGTCGAGCATGCGCTCGGGACCGCGGCCGCCTGCTGTAGCCCCCATGATCTCGGTCGCGTCGCGCCCATGGACGGCGGAGGCCGGGTCGCCGACGGCGCGCTCGACGAGCGTGGCGAACACCATGTCGTCGAACTGGTCGAGGTCGGCATCGGGTCCCAACCCTGAGACGACCGCCGCCAACCGCAGCAGGGTGCGCCATTCCGGCTCGGCGCCGGGTTCGGCGGGGAGAACGGCTGGTGAGTAGTTGGCGACGTTGCGCACGGAGAGAGTCCCGAAGGCGAAGTCGTAGTGCGGCCGGCGGAGCGCCGGCGGTGCCGGAAGGATGACGTCGGCATGTCGGGTGGTTTCGTTCTGGTAGATGTCGACGCTGACCATGAAGTCGAGTTGGCCGAGGGCGGCATCGAGCCGGTCGCTGTGTGGGGTGGATAGCACAGGGTTGCCTGCCACCGTGATCAGGGCGCGTACCTTGTCATCTCCCGGGGTCGTGATCTCGTCGGCCAGGCCGGTGACCGGCAATTCCCCGCGCACCTCGGGGTAACCGCCGACTCGACTCGTCCAGCGTCCGGTGCTCCAGCCACGTTTGGATCGGGGCTGTTCGTGGGCGGCGCGTGGAAACATCGCCCCACCAGGCCGATCGAGGTTGCCGGTCACCGTGTTGAGGACGTCGACCAGCCAGGCGCCGAGCGTCCCGAACCGCACGGTGTGGGTGCCGATTCGGCCGTAGACCGCCGCGGTGTTGGCCGCGGCCAACTCACCCGCCAATCGGCGAATGGTCGCCGCCTTGATCCCGCATATCGCGGCGACCCGTTCCGGTGGGAAGGCTTCGGTGGCGGCTCCCACCGCGTCGACACCGTTGATGTGGTCGGCGGCGGGGCCCAGATCGATGAGGCCTTCGTCGAACAGGACATGCACGATCGCAGCAAGCAGGTACACATCGGTGCCGGGTTTGATGAACAGATGCTCGTCCGCTGCTTTGGCGGTACGGGAGCGGCGGGGATCAACGACAACGACCCGACCTCCCCGCTCTTGGATCGCATCGAGCCGTCCCGGCCAATCCGGGGCCGTTGCCAGGCTGCCGTTTGATGCCCGCGGGTTGGCACCGAGCATGAGCAGGTAGTCCGAGCGATCGATGTCGGGTACCGGAATGATGTCGGGGTGGCCAAACATCAGACCGCTCGACACGTGCTTGGGCATCTGGTCGACGGTGCTGGCGCTGTACAGGTTCCGGCTGCGCAGTGCCCGGATCAGTACTCGGTTGTAGAGGGCGCCAGACATCGTGTGAACGTTCGGGTTGCCCAGGTAGAGGGCGACGGCGTTTGGCCCATGAGCGGCAATGAGGGGAGCCAGACGGTCGGCGATGTGGGCGAAGGCGTCGTCCCACGCCGCGGGTTCGAACCGACCGCCCCGTTTGATCAGCGGTTGGCGGACCCGATCGGGGTCGGCGTCGAGTTGCTTGAGCGTAGAGCCCTTTGGGCAGATGAAACCTCGACTGAACACGTCGTCACGGTCACCCCGAATCCGCACCACGGCATCCTCGCGCAGGGAGATCTCGAGCCCGCAGGTGGCCTCACACAGCGGGCAGGTCCGAAAGGCGAGCCGCATCGTGTCTTCGGAGTTCATGCTCCGAGCGTACTCACGCGACTTCGAACAGGCCCGCCGCTCCTTGCCCGCCGCCGACGCACATCGTCACGAGACCGAAGCGGCCGCCGGTGCGTTTGAGATGGCGCAGGATCTGGCCGACCATCCGTGCTCCGCTCATCCCATAGGGGTGCCCGATCGAAATGGAGCCGCCCATGGGATTCAGCTTCTCGTCCGGGATCTCCAGGATCCGCTGGCAGTACAGCACCTGTGAGGCGAAGGCTTCGTTGAGTTCGACGATGTCGATGTCGTCGAGTGTCATGCCGACCATGTCGAGCAGCTTGGGTACCGCCTTGACCGGGCCTATCCCCATTTCATCGGGGTCGACACCGGCGACCTGGAAGCCGCGGAAGGTGCCGAGGGGTTCGAGGCCGAGGGCGTCGGCCCTCGCCCCGGACATCACTACGGCAGCCGCAGCTCCGTCGGCGAACTGAGAAGCATTGCCTGCCGTCACCGTGCCGTTCTCGGGATCAAACACCGGTGGCAGCGAGGCAAGGCCCTCGAGGGTGGTGTTGGGTCGATTGCACTCGTCGTGATCGCAGACGTAGCCCGCTTCGACGCCGAAACTCCCGTCGGACTGTTTGACCGCCCGATCGACCGTCATCGGGGCGATGTCCTCGGCGTACCAGCCTTGTTCCTGAGCGTGGGCGACCCGTTGTTGCGACATCAGGGAGTATTGGTCCTGGTCTTCCCGGGAGATGTCGTAGCGTTTGGCGACGATCTCGGCCGTGGCGCCCATGGACAGGTAGATGCCGGGCCAGTCCTCCATCAGCGGTTCGTTGTAGAGGTCGACGCTGCGGAAGTTGTCGTTCTGCACCAGCGAGATTGATTCGACGCCCCCGGCGATGATGGTGTCGACCTCGCCGACCATGACCCGATGTGACGCCATGGCGATGGTGTTGAGCCCAGACGAGCAGAAGCGGTTGACGGTGGTGCCCGGCACCGACGAAGGCAGCCCGGAGCGCAACGCGGCGATGCGGCCCACGTCTTGGCCGGAAGGGCCCTCGGGGAGACCACAGCCGAGAATGACGTCCTCAACGTCCGAGTCGGCAACGGCCGGGACGTCGGCGAGCGCGGCCCGGATGGCGTGGGCCGCCTGATCGTCCGGTCTGGTCATGTTGAACGAACCGCGATATCCCTTGGCGAGCGGGGTTCGCTTACTGGCGACGACAACGGCGTCTCGCATGTTGATGCT
Source organism: uncultured Acidimicrobiaceae bacterium (assembly GCA_964465915.1). Lineage (GTDB taxonomy): Bacteria > Actinomycetota > Acidimicrobiia > Spongiisociales > UBA5794 > CAVPHV01. The sequence continues at coordinate 10,916 of CAYXMJ010000091.1, forward strand.
CCTGGGTGTGGCCTGTACTCAGCGTAACGGTCCAAGCCCCTGGTCGATTCCGTGGGGAGACACAACCGCTCTACCCTTGGGGTCGGTATCCCGTCACGAGGAGACGTTCATGGGCGTGTTGGCCGGCAAGACGATGTTCATCTCGGGCGCCAGTCGTGGCATTGGATTGGCGATCGCCAGGAAGGTGGCCGCGGACGGCGCCAACGTGGCACTTATCGCCAAGACCGCCGATCCCCATCCTCGGCTGCCCGGAACCGTGTACACGGCAGCGGAGGAGATCGAAGCCGCCGGGGGTCATGCATTGCCGATCGTCGGTGACATTCGCTTCAACGACCAGGTTGAGGACGCCGTCGGCAGAGCGGTTGACCACTTCGGCGGCATTGACATCTGCGTCAACAATGCGTCTGCGATCAACCTGTCGGGATCGGTTGACCTGCCGATGAAGCAGTACGACCTCATGCAGGACATCAACAGCCGGGGCACGTTCCTCGTCTCCCGAACGTGTGTCCCCTTCCTGAAGAAGTCGGACAATCCGCACATCCTGACGCTGAGCCCGCCGCTCAACTTCAACCCAGTGTGGTTCCAAAACCACGTGGCCTACACCATCGCAAAATACGGCATGAGCATGTGCACGATCGGGTTCGCCAACGAATTTGCCGCCGACGGGATCGCGGCCAACAGTCTGTGGCCACGCACCATCATCGCAACGGCGGCGGTGCAGAACCTGCTCGGCGGCGACGAGGCCATGCGCCGTTCCCGGCGACCTGAGATCCTCGCCGATGCTGCGTATGAGATCTTCAAGCTCGACAGTCGCGAGAATACGGGCAACTTCTACATCGACGACGAGGTGCTCGCCTCAGTGGGTATCACCGACTTGTCCGGATACTCCTACGGCGACGATGCCGAATTGCAGCGCGATATCTTCCTCGACGAGTAGCCCGCCGTTCGAACTGGGGGGCGCTCAGACTCCGGTGAATGGTCCGACGGCGCCGCTGGGTACGGCGGTTCCGCAGAACTGGCAGGCGGCCAGCCCGGGCCCGACCTTGGCGCCGCATTCGCGACATTGAGTCGCTTGCGGGGTGCGCTTGCCGTCGACCGTGCCGTCGGATGCGTCGAGTTCCTCGATGCAGGCCTTCAGTTGCTCGGCCGTGTAGCCGCTCTCCTCGAGCAGGGTCCACATGGCTTCGATAACGAGGAGGACCCGGTCGATCCGGTCGTTGATGTCCAGGATGTCCTCGAGCGTTGGCCCGGTGCCGCTGCCGGCGGCCGCCGCAAGCCGAGCCGACTGTGCGCCGTGCTGGCCGAGTACATATCCGGTGAGGAATCCGAGTCCCATCCAGGAGGTGTCGACCGGTCGGGCCGGGCACTTGAACGGAAAGCCGGTCGCAAGCCATGTCCGGGAATTCTCGCCCTCCGGCGTTCGAGCTCGTTCGTTGCGATGAGACTGACTTGGCGATTGGTTGACCGGGCGAGCGCTCACGCCGATTGTCCAACGGTCTCCTAGGTCACCAGCTGGTCGGGTTTTGCCCTTTTGTACCGGCCCGAGGTGCGATGAGTGCCGCCATCTGCGCCGCACCCATAGAGTCTGAGACGGGGTCGCTAGACCCATGGTCTTTTGTTCGCCTTCGCCCTAGCCTTTGCCTTAGGATCACCCTGCCATAGGAGGTAGACAGAAATGCTTCGCATGTGGACGGCCATTC
>CAYXMJ010000092.1:0-12364 GCA_964465915.1 uncultured Acidimicrobiaceae bacterium
ACCCCCTACGTTCGGGCCAAAGCCGAGAGCTGGGGAGCCGAAGGTCGTGGCGGCTGGATGGGCCGCGCCGAACGGATGATCCTGGTCCTCCTCGGTGTGCTGCTCGAAGGCTTCGGTCTTCCCGTGCTGATGCCCATGCTGTGGATCTTCGCCATCTTGTCGGGGTTGACCGTGGCGCAACGGATCCGGCGTACCTGGCAGCAACTCGAGGCGTGAAGAAGCTCGGCGGCTACTGGCTGTTCCGCGTCCTGGCCGGACTCTTTGGTCTGCTTCCCGAACCGGCGATGCGTTGGATGGGGGAGCGGCTCGGATGGCTCATCTCGCTCTTCGCCCGAAACCGGGTGGCCCTCCTCGAACGCCACCTCGGGCGCGTCTTTGCCGGGTCGAGCGAGGACCTGACACGCCGAGCCCGCGGGATGTTCACGAGCTACGGCCGATATTGGGCCGAGGTGTTCTGGATCCAGCCGCGCCGCAAAGCGGAGTTCGTGGCGACGGCCCAAGTCGACGGGCTCGACAACATTCTGGCGGCCAAGGCTTCGGGTCGAGGGATCGTGCTCGCATTGCCGCACCTGGGCAATTGGGAGGCAGCCGGTGCCAAGGCGGAGGACGTTGGCATCCCGGTGCTGGCCGTAGCCGAAAGTCTGCCGAACCCCCTCATCACCGACTGGTTCATCGATGTGCGCAGGCACATGGGGATTGACGTTGTCCTCACCGGTCGGGGCCATCCGCGAACAACACCAACTCTGGTCCAGCGGATCGAAGAGGGCGGAACGGTTGCATTGTTGGCCGACCGCGACCTGTCGGGCCGTGGCATCGAGGTGGAGTTCTTCGGCGAGCGAACAACCATCCCTGCCGGGCCCGTGACATTGGCGGAACGTACCGGGGCTGTGTTGTTGCCGGTCGGCTGCTATTTCCTGCCGGGTCCGGGTCACCTTTTTGTGGTGCATCCACCGCTCGAGCTTCCTGAGGAGGGTACGGTCGAGGAAAGGGTTTCGGAGGGTGCCCAACGTCTTGCCGGTGTCCTCGAGGAGATCATCCGCCACGCGCCCGAGCAATGGCACCTGTTCCAGCCCAACTGGCCGAGCGACCGAGAGGGGGCGCAATGAAGGTGGCGATTGTCTGCCCATACGACCTCGGTCGCTTCGGCGGGGTTCAGGACCAGGCGCTCTCGTTGGCGCATTGGCTGCGTGACGCCGGGCATGAGGCGTATGTCGTTGGACCAGGCGAAGGTCCTGCCGGAACGGTGTCGGTCGGTAGATCGATGCCCGTTCCCGCCAACGGCTCGGTCGCTCCCGTGTCGTTGCGTCCCCGACAGCTGAAGCGTCTGGTTGCGGCGACCGAGGCCGCCGACGTGGTTCACATCCATGAGCCGCTGATGCCTACGGTCTCGCTCGCTGCCACCAAACTGCCCGACGTTTCGAAGGTCGGGACCTTCCATGCAGACCCATCGCGCTCGTTGCGACGGCTCTACCGATCAGCCGGGCCGTTGGCGCGGCGGATCGTTGCACGACTCGATGTCGTCACTGCGGTCAGCCCGGTTGCCGCCTCAGTCGTCGACCGGTTGGCGCCGGTCCGTCTGGTCCCAAACGGGATAGATGTCGGCGCCTATGAGCCGTCTCCAGGTGTTGCCAAGCGTGTTGCCTTCCTCGGACGCGACGACCCTCGCAAGGGCCTCGATGTGTTACTTGCCGCTTGGCCGCAAGTCTTCGCCGCGATCCCAACCGCAGAGCTCGTCGTTGCGGCCGGGGAGCGCAGCGAGGAGATGGCGGGCGTCCGCTTCGTGACCGTTCCCGAGGGAGAGAAACGGGCATATCTCCAAGACGCTTCGATCTACTGCGCCCCCAACCTCGGCGGCGAGAGCTTCGGGATCGTGCTCGTGGAAGGGATGGCGGCAGGATGTGCCATCGTCGCTTCAGCGTTGCCGGCGTTTGCCCATGTGCTCGGTGGTGCCGGTGTTCTCACCAAGCCGGGAGATGTCGACGGCCTGGCCGGCGCGTTGATACGGGTGCTCGGCGACGATGGTTTGTGTCATGACCTCCAGGAACGGGCGATTGATCGCGTCGCTCGCTTCGACCGCGCCGCGGTGCTCGACGGCTATCTGGCTGCCTATCGGGCGGCCATGACGCAGTCTGGCTGAGGGAGCCCGGCGGCCGGTCGGTACACTTCGCAGTGTCGTCGCCGCCCTGGAGTAACCATGACCTACCGGTACATCGAAACCACTCGCGAACCGCCCGTCGGGCGCCTGATTCTGAACCGACCGGAACGCCGCAATGCGCTGAGCCTGGAAGCCATGAAAGAGATCACCGGCGGCCTGGAGGAATTGGCTGTGACCCCGGGGATTCAGGCGATCGTGGTCGAGGGTCGAGGACCGGCGTTTTCCGCCGGGCACGACATCGCAGAGATGCGCGATCGGGAACCCGCCTTCTATCAAGAGCTGTTCAGACACTGCACCGTGATGATGCAGACCATCCACCGCGTGTCGCCACCGGTCATCGCCAAGGTGCAGGGCGTTGCGACGGCAGCCGGCTGTCAACTGGTGGCGTCGTGCGACCTCGTGGTCGCCGCAGAGGGATCGACGTTTGCCACTCCGGGAGTCAGGATCGGGCTCTTCTGTACGACGCCGATGGTCCCCATCTCACGAGCGGTCGGGCAGAAGCGCGCCATGGAGATGTTGCTGACCGGTGAGCCGATCTCGGGCGAGACTGCGCAGGACTGGGGTCTGGTGAACCGCATCGCCCCGGCTGGGCAACTCGATGCCGCGGTCGACGAGTTGGTCGGGCAGATCACCCGTTGGAGCCCGGCAGTGGTCGGCACAGGCAAGGCCGCCTTCTACCGCCAGGTCGGGCTCACCGAAGATGCCGCCTACGAGGTGACTGAGCCGACGATGGCAGCCAACGCGGTCGCAGCCGACGCACAGGAAGGGTTCGCGGCGTTCCTCGATAAGCGCCCGGCGGTGTGGTCTGGCGAGGCCGACCAGTAGCCGCAGCGTGCGACCCCGCTGGGTGGATCAGGCCTCGAACCAGGTGACTACTGGGTCGGCTTGTGACTGAGGAACCCCGCCGGCTTCCTCTCGTGTGATGACAAGGCCTTCGAGACCCTCGGGGTCTAGGTGGAATGGCACGACATCGGGCTCGTTGCCGAGGACCGCGGCGGAGATCACCTTGCCGTCGACGACGGCCCAGAGCTGGTACGTAGCGTCGGCGGGTAGGGGATCGAGCGAGTTCTGGACGACATACCCGGTCCCGTCGGGGAGGAGGACGATCAGCATGGCATCGAACGAGGCGTCGGCGGTGAGACTGACGACTTGTGCAGCCGGGTCGGAGAGCGCAGCGTTGACCGCTTGATCGAGTGGCTCGGCCTGCAGGGTCGCGGCCAGGCTCGCGACCTGTTGCTCCCGCGCCGCCAGTTCGGCCTCGGCGCCGCTCAGTCGAGTGGATTGCACTGCGACGCCGGCGCCAAGCACAACCACCAGGGCGGCAGCGACACCAGCCAGCCACAGACTCGTCCGAGACGTCGTCGATGACTTCTCTTGCCTTGTCGAGATCGGCACGACGGGAGCCAGCTTCAACGGGGGTGCTTCCGCGGTGAGCTCGCTGACGATTTGGTCCCAAACCTGTTGAGGGGCGCGGTGGGCGTCTCCCGCCAGCATGGCGGCAACCTCCCGATGTCCCTCAACCTCGCTCCGGCAACGGGGGCAAACCGAGATGTGTTGGTCGACGATGCGGCGTTCGTCTTCGTCGACAGCATCGAGGGCGTAGACCCCGAGGAGATCTTCGATGTTGAGGTGGGCTAGATCCTGTTTCATGCGTGGTTCACCCCCACGGACGCCATGGCGGCCTGGAGACGCTTGAGGCCGGACCGAATCCGGCTCTTGATGGTCCCTTCTGGTTCGCCAAGCATCTCAGCCACCTCGCGGTAGCTATGGCCACCGAAGTAGGCGAGCTCGATGGCGCGGCGCTCGCCTTGCTTGAGATCCGCCAGGGCATCCTTGACGTGATCGGCGAGGGCCATCTGCCAGACTTCTTCTTCGATGCTGGGGCCGCCGTTTGCGGTCAGCCTGGCGTCTTTGTCTTCCCTGGCACGACGTGAGGATTCGGAGCGGATAATGTCAACGCTGCGACCGTGAGTGTGGGCGAGGAGGAACGAGCGCAATGACCCCCGGTCGGCGTCGAACTTCTCAGGGTGATCCCAGAGCCGCAGGAACACTTCCTGGGTGATCTCCTCGGCGAGGGTCTCATCACGAAGAATCCGTCGGGACAGGCCAAACACTGCTCCGGAATGGCGGCGATAGGCTTCCGCCAAGGCCTCCTCAGAGAACCGGCCGATCGAGGTAACCAACGAGGCATCGCTGAGAGTGGTCACATCTTCGGCTGTCATGAATGCTCGCTCGGTGCTCGTTGGGTAGGGACCTCGGTGGACTTCAGTACTAATCGCAGTTAACACGTTGGCCTCTTGTGGTGTCGAACTCGTCGGTGTTTGCGTGGTGCAAACCGCCGGATCCGCCGTCTCGCCACGCCGGATCGGATGGTTGGATGGTCAGGCTTCGTTTGTTGGTTGGCGTTCCTTCAGGGCGGCGGTCAAGCCGGCGACGGCCTTGCTGCCCACGTTGTTCAACGTGCGTCCCATGAATGGCGTGAAGTACTTCACGACTCCGTTGAAACTGAGGTCGGCCGCGTATGCGATCTCTGTGCCATCTTCGACGGCGGCGAACTCGATGGTGTCGACGGCCTGCAGAGAGGAGCCCTCGCCTATCAGGACGACACGATTGGGCGCGTCGAATTCGGTGATGGTGTAGACCATCGGAATGCGACGGCTGCCGAAGGCGACGAGCACATCGAAGGCGGTGCCGACACCAATGGGCTCAGACCCGATCTGCGATGACTTGGCGACCCCGGGGTCCCAGTCCTCGATGTTGGCGAAGTCGGCGGTATAGGCAAATGCGTCATCGAGCGGCGTCTGGCTGATGGTGGTTTCTCGCAGGCGGGTTGTCATGGTCTGTTCCTCGTTTCCGACGTCTGTGCCCTGTCTACGGACCCGGCGCCGGAATCGGATGATCCCAATCGACAATCCCGATCGGACGGCTGGATATGGAGGCGACTCGCAGGGCTCAGACAGGGATGGTTCGCCGGTACACTGAAGGGGAGATCAACAACGCACTGGGAGCACGACATGTCCGAGCCAACCGCGGAGCGCGGCACCGACCTCGTCAAGCGAGGACTGGCAGAAATGCTGAAGGGCGGCGTCATCATGGACGTCGTCAATGCCGACCAAGCCCGAATCGCCGAGGAAGCCGGTGCGGTTGCCGTTATGGCACTCGAGCGGGTGCCGGCGGACATCCGGGCCCACGGCGGCGTTGCCCGCATGGCAGATCCGGCCAAGGTCGAGGAGATCGTCGCAGCGGTGTCGATCCCGGTCATGGCCAAGTCCCGCATCGGCCACTTCGTCGAGGCCCAGGTCCTCGAGTCGCTCGGCGTCGACTACATCGACGAGTCCGAAGTGCTCACCCCCGTCGACACGAACCACATCGACAAGTCCGCCTTCACCGTTCCGTTCGTCTGTGGCGCCAAGGACCTCGGTGAGGCGTTGCGCCGCATCGGCGAGGGGGCCGCGATGATCCGGACGAAGGGCGAACCGGGTACCGGCAACGTCGTTGAGGCAGTACGCCACATGCGCATCATGAACCGGGAGATTCGGGAGCTGACACTGACCGATCCCAACGAACTGATGGCCGCGGCGAAAGAGCTGCGCGCGCCGTTCGAATTGGTCAATGAGGTCGCAGCGACCGGCAAGCTCCCTGTGGTCAATTTCGCCGCCGGCGGCATCGCCACGCCGGCTGATGCAGCTCTGATGATGCAGCTCGGGTGCGACGGCGTCTTCGTCGGTTCGGGCGTCTTCAAATCGGGCGACCCCGCGGTCCGGGCCCGGTCTATCGTCGAGGCGACAACGTTCTACAACGACCCGGCCAAGATCGCGAAGGTGTCGGCGGGCCTTGGCGAGGCCATGGTTGGGATCAACATCGACACGCTTCCTCCTGAGGAGCGGATGCAGGATCGCGGGCTCTGAGGTCGATGACCGGTCCAGTCGGCGTTCTCGCCCTCCAGGGTGACTTCCGCGAGCACATCACGATGGTTCGCGGCCTTGGTGCTGAGGCGGTCGAAGTTCGCACGGCCGAAGAGCTAGATGGCGTCTCTGCTCTGATCATCCCCGGCGGGGAGTCAACGACGATCGGACGGCTGGCGAGGATCTACGAGCTGATCGAGCCACTGCGGAGGCGCATCCAGTCGGGGATGCCGGTGCTGGGTACCTGCGCCGGGATGATCTTTTTGGCGGCGGCGACCACCGGGCCCGACCAGCCGCAACTTGGCGTGCTCGACGTCGTCGTTGCACGCAATGCGTTCGGCCGTCAGGTCGACTCGTTCGAGTCGGACCTCGACGTGACCGGTCTGGCGACGCCGATGCGTGCGGTATTCATCCGGGCGCCATGGATCCACAAGGTGGGGGCCGATGTCGAGGTGCTCACCACCGTGGTCGATCCCGAAACCGATGAACGCCGACCCGTCGTCGTCCGTCAAGGGCGTATCCTGGCAACGTCGTTCCATCCCGAACTGACCGACGACACCCGGTTGCACGAGATGCTGCTCGCAATGGCGGAGGAGAACTGATGGCGGGACACTCAAAATGGGCGAACATCAAGCACCGCAAAGGCCGTCAGGACGCCAAGCGCGGCAAACTGTTTGCCAAACTGACCCGGGCTATCGAGGCAGCAGCCCGTGCCGGTGGGGGAGACCCCGAAGGCAATGCGACTCTGGCCACCGCCATCCAGAAGGCCAAGGACGCCTCTGTGCCCAAGGACAACATCGAGCGGGCGGTTGTCCGCGGCGCCGGCGGGGTGGAAGGCGTCGAGTACGAGGAGTTCTACTACGAGGGGTATGCCCCCGGTGGGGTCGCCCTGCTCATCCACGTCCTGACCGACAACCGCAATCGGGCGGCGTCCGACGTGAGGGCCGTTCTCACCCGAAGTGGTGGGAGTCTGGGGGAGCCGGGATCGGTCGGGTACCTGTTTGATCAACGGGGCTTCATCCTGGCAACCGGGGACGAGGACACGGTGATGATGGCCGCGCTCGAGGGAGGCGCCGAAGACATCACAGAGTCCGGTGACCAGTGGGAGATCGTCAGCGCACCGGGAGACCTTGCCGCGGTCCGCGCAGAACTCGAGGCGGCGGACATCGTGATCGACCAGGCGGAGGTCACTCAGATGCCGAGCACCTCGGTCCCGGTCGACGCAACCACGGCACCCAAGGTGCTCCGGATCGTCGATGCGCTCGAAGACCTCGACGACGTTCAGGCCGTATACGCCAACTTCGACATCCCGGATGAGGTTCTCGCCGAGGTGAGCTGAGTCGATCCGAGGTCCGAATCCTTGGACTTGTCACACCGGCTCCCTACCATCCCCAAACATATGTTCGTACTCGGGATTGACCCGGGACTCTCCACGACGGGGTACGCCATCGTGGAATCCCGTGGCAACGCAACTCAGGCCATTGCGGTTGGGGTGATTCGCACGGATCGCGCCAGGCCCATAGCCGAACGCCTCGTCGAGCTGCATCGCGACCTCTCCGAGATCGTGGCCGAGTACCAGCCGGACGAAGCCGCCATCGAACAGGTCTTTGTCAATCGCAACCTGCAGACGGCTACGTCCGTTGGCCGCGCCTCCGGCGTCATCCTGCTGTCGTTGGCTCAGGCGGCGCTCCGGGTGGAGGAGTACACGCCATCGGCGGTCAAGATGGCGTTGTGTGGTTACGGGAATGCCGACAAGACCCAGGTGGGCAAGGTCGTCCAGATGCGCCTCGGGCTTCCGGGGGTGCCGGGCCCAGCCGATGCCGCCGACGCTTTGGCGATCGCGTTGTGCCACGTCCAAGCGGCTCCGATGCGTCGAGCCGTGGAGCGGGCCAAATGATTGGACGGCTCAGGGGCATGATTGCCTCCAAATCTGGACAGCGGGTCCTGATCGATGTGGCCGGGGTCGGCTACGAGGTCATGGTCACTCCCCAGACCTTGGTCGATCTCCCTGCGGTCGGCGAAGAAGGGGTCCTGCACACTCACCTCCACGTGCGGGAAGACCAACTGGCGCTCTTCGGCTTCATCACCGAAGACCAACGGGACCTATTGCGGGTCCTGCTCGGTGTCTCCGGCGTGGGACCCAAAGTGGCGTTGGCGATTCTGGGGACTCTGTCAACCGATGAGTTGCGCCGCGCCGTGGTCGCCGAGGATGCGGCGGCATTGACCGCGGTTCCCGGGATCGGGAAACGCAGCGCCCAGAAGCTGATGTTGGAGCTGCGGCCGAAACTCGAGCTCCCAGATGCCGAAGTGCTCTCCGGCGGCGGCTCGGTTGTCGAAGTGCGGCAGGCTCTCGACGGCCTGGGCTACCAGTCCGCGGAGATCCGTGAGGCGATGCGCGAGTTGCCACCCGACCTGCCTGTTGAGGAGTTGCTGCGGCTGTCACTTCAGGAACTCGGCAAGCAGGGAAGGGCGTAGGGTGACCCCATGAGAGAAGAGGGCGTACTCGCCACTGAAGCTCTGCCGGGTGATGACGCCTTTGACGCGGGGCTGCGTCCCCGCGAGATGGAGGAGTTCATCGGCCAGGCTGAGCTGAAAGACCGACTGTCGATTCTCATCGAGGCGGCCAAGAGCCGGCAGGAGTCGGTCGACCACGTACTCTTCTCGGGTCCGCCGGGGCTTGGCAAGACGTCGTTGGCCGGGATTCTCGCCAATTCGATGGGAGCCAGCTTTCGGGCCACCTCCGGGCCGGCGCTGGATCGCCCAGGCGATCTGGCCGCTGTGCTCACCAACCTCGACGGTGGTGACGTCCTGTTCATCGACGAGGTCCATCGCCTTCCCCGCCAGGTCGAAGAGGTCTTGTACCCGGCGATGGAGGACTTCCAGCTCGACATCATCGTAGGGAAGGGTCCGGCAGCGAGGTCGATTCGGCTGGATCTTCCCCATTTCACATTGATCGGCGCCACGACGCGGGTCGGCCGGGTCGCACCACCGCTGCGGGACCGTTTTGGGTACGTGGCCCGCCTCGACTACTACGAACCGGCCGACCTGGCCGAGATCATTGCGCGTTCGGCCGGGATCCTCGACGTGGACGTGACTCCCGAAGGGGCCGAGGGGATTGCAGTGCGCAGTCGGGGGACGCCACGCATTGCGAACCGTTTGCTGCGCCGGGTGCGTGACTACGCCACTGTGCGCTCCGACGGGACCGTCGACCTCGAAACGGCGATCGTGGCGTTGGCCAAGTTCGAGGTGGACGATGCCGGGCTCGACAAAGTCGACCGGTTCATCCTTGGCGCGATCGTCGACAAGTTCGGCGGAGGCCCCGTCGGGCTATCAACGCTTGCGATCGCGGTCGGTGAGGAACCCGAAACCGTCGAGGACGCCTACGAGCCCTACCTGCTCCAGCAAGGGTTCCTGCAACGCACGCCACGGGGCCGGATCGCCACCCAGCGGGCCTACGACCACCTCGGGCTGGAGATGCCCCACGGTGACGTGTCGAACCAGGGCCGGCTCATCGACTAGCCGCGCCGGCTGCGGCGCCGGCGCGCAATCGACAGCTGCCCCCGCAGGGGAGCTGTCGACACACGCCAGCTGGGGCTTGCCGAGAGATCCACGAGCTGGCCTTTGATCGCCGGGCGTAGCTCCGCACGGCGTTTGCCCAACACTCTTCTAGCCTTCAGACGGTGAGAATCGAGCTATTCGACTACGAGTTGCCGGATCTGGCCATTGCCCAGGCCGCCATCGAGCCCCGGGACGCGGCGCGGTTGCTGGTGACGTCATCGCTGGAGGACCGAACGTTCCGCGAGCTTCCAGAGCTGCTCGAGCCCGGCGACCTTGTTGTGGTCAATCGCACCAGGGTGAGGGCGGCTCGTCTCACCGGGCACAAGCCGGCGAGCGGTGGCGCCGTCGAGCTGTTGTTGCTGCGTCGACTCGACATTGAACGCTGGGAGGCGCTGATCCGACCGGCGCGGCGCATCCGTCCGGGCGTGGCCCTTTCCTTTGATGGGATCACCGGTGAGGTGCTCAGCTCTCCGGGTGATGGCGTGGTGACCGTGCGGCTCGCGTCCACCACGGGCGACGTTGAGGACCTGCTCCCCAGCAGGGGAGAGGTTCCGCTTCCACCGTACTTTCGAGGGCACCTCGGCGACCCTGAGCGCTACCAAACGCTCTTTGCCAAGACGATCGGCTCCGCCGCTGCTCCCACCGCAGGGCTCCACTTCACGCCTGAGGTGGTCGCTGCCCTTGGGGGACGTGGAATTGATGTCGCCGAGGTTGATCTCGAGGTGGGGCTCGACACGTTCCGCCCGATGTCGGTCGACGATATCGAGGAACACCACATTCACCGCGAGCGGTACGAAATTCCCGAACAAGCCGCGGGCGCCGTCGCTGCGACCCGCAGCCGCGGCGGACGGGTGGTCGCCATCGGAACCACCGTGATCCGAACCCTTGAGACCGCGGCCAGCGGTGACGGACTGGTCCGCGCCGGTGGTGGTGAGTCGGCGCTCTTCATCAGGCCCGGGTATCGGCTGACGGTGGTCGACGTCGCCGTCACCAACTTTCACGCGCCCCGCACGACCCTGATCGCCCTGGTAGCCGCCATGCTGGGGCCTGTCTGGCGTGAAGTCTACGACACGGCCCTGGTCCGGGGCTACCGCTTCCTCTCGTTTGGCGACGCCATGTTGATTGATCTACCGGTGAACCGCTGATGGCGGCGGCACCCGTCCACTGGCAGTCGATGGGCAACGACGGCGGCGCACGACTGGGGCGGTTGACCACCCCCCATGGCATGGTCGAGACACCGGCCTTCATGCCTGTCGGCACCCGGGGCACGGTCAAGGCGGTCGATGCCGGGGACCTGGCGGAGGTTGGAGCTCAAATGGTCCTCGCCAACACCTACCACCTGATGCTGCGCCCCGGGCCCCCAACGGTCGCGGCCCTCGGCGAGTTGCACGGGTTCATGGGCTGGGGCGGTCCGATTCTCACCGACTCGGGTGGGTACCAAGTCTTCTCGCTGCGGCCCCAGATCTCGGAAGCAGGCGTTGTCTTCCGGTCGAGCTACGACGGCTCGCGGGTCGAGTTGACCCCAGAGACCGCAGTCTCGATCCAAGAAGAGCTTGGATCCGACATCGCCATGGTCCTCGATGTGCTTGTCGGGCTTCCCGCCCCGCGGGTGGAGCTGGCCGCAGCCATGGAGCGGACGTTGCGGTGGTCGGAGCGGGCTCTGGCGGCCCGCCAACGTGAGGATCGGGCCCTGTTCGGGATCGTCCAAGGCGGAACCGACCCCGAGCTCAGGGCTGAGTCTGCCCGGCGGACGGCGGCGCTCGGGTTTCCGGGGTTTGGTATCGGCGGATTGTCGGTGGGCGAGTCGCCGGCCGATCGCAATGGTGCGCTCGACGGCGCCATTCCCGAGCTGCCGGTCGACAAAGTGCGGTACGTGATGGGTCTTGGCGACACCGAGGGGATCCTCGACGCGGTGACCCGCGGCGTTGATTTGTTCGATTGTGTGCTTCCGACGCGCCTGGCCAGGCACGGCAAGGTGCTGCACCGCCTCGGCGATTTCTCTATCAAGCGCAGCGAGTGGGCCGCCGACGAGGCTCCACTCGATCCGGACTGTGGGTGTTTCGCCTGCCGGCGGTACAGCCGCGGGTATCTCCGTCATCTCTTCAACACCAAGGAAATGCTCGGCCAACGTCTACTCACCTTGCACAATCTCCGCTACACGGCCACCTTGATGGGCACGATTCGCAGCTCGATCAGCGCCGGCACCTTCCCCGCGACCCGCGACGCCATCGTTTCCGCCAGGTCAAGCCAGTCCGGCTAGACATCACATTCGCGCATTTTGCCGGTACGGCACTAACGTACGCCGTCGCCCGGCCTCATCAGGTCGGATCCGTTCACGGAGGAAATCCCTTGAGTCATCTCGTCATAGCGACTGGTGCCCTGCTCGCCCAGGGCGTCGAGCTCTTGGCGCAAGAGGCGGACGCTGAGTCCAGCGGTTCGATCTTCGCGCTGCTGCTGCCACTGCTGATTGTCGGTGGCCTCTTCTACTTCATTCTCATCATGCCGCAACGCAGGAGGGTCAAGCAGATGCAGAACCTGCGTGACTCGATCGAGGTGGGTGACGAGGTACGCACTGTTGGCGGCATCTTTGGCGTCGTCCGCAGCCTTGACGACAACGAAGCCGTCATCGACGTCGGAGGCGGCACCGAACTTCGGGTCGTTCGCCGCGCTATCGCGGAGAAACTCGGAGGGGACGAGGAGTGAACCGAAGCCGCCTTGTCGTCACGCTGCTGCTGACTCTCGCCAT
>CAYXMJ010000093.1:0-12348 GCA_964465915.1 uncultured Acidimicrobiaceae bacterium
TGTCCCCGTCCGCAACGGCCACCTCCATCGCAGCGATGAACTGCCGCCAGTCGATCGGCACCATCACCATGTCGACTCCGGCATTGATCGCAGCAACGACGCTGCGTCGATAGTCGGGGTCGATCTGGTCGACCCCCATCCAATCCGAGATCACGAACCCGGGGAATGCGAGCTCGTTCTTGAGGATCTCGGTCAACAGATAACGGTGCCCGTGGAGCTTGGCGCCGTTCCACGAGGAGTACGACGCCATCACGCTCAGAGCGCCGGCCGCAACCGCGGCTTCGTACGGCGGGAGGTGGACGGTGCGTAGCTCCTCCTCGGGAGCGCGGAGATCGCCCTGGTCGATTCTCCATTCGTCACCCCACGGGTCCCACCAGGAGGTCCAAGGCGGATTGCCGACGCTGTCCCAAGTCGTACTGCCATCGCCGACGAAGTGTTTGGGGCACGCCAGCACGGCCGCTGCGCCATCCGCGTCGTGTTGGAGCCCTTCCACGAGGGCGGCGCTGAGCGAGGACACCAGACCCGGGTCGCGCCCGAAGCCCCCGTAGGTACGGCCCCGTCGGATGTCCTGCGGTACGGCAACGCAGGGCGAGAACGCCCACCGTACCCCGGTCGCCAGCATCTCCGTGGCCGTTGCCTGCCCGATCCGGCGCACGAGGTCGGCGTCGCCGGCCGCGCCGAGGCCGATGTTGTGGGGATAGACCGTCGCGCCGCGCACGTTGCTGTGACCGTGGACCGCATCCACGCCGTAGATGAGCGCAATGCCGGATCGAGAACCTACCGCCGCCTCGGTGAAGGACCCGACCATGTCGGCCCACACTTGCGGCGTGTTCGGCGATGGGTTGCCGTTGCCGCCACTCAGGACCGATCCGATGGCATGATCGGCGACCTCAGCCGGCGTGATGCTGTCGTTGGACACCTGGGTCATCTGGCCGATCTTCTCGGACATGGTCATCCGCTCGAGCGCATGCTCGACCCAGGCTTGTTTCAGAGTCATCTCATGCTGCTCCAGGCAGAGGGACGGAAGGCTCCGGCCGGGTTTCATCACCCGGCCGGAGCCTTGGAGGAGACTGATCGTTCTAGGGCACGAACTCGAACGCTCCTACGTCGCAGGCGGCGTCCCGCGCCACGCCCCGTTGATCGACTGCGGGACAAACTGCCGTGTCGGCGGCGTCGATGGCCGGGCTGCCCGCCGACAGCGCGTGGGTCAGCGTCGGTCCACCGTTGTCGGCCAGCGGTCCGAGTAGCGGATCCGTGCCCGGTTGATCCCCTGCGGCCGTCAGGTTGCACGAACCGTCGGAAGCTACGTTGTGCCCGTTCGATGTCAGTGTCACTGCCCCTGCCCCGAAGAACCCGGCAAAGCATCCCAGCGAGGAGTTGCCGGACACGATCGTGTTGTGAAGGGTCAGCGTGGCGCCGGCATCGGTGAACGTGCCCACGAACAGCGCCCCGGTACTCGCAGGCGAGGTGTTGTCGGCCACGGTGCTGTTCACCAGGTTCATCACCCCGTCGGTCTGGAACACAGCGCCGCCGTGCCAGCCGACACTCTCGTTGCCGCTCAGCGTGCTGTTGATCACGTCGGCATTCCCGAGTGACCGCATGCCGCCGCCGACGTCTTGGGCGGTGTTTCCGCTGATGGTGCTGCGCTCCACCGTGGTCGACGTATTGAAGAACGAGAACACACCGCCACCCGTCCAGCCGCTGGTGTTGTTCGACACGGTCGAGTCGACGAGATCGAGCGTTGCGCCCTCTCCGTTGTAGATGCCGCCACCGCCCTGCCAGAAGTCACCGGCATCGGTGGTCATCAGACATCCGGTGACGGTGACCCGGTCGAGCGTGAGGTTCCCGTTGTTGAGCACACAGCCCGCCAACTGGAAACCGAAGCCGTTGGTCATCGTCAGGTCGGACACGCCGGCCGTAGCCCCGGCGTCGACGATGAGCACCCGGTCGGCGCCGCCGCCGTCGAGTGAAATGCCGGGGGCATCGGCGGCGGCGATGGTGACGTCGCGGCTGATTGTGATGGGCCCAAACAGGTTCATCGTGCCGCCGGCAAGCGAGGGATCGAAGGTGATCGTCCCGCCTTCGGCCACGTCATTGACCGCCTCACGCAGCGAGCCGTCGCCGCTGTTGTTGAGGTTGGTGACCGTGATCTCGGTCGGTGGTGGCAGCGGCACGAGCCGCACCTGATCGAGCAGCAGCGAGCCGGTCGCCGTTCCGGCATCCGGCAGGCGGAAGCCATAGCCCCACACGTCGGTGAGGGTGAGGCCATCGTTCGGTGCTCCGTCGGGCTGGTCGGCGCTGCGCACCAGATCCGCGAACGGAATCGTCACCTGCCGCCATCCGGCGACATCGTCGACGAACGACGCCTCAAACCGCTCTGCCGTGTCGGGCGCCTGATAGACGCGAACGTAGTCCACCGTGTACTCCTGCGGCAGCTCGAGATCCGGATCTATCGAGCCACCGAAGTTGCCGCCTATGGCGAAGTTGAGCAGGAAGAAGAACGGCTTGTCGAACACCCACTCGTTCGGGGCCACGTCGGCTGGCGTGGCCGAGTGATACAGGATGCCGTCCACGTACCAATCGATCTGCCCCGGCTGCCACTGAGCGGTGAACGTGTGATAGTCGTTATACACCGGCGCGCCGAAGTCATAGACGTTGCCGAAGCTGGCGCCACCCGCGTACCCCGGACCATGGATGGTCCCGAAGATCTCGTCGGGCAACCGGCTCACGTATTCCATGAAGTCGATCTCACCAGCTGCCGGCCACGGGTTGCGAGTGATGTCCGTACCGAGGCTCCAGAACGCAGGCCACAGCCCGTCGGCACCATCGGGCACCAACAGCCGAGACTCGATGCGACCGTAGGCGAACTCCTGCCGGTTCTGGGTCAGGAGCCGGGCCGACGTGTACTCACAGGTGCCGTAGTAGCACTCGAGCGAGCCATCGGCTTCTCGCAACGTGATCACCAGGTTGCCGTCACCGTCGGTGGCGGCGTTGGCGGGATCGTCGGTGTAGTACTGGCGCTCCTCGTTGCCCCAGCCGTTCTTGCCGTCCGGCGTCACGTCGCCGATCTCATAGCCCCAGTTGGCGGGGTTCGGCGCCGTACCCGCCGGATCGTCGAACTCGTCACTCCAGGCCAGTTCCCAGCCGGCTGGGCCGGGATCGGGAGCGCGGTTGTCCTTGACCTCGAGGGTGATGGCGTCGCCGTCACCGGAGCCGTAGTACCAGAAGCCCAGCGATTCGGCGTCGGACCAGTTCTCCCCGAGCGGGAAGTCGCGGCCGAAGCTTGCATCCGAGCCGCCGGCCGTGATCGGCTGGCCGTCGAAGGTGTAACCGTTGAACGGCACGACCTCCGGATCACACTCCAGTCCGCTCTCGTCGAAGCGGAAGTGGAAAACGAGGTCGGTGAGGCCGTCACCGTTGGCATCCTCCTCGTGGCGCCTCGCCTCGCCCGTCTTCTTGTCGACGTGCGTCTCGGTTGCCGCTCCCATGGACACCGTCGTGTGATCCACGGTGGTGGCGTCAAAGTCGGGTGTGCTGTACAGGACGATCGGGACCACCCCGCCGCCCTTGTTGCAGACACGGCCCTCGATTGCGATGTCGACGTGCAGCGGCACCGTGGCCTGCAGCACACCCTCATAGGCCCCTTGCCCTGGGACTGCCATCGGATCGCCTGCGGCGAACTCCAGGTTCTCCAGCGTCACATTCGGGGTCGAGCCCCACAGGTAGGGGAAGCCCTCGAAGTCATCGAGCAGCAACGGATCGTACGGGTCTTGGTCGATGATCAAGGCCGACGCCTGCCGGATGAATCCGAGCTCAACGTCGACCGGGTTGGAGAGCCGCAGCACGACTCTCAGGTTGCCCGTGAACTTGCCGTCGCCGAAGGTCTCGAGAGAGAAACTCTGCTCCTGCGGTCCACCGTTGACAAACGTCAACGTGCCGGAAGCAGGTGTGTAGTCGCGGCCTTCCTCGGCGGTGGCGGGCTCGGTGGTGTAGTCGACGCTCACTGCGGCCGGATCGCCTTCAACCATGGGCCGGTTGAGCTTGACCGCAATGGGCCCGGTCGTACCCTCGTCGATCTCGAAGATGCCCTGGCTGTACGCCACCGTCAGCGGGATAGACCCTGCAGAGCCGTACAAGCTCACCCCGTCGAGGTGCCATGTGTACTCACCGTCGGTCGTCGTCGAGCCGAACGCCCAACCGTGCATCTCTTGGCGGGTGAATCCGTCGTTGGGTGCCCCGTTGCCGATATCCTTGCGGAAGAAGTCATCGAAGGGGACCTCGAAATAGCGCCAGCCGGTGAAATCGTCGGCCAGCGTGACCGACCATCGCTCGGCATCGTCGGTCGTCGAACCCGGGTTGCGGTTCTCGATCAGATCGATGAAGACACTGGCACCCGAATTCTGGCCGTGCAGCCAGAAGGCGAACCCTTGATAGGCCGACCAGTCCTGCGGCGTCCACGTGTCGAATGCCCCGTTGGTGAAGTTGTGGATGAATCCGGCGAACGAGGTCACGGTCATGGTCGTCGCAATCGCCGAGTTCGGTGTGCCGTACTCGAAGCTCAACGGCGGCGCGTCGTCATTGGTGATCGCCACCGGGCTCCCATCGCTGAAGGTGAAGTAACCGATGGGGAGGCCATTCGCGTCGGTCCCGCTCGGGAGCGGGCCGGGAGCCAGATCGTCGAAGTCGTCGATGACGTGGTTGTCGACACCGAAGTCGTCGAAGTACACGGTGTCCGCACCGAGCGGCAGCACGATGGCCCAGGCCCAGATCTCCGTCAGCGTGAAACCGTCGTCCGGTGCGCCTCCCGGCTGGAAGTCAGTCGCCCTGCTGAAATCCGACCACGGAATGAAGATCCGCTGCCAGCCCGCTGTGGTGTCGGTGAACTCGTAGTCGAAGCGTTCCGAGGTGTCCGTGTTGGGATCGGACCGGTTGTCCGAGATCTCCGCCTGGTACGTCAGTCCGGAGCCGGTTCCGTAGAACCAGAAGCTGAACCCGTCGGCGAGGCTCCAGTCCTGCGGGCCCGTTGGGGCATATTCCGTCCCGAAGCCCCCGAAGTCGAAGACATCGAAGACGACCTCCACGATCCCGTTGTCGCCGCTTTGCGCGGGTCGAGCGAGCGCATCGGCGTCACCAACGGTGATCGGTGTTGTCGCCACCGCGCTCCCACCGGCGAACGTGAACCAGTTGTCCGGCAGCCCCGCTTCGAAGTCGGCCAGCTTGTCCGGGCCGACCGGTGGGGCCGCGTCTGCGGCCGGTTGTGCTGCCGGAACGAATACGAGAGCCGAGGCAGCGAGTAGGAGCGCCAACGCCGCCCACAGGCCCCTGTGCATTCCCCTAGTGATCATGTCGGTCCTCCCTGTTGATTCGACGGCGAACGCCGCCGAAGACTTCCCTGTTGTTGCCAAATCGGATGTGCGCCAGTTCACACACTATGCCTTGCGGCGCAACGGAGGTCCAATGGCCCACCGATCGCTCACCGCTCGTTGTTGATCCGTAGTGCCGAGCCACGATCCTCACCCCGTCCCATCGATCGGTTGATAGGCGCGCATGTAGTCGACGTAGAGCCGCTTCGGGAACTCGACGTCCAACCCGATGGGTCCCGGGAAGGTCCCGCCCAACGCCAGATTAGGGATGAAGAAGAACGGCTTGTCGAAAACCCATCGGTCTCCGACGATGTCCCGGCTCTTTACCCCGTACATCTCGCCGTCAAAGAACCAGCGGATCCCCTCGAAGTCCCATTCGATAGCAAACGTGTGAAAGTCGTCGGCGATGGGCTCGTCGTTGCGGTACCGACTGCCCAGACCGCCGGCGCCCGCATACCCGGGCCCGTGGAGCGTGCCGTATACGAGGAGCGACTCCTTGCCGACGACCCGACCAGGCTCGGACAGGAGATCACCGTCACCGGCAAGTGGATCCCAATGAAGCAGGGTGGGCGGTTCCGCAAGTCGGCCGAATCGCAGGAGATGCTCAAAGAGTGGGAAGACATCCACGCCGGTGCTCGGGCGGATGACGGTGTGCTGTCGACAGAGATCAACCATGCCGTCGGCGAGGACGCCGTCCTCGTCCACCACGTGTTCAGGAACGCCGACGCCCTCGTTCACTACTTCTCCACGACCGCCACCGAGCACATGGCTGCGCTCACCAAGGTCGCCAAGCCCGACCTCCACCTCATCCGCGGCGCCAGCATTCCCCCCTCCGTCAGGGAGGCCGTGGCGGCGAAGAAGGTGCCGGCGGTGTTCGCCGAGTTCCCCTTTGGGTACGTCAAGGAGGACTACGAGCGCCCCGACCCGCAAACCGCTATCAACGTCACCGCCAAGTGGACCTGCAAGCCGGCCGAGACGAGCCATCTCGAGGAGCTCAGGTACTGGTGGCAGCGGGTGGGGACGGATGCGTTCACCATGGAAGAGGGTCTCCGCCGGTTCGAGACGTATCAGGTCGTCGGCGAGGATGCCTTGATCATCCACGAGACGTTCGAGAGCAGCGACGAACTCAAGTTCCACCTTTCCAAGGGCACCGCCGAGAAGTACAAGAAGGACATCGACCAGATCGCCGAACCCGAGGCCTACTTCTTCCGAGGCCCAGTGTCGTGGACCATCAGGACCTACTCCAAGTTCCTGCACCTCCCCGCCACATACTCCAGCCGGGGAAGCAACTACACTCAGACCGGTGGAAGCATGAGCGACGGGACGATCGCCTAGCTGACCCTCTCCGGAAGGACGAGCAATGCAAGACATGGATTTCCCCGCGCCAACCGAGGGCATCGTCGTGACCCACTTCGTCGTGGCGGCCGATGTCGCCGCTTCTGCCGACTTCTACGGCCGTGTCCTCGGCGGTGCCGTGGTCATGGAAGGCTCACCGTCGATCGTGAAACTGGCGAATAGTTGGGTCATCATCAACGAGGGCGGCGGACCGACCGAAGACAAGCCGGACGTGGTGCTCAGCACCCCCGACGACCCGAACCGGGTGAGCGCGTTCCTGAACTTGAGAGTGGCCGACATCCAACAGGTCTACGCCGACTGGTCGGCAAGAGGCGCGGTCTTCCTGACTCCCCCGATCGATCGTGGCGCCGAGATCCGCTGCTACCTGCGCGATCCCGATGGCCACCTCATCGAGGTTGGCCAGGCGACGGGAATGCTCAGACCCGAGTGATCACCATGGGCAGGCAGGGTCCTTCTGACTCAGGGACGGCTTGCCGTCTCGGTGGGCCCGAGACCTGCTCGGGCAGCAACCGCCCAACCCGGCGAAAGCACGAACGACGAGGACGATCACCTAGCTCGCTCCGCTTCGCGACCTAGCTTGTCGTCGCACGAAGCGCGGCAAGTTCCTCGCGGTGGCGGAAGGTTTCGACACCGAGGGTCACCAGCAGCGCTGTGCAGAGCACCGCGATGAGTGCGGCGCCGCTGAGGTCTCCGAACGCCAGCCCGGCAACAAGAAGAAACGCAATGTAGGCAACGCGCTCCCAGGGCGGCGAACCGGTGAAGCGGTAGGCCATTATCGATTCCGCTCCGACAAACAGCATCAGACCGCCAACGACCGCCCATCGACCGGCCGTCTCGAGCGGATCGGCGGGGTGTGCCAGGAGTTCTTCAGCGCCGACCGCAAAGAGGATCACACCGGCCACAAGCGGAAGGTGGGCGACCGAGTAGGCGTCGCGCGCCAAGCGACCGCGAGCGAGACCCGTTGCCGCTTCGAGTGCTTTCTCCCCAACACGAAACAGCCAGTCGAAGTACGACCACCACATTGCCAAGACGGTCACCAGCATTGCCGTGCCGGCTACGTAGAAGGCCAGCGACCCGGTCAAGCCAACGGTGCCGACACCGATCGCGATGAGCCCTTCCCCGAGCACGATGATCACGAACAACCCGTGGCGCTCCGCGAAGTGGGAGGCGTTGATGTCGTATTCGTACTGCTCCACCGACAACGCGCTGAGGAAGTTGACAACGACGGCGGCGACCCAGAACCACGCCCGGTAGTCGTCGGGGACAAACCCACCTACCAGCACCAGCATCGATCCCGCCATCATGCGCACGATGTAGGCCAACGTTCCCGCCACCCGGTCAGGGTCGGCACGCCCGGCAGCCTCATCGGACTTCGCGTTCAGCCACATGAACACCCCGGCGAGTGTCATGACTCCGAAGTACGCCAGGCCAAAGGTGCGTCCTTGGCTACCCCAGGCATCCTGAACCGAAACGGCCAAGATGAACGTCCCGGCGGTGGCTACCAACATGACGATTCGGGGGCGAAGCTCGTCGAAGTCGGCATACCCCGCGAGCCAGGTGTACTGAGTCCACGCCCACCACATCAGCGCGAGAACCACGGCCGAGCGCCACAACGTGGGCCAGTCGAGGTGCCCATGGATGGATGCCACGACCTGCGTGATCCCGAACACGAAGACAAGGTCGAAGAACAGCTCGACAAAACTCGCGCTGCGGTCCTCTTTCAACGATCAACCCTTCCCTGCGCTGGTAGTGCCACGCTACCGATCGTAGGAGCCGCTGGGAGGGTGGTGATCAAATGGCGTGCGGGCTCGCCCCGGCCACGAACTGTCTGGTCACGGCCATCGTGGTGAGCCCAAACTGACATTGCTCAGCAGCTTCCTAGACGGCAATCGGGAAGCCCACGCCACCCGAGATTCGGACGAGTGCTTCCCACGCCGCTGCCTGGCTGTCCTCATCGCTGATATGGGCCAGGTCGACTTGGTGCAACTCACCGGTCATCTTCTTGGGAGCCGAGGCGAAGAACCCGCCGTTCACCTCATCGGGAAACTCTGAAGCTTGGACGAAGCGAGATGCTGCCACCGAGACCGGAGCCGACTTGCCCGGCACCAGCTTGAAGATGGGCATCATGACCCGCTTCATCAGGAACGGGGCGTTGCGCGAAGCATTGGTATCCGGTGCGCTGCCCGGCGAGACGGCGTTCACCGTCATCCCCGTCGGCAGCTTCGTGGCGAGCTCCGCGCTCCAGTAGGCGACGAACAGCTTTGCGTTGGCGTACGCAGTTCCCGGCGTGTACTTGATCGGCGCGTCGTAGCGCATCAAGGCCTCGACCGCGACGGTCAGATCTCCGTCGTAGTCGTTGCCGGCAAGCTCGTGGATATCGGTCGGCTTGAACATCGGCACGTCACCCCGAGCGGCCTCGGAGCCGGCGATCACAATGCGGGCGTGATCGCTCAGGAGGCCATTCTCGAGCATCCCCATGGTGAGTTGGTGATGACCGACGAGCGAAGAGGCCGCGGTGATCTCGACACCCTCATCGGTTCTGACGAGTTCGCTGCCAGACACCATCCCGGCGTTGAGCAGGAGGAAGTCGACTTCTTGACCTCGCCGGATGAGTTCCTCGACGGCGACTTCCACGCTCTTGGTGTCGTTGAGGTCGAGGACAAGCGTGGCAAAGACGTCGTCGCCCGTCCGAGCAGCCAATCTGGAGCGGGCATCCTCCGCCTTCGCCTCGGTACGCCCGGTGATGGTCACCGATCCGTAGCCGGCTTCGGCCAGCTGCGCGGCCGCTTCGAATCCGAGGCCCGACGTGGCGCCGGTGACGAGTGCCGTCTTCTGCGTGTGGTTGTCAGTCATGAAGGTCCCTTCCTGTGGACCTCTGACAACTCGGCTCGGCTCTCGGGTATTCCGCGCGGCGAGAAACCAGCCAACTCCGGTCGCCACCGCCTCGGCAAGCATGGGTCCCTATCCGTCGCCGTCGTGAACGCTGTGCACCACGGCGACGCGCCGCCGCACGCGGAACTGTGCGCAACTCACACCCAATGAGCGACAATCCTTAGCGGAGGACACGCGTGACCAGATTGCTCGACACGAAACTCCAGCCGCCCCAGCTCCGTGACGAGCGGGTCCATCGCCCGCGCCTCTACGAACATCTCGCAGACTTCACGACCGGGGTCGTCCTGGTGTCGGCACCCCCCGGGTTCGGGAAGTCGACGCTCGTCGTGGAGTGGCTGTCGAGCCAGAACCGACCCTTCGCCTGGTACTCCCTCGACCGCTACGACGGCGATGTCGGGCTCTTCGCTGAGTACCTACGAACGGCGGTCGGAAGCCTGACCGGACGCGACAGCGGACTCGTTTCGATGCCCGGCGAGCAGACCCCCGATCCCCGCACCATGATCGCGACACTCGTCGATGATCTCGCTGAGGCCCCGCCTGGGGCGGCACTCGTTCTCGACGACTACCACGAGGTCCAGAGCCGCGAGGTCCACGAAGCCGTCTCATACTTGGCCGAGAACCTCCCCGATAATGTCGTCCTGGTCATCGTCACCCGAGCCGATCCGCCGCTACCGCTCTCCCGGCTCCGAGGTCGCGGCCGCTTGCGCGAGATCCGTGGCGCCGATCTGCGGTTCACGTCTGAGCAAGTGGCCGAGTACTTCCGATCCGTGGTAGATACGGAGCTGGAGCCCAACCAGCTCCAGCTCGTCACCGCCCGGTCAGAGGGTTGGATCCTCGCGCTGCAGCTCGTCAGCCTAGGGCTCGACCATGAGGACCCACAGGCGCTCACCCGCTCGTTGTCCGGAGAGCACCGCCACATCGCCGACTACCTCGTCGACGAGGTACTGGACCGGCTTCGCCCCGATGTCGCCCGCTTCCTGCTCGAAAGCTCCCCATTCGAGCGTTTCGACGATCGCCTGTGCCGAGAAGCCGCGGGCGTGACGGATGCGGCACACCTCATCCGCGAGGTTGAACGGGAAAACGCCTTCCTCATCCGCCTCGGCCAAGATCCCGAGTGGTATCGGTACCACCACCTCTTCGCTGACCTCTTGCGATCGAGGCACCGCCAATCAGATCCCGACCGGTACTCCTCGGTGCTCCGTGCTGCCGCCCGCTCGTGCGCCGACCGGGGCCTCACAGAAGACGCCGTCGACTACGCCCTCAAGGCGGACAACCTCACGCTGGCCGCCGACATCGTCACTGTGAGCCTGGGTGCCGTGCTCGGAGCCGGTGAGATCACGCGCCTGCGCTCCTGGCTGCGACTCTTCCCGGTGCCAGCCGGCGAGGCGGAACCCGTGGTGGCGCTCGGATGGGCCTGGTGTCGGATCTTCGAGGGTGACATGGATGCCGCCATTGGGCTCATCGATCGCATCGAGACCCGCCACCTTGGCGACTTCTCGCAAGACCCGCGCGGCCAGCTGAACGTGATGCGCGCCATGGCGGCGTTCCAGGAGGGTGACCCGGCGACCGCCGAATCCCATGCCCGTACGGCCCTCCATCTGCTGCCCCCAGAATCGGGGTACATGGAGAGCCTGGGACACCTGTACGTTGGGCGGGCCCTCCATGCGCAGGCCAAGCGGGCAGAGGCGCGTCCCCATCTGGAACGCGCCGCAAGCCTCGCGGAGCGCGGAAACACTCTGGCCGCCGTCTCGGCCCTCTTCGGACTTGGCGTTGTCGACATGGACCTCGGGAACTTGGTCGACGCGGAGCGTTCGATGACGCGGGCACTCGAGGTCGGCTCCAGGGCGACCAGCCCCGACGGCGAACCCCACCCGGCGGCCGGTGTCGGCGACATCGGTCTTGCCTACATCCGGCTCAACCAGCTCGATGTCGACGAGGCCATCCGGTTCGCCGAGCGGGGCTGCCGCCTCCTCAAGCGCTCGAATTTCGTCGAGATGGTGTTCCGCGCGTTTTTCGTCTGGGCCGAGGCCCTGTCACTCGCGGGTCGGTTCGATGACGCGCAAACGGCGATCGACGAGGGAGTCGAATGGCTCCAAGGCCGGGCGATAGGTGGCGGACCGCTCGAGACATGGCTCCTCATGGCACAGGCTCGCAATGCATGGCGGCGCGGACGTAGCGACGAGTCGAGCCGCACGCTCGATCAGGTGCGTCGCCGCGGGCTCGGGAGCCCGAACCAGGACGAAGGACTCGGTTTCTACGAAGCGGCCGATGAATTGAGCCTCGCGCTACGACAGCGTGACGCCGACGCGGCTCGAGCACTCCTGGCTTCCCTGCCGCCCGACCCAACCGAGAACATGATGTTCACGATCAAACGTCATGTGCTGACGGCGGCACTCCATGAGATCGAGGGCGACGCCCGCTCCGCTGTCGCTTCGCTCGAGCAGGCGATCGACCTCGCCCACGTCGGGTACCGATTCCAGTTCAGCTTCGTAGGACCCGTCATCCGGCCGGTCCTCGGGCGCATGGTGGGTCGGACGGAACAGGACGAATTCGTGCGCAGCGTCATCGAGCGCCTGCCGGCGGAATCCGGCCGCGTCGTAGAGCAGCCGATCGACCCGCTCACCGACCGGGAACTCGACGTGCTGGCGGAGATCGCCGCCGGGTACACGAACGCGCAGATCGCCGACCGTCTCTTCATCTCCCGCGGCACCGTGAAGCGGCACACGGCCAACATCTA
>CAYXMJ010000094.1:0-12281 GCA_964465915.1 uncultured Acidimicrobiaceae bacterium
CGGCCTTCTTTCGGGCCTTCAAACTGTGGTTCGGGATGACGCCCAAGCAGTATCGCGCCCTCCGTCTGCCGTCATCCGCCGCGGATCCAGTGGTGCCGACGAGTGGCCCACGCCGAGTTGACCGGCTGGAGTCTCGCCGCAAGGGCGGGGACCCGAGGAAGCCGCTGAACGAGCGGACCGAGCCATCGTGACGCGCAAGCCCGCTCAATCGGCCACAAGCGGGCCTGGCTCCACCGCGACCGTGCCCGCATAGCCATCGACAACGACCATGGTGCCATCGGGGAGACGCATCGCTCCTTCCACCGAGACTACGCACGGAATCCGATACTCGCGAGCCACGATGCTGCTGTGCGACAGCATGCCACCCGCGGCGGCGACAACGGCGCCGGCGCGTGCAAACAACGGTGTCCAGCCGACATCGCTGTACGGGATGGCGATGACGTCCCCCGGCTGCACTTTGCCGAAGTCGTCGGTGTCATGAACCACGCGCAGCACCCCACGGTGGTGACCTCGCGAGGTCGGGATCCCCGTGAGCGCGTCCCCAATCTCGCCGAGCTGCGGGACAAACTCGTCGCCGTAGATGACCTCAGGCATCACGACATCGCGCAACGATTCGATCTCGCTTCGCCGCGCCGCAACCAGCTCGGCAGGGTCACCGGCCACCCGAAGGCCGAGAAGCGCCGACCGCACCTCGTCGAGGTAGAGATACATGACGTCGTCGGAGGTCTCGAGCTGCCCCCGCTGCTGTAGGCGGCGGCCGATCTCCAGGAAGTACCGACGAAACAGCCCGTAGCCGTAGGTATAGGTGAAGCTGACCGACTCGCGGTGCAACACATACGCCTGGGTGCGGCGATGGAGGGCACGAACGAGCGGCCGGCTCACCGCGCCCAGTTGCTGCTCGGCGTGTTCCCAGGAAAGCCGTTCGGTAGCGCCGTGAGTGGCGGCGTGATCCACGATCATGGCGACCACCGCGTCGGGGGTTTCCCGCCAAGGAGCCACCGAGAAGTCGTTGCCGCTCGCCGACAGGTGACCAAAGCCGTCGAGGAACGCATCGACGGCGGGTCTGAAGTCGTCCGGCAGCGCGTCGTATCCGCCGGAGCGGATCGCATCAATGGTCGCCTGGTCGTAGGCATCCAAGCGGGCGGCGAGGTCGTCGAGCTGGACGTTGGGGTTCACCTCGGCCGCATCAGCGGTGTCCGCCACCTCGACCGACTCGGGATCGAGTCCCGCCTTGGAGAGCCGCTGCCGCAGCAGAGCGTTGTAGAGGTTGGCAAGGAGCGGAGTGACGATGTTGGCGTAGGCGGTCCGTACTCCGATCTCCGTCAATGCCCGGACGTCACTCAACAACGACGAATCGGACCGACCGCTGAGGTCATCGCGATCGAATGGGCGATAAGCCGCCTGCAACGCCCGCATCTCGCCCGGCACCGACGCCCCGTAGCGCGATTTGCGGGCTGCCACGGCCACCAGCTTGGGCAGGAGCCGCATCGTGTCGGCGGTCGGTTTGTAGGAAGGTTGGTCGGCTCCGGCCGGCAATCCGAGCAGCAACTCAAGCGAGTCGCGCGGCATGCCCAGCAACTCGAAGATGTCCCCGATCGCCCCTATGTTGAAGTACGACCGGTAGGCGAAGGCCTTGGCCAGGCTCTCCGGCTCGATGTCGTTTGGTCCGATTGCCTCTGTGAAGAGGCGCACCCAGGCCCGGTTCACCATCGGCACGTTCACCGACCACACCAGGGGCTTGATGATTCCCGGCATGACCTCTCGCGAGATCCGATTGGAGTAGATCGGGACATCGTCGAGGCCCGTGATCGGGCGAATCTGGAGCCACCACACGACATCGCCATCCCATACCCATTCCAGATCCACTGGAGTACCAAACGCCTGAGCGATTCGGCGAGTCCCCGCCACCACGGTCCCGATCATCTCGTCGGAAGCGACACCGTCCTCAGGTCGCTCGGTCCAGGTACCCCAACGATGGATCCACCGGTCAGGAGTCACTCCGTCGTCAACCAGTCGGTCGCCGCGGCCGGCTACGGCTTCGACCACAACTTCGTT
Source organism: uncultured Acidimicrobiaceae bacterium (assembly GCA_964465915.1). Taxonomy (GTDB): domain Bacteria; phylum Actinomycetota; class Acidimicrobiia; order Spongiisociales; family UBA5794; genus CAVPHV01. The sequence continues at coordinate 2,056 of CAYXMJ010000094.1, forward strand.
GAGGCCGGTGAGAGGGTTGCGAGAGAACGCGACGCCCGAGACAACCGCCGCAACCATCGGTTGGACAATCACGTTCATCGCAATGCGGTCGCCGGTGCCGACCTGGGACTCATAGGCGGTAGCCCGCGCAGAGTCGGCTGAGGCGCGGACTTCCCGTACCGCCTCGAGAATGTCCCTCGGCGGGACGCCAAGCCGAGTCGCAAACTGGCCGGCGTACGAGGCGACAATCCCGTCCTCGACGTCGGCCGACGAGCGCACCGCGTAGGTCACAGCAGGGTTGAGCTGAGCGACGACGGCCGCGCTGATCTCCGGCTCAGGAACGTCGGGCCGAATCACCCAAGTCGGCGGAACCCGCTCCCCGGCGGCAATCAGCCAACCCAATTGAGCCGCCTTGCCGCCAAACGAGACGGCGTTGATCGAGTCGACTACCAGTTCGATAGCGCAAATCCTTCCGAGTGATCATCCAGTATTCGGACCAGTTCCGTAGACCGGATGTGCCTAAGGTGCATCCAGTTTGCCGCGAGTTGACGGGGGTTTGCGAATGGGCGAGAAAGTGGCGGTCCTGCTGTGTGGATACGGCGAAGTTGACGAATACGACGAGTTTGCCGATTACAACGAGCGGTCGCTCCGCCTGCTTGTGTCGAAATCCATCAAGTTTCCGGACTTCTCTATCCCCTTCTTGTCACGACGCCTCGAACGACAGCAACGCAAGGAATGGCACGCCGCAAACCACTACCACTCTCCGCACAACGACATCTTCGAACGCCAACGAGAAGGCATCGAGCGGGCCCTGCAAGCCCAGTACGGCGATGACGTCGCCGTCTTCAAAGCCTTCAACTTCGTGCCGCCGTGGCTGCCCGAACAAGTCCTCGCCGAGGTCCGCTCCCAGGGCTTCGAGAAGATCGTTGTGTACCCCTGGCTGGTGGTCGACTCCGTCTTCACCAGCGGACTCGCCCTGGAACAGATCAACGAGGCGCTGGCCGCCGACCCATCGTGGGTGAAGGACATGAGGTACCTTCCGTCCTTCTGGGAGCGGGACGACTTTCAGCAGCGCCTGGTCGACCAAATCGAGGAAGGGATTGCGCCACTGCGCGAGCGCTTCGCCCCGAGCCAAATCGGAGTGATGCTCTGCCTTCACGGTTGCCCGCTGGAGAGCAAAGGCTATGAGACAGGGGTCAGGGACAGCGAGGCGCTCTACTACGCGCTCCAGGAACGGCTCATCCATCGATATCCACTGATGACCCCGGCGTGGATGAACCACCCGGTGCCCGGCAAGTGGACGACTCCCGACGTCGATCAGGCGGCAAAGAACCTGACCACACTCGGCGCCAAAGCCCTGGTGTTCGTGCCGATCGGTTTTGTGACGGAGAACCACGAGACCCAGCTCGACATCGGCTACACCATCGACAAGGTCCGGGATCAGGCCGAATGTGTGCATCTGCCGACCCTCAACGAGGACCCCGACCTCCTGAAGATGGGCGCCGACTGGATCAAGCCGCTGATCGACGACTTGCAGGCCTCCTGAATTCGACCGGGCGCTGAAGCGCCGACAGGGAATGTCGTCGGCTGACGACCTGCGGGGCCGAAGCGGAGCGGTCGTGACGGTCGCTCAGCGGGGCCGGAGGCGGCTGCGGAGCGCTAGAAAGGCCAAGGACACCGACACAAGGCCAAGTCCAATGACGGCGCCGAAGCCGGCCAATAGCGTGTCCCATTCCCACCCAACAAGGATCAGCGAACGCAGCGCGGCGAGCAGATAGGTCATCGGGTTGTATTCGGCGGCCGTCGCCATCCACCCCGACAGCGCCGCCTGGGGCAGAAACGTCGTTGTCAAGAAGGCGAACGGAAAGAACAACAGCAGGCCTGCGGTGATGGCCGCCGGATTGGCCGTCTTCAGGGCAATCGCATAGAGAACCGCAGTGAAAGCGACTCCCCACAGACCGGCCAACAGCAGGAACACGAGCACGCCGGCGAGCCCGCTGGCGAACCGTACCCCCAGAATCCAGCCGATTCCCAGGACCGGGAGCGTCAGGGCAATCACCAGGGTGAGGTCGGCCACCATCATGCCGAGCAACAGCGACGGCCGGCTCACCGGTGTGATCGTCAGCCGGTCGAAGTATCCGTTCTGGATGTCGATCACGAGGTCGGGAGCGCGGCTGACGCCGGTAACGGCGAAGACCACCGCAACTGGGAGCTGGAACCCACGGAAGTCGAGGCCGGGATAGACGGCGCCTGCGATCGTCTCCAGCGCCCCGACGCTCACAAGAAGCCAGAACATCGGGATCAGGAGCGCCGGAATGACCGACTCCTTCTCACGAGGTATGGCGCGCACCGCCCGGCTCGCGATGGTTGTGAGGTCGTGCCAGAACCCTGCCTCTCTCGCGTGAATAGCGTCAGGTGGCGCGGTCATGTGCCGGCTCCTGCACCGTCAGAAGGCGGCTCACCCTCACCGATGCGAGCCCCGGTCACATCGAAGAACACATCGTCGAGCGAAGCGGTGCGCAGGGTTATGTCCCGCACCGCCACCTCCTGCTCGCTCAGCGTTACCGCAACCGGCCCAACAATCGCAGCGCCATCGAGTGCTGCCACGAGAACCTCGTCGCCTGATCTGTCCACTGAGCGCACTCCGGAAATCCGGCGTAGGGCGTCGAGGGCTCCATCCCCTCTCTCTTGCAGCCGAACAACGACGACGTCGGTCCCAACCGACCTCTTGAGCGCATCGGGCCTGCCCTCAGCCACCAATCTGCCCTCACTGATGATGCCGACCCGGTCGGCCAGTTCGTCGGCCTCACCGAGGAACTGCGTCGTGAGGAAGATCGTCATCCCGTACTCGTCATTGAGTCGGCGGATCTCACTCCACACCTTCAGGCGGCTGAGCGGATCCAGCCCCGAGGTCGGCTCATCGAGAAAGAGGACATCCGGATTGTGGACCAGGGCTGCGGCAAGATCGAGACGGCGTTTCATGCCACCCGAATATGTGGAAATCATACGACCAAGCGCATCACCGAGGTCGATCAGCTGGCGGATCTCCGCAAGTCGCTCATCGATCTCCGGACCGGTCAAGCCGTACAGGCGGCCCTGGAGACGCAGCAACTCGACGCCGGTTTGCTTCGGGTCGAGCGCCACGTCCTGGAGCGCGGCACCGATCCGCAGCCGAACCTCGTGGCGGTTCGCAACCACATCGAACCCACGGACCTCCGCCGAGCCAGAGGTAGGAACGAGCAGCGTGCACAACACCCTGATCAACGTCGACTTGCCGGCGCCGTTTGGCCCGAGAAAGCCATAGATCTCGCCCGAGCTCACCTCGAGGTCGATCCCGTCGAGGGCGACCACATCACCAAAACGTCGGGTGAGGCCTCGAGTTGCAACCGCAGGCGCAGCCATGGCATTGGACCCTAGCTGGGGCACCTCCACCCTCAGTCTTCGGTGAAGAAGGCGCGCCACGCATGACGCAAGCGGTTGGGATAGCTCAACTCGCTGATCCCCCGGATCTTGCGCACCCGTAGCTCCTCAGCCACGTCGCTACGGGACGCTATCCAGTAGACGACGTTCACGGCTACCGCGAACCAGAAGTTCGCACCGATGCCGTCCCGCCACCAGAACCAAGGGATCAGCGGAAGCGGCCACATGTTGCGCGCCATGTAGACCGAGGTGAAGAGGAGCAGCCCCACGACGGTCCCGGCCACGATGGCGGCGGGAATGGCGACGACATCTATGGCAATCAACGCCCCGAGCAGGACCGCTTGACCCCGGCCTCCCTCGAAACCCCACCACACCGGCCAGACGTGGCCGACCATCACCGCGACGGCGGCAACCGCATACGCTGCGGAGTCCGGGTACACGACCAGCAACACCAGCGTTGGGATCAGTGCCTTGAACCCATCGAGGACCGCGACGGCGAGCCCCCACTTCCAGCCGCTTCGCTCGATGATGCTCGAAGCGCTCACGCCGTGGTAGGTCGTCGTCTCGTCGCTGCCGGGGATCGCATACTCCGTCTCGCTGAGGTCCTCCCCGGGCAGGATCCGGTGCCCGATCAGCCGCGTGAAGCTGATCGTTCCGATCAGGTACCCGCCGATGGCCACGAGAAACAGGTTCACGATTGATCCGGCACTTCGTAGTCGGGGTACTTCTTGAAGTCGGCCACCCGTTGCCGCCAGGGCCGTTTGTCCTGCCGGAACGAGTGATATGCGACAACGGCCTCGCGATAGCTGCGCCACCAATAGATAGCGTTGGCGAGGACGGCGTAGGCCACCAGCCATCCCGACCCCTGCCAGACGAACCAAGGAATGAGCGCAACCGGCCATGACTCGATTGCCAGGTAGGCATTGCCCACGATGAGCCCAATGAGCCCAAAGAGCAAGATGGCGACCAGCGGAGCTCTCCAGTCGAGGACTACCAGACCGCCCAGCAGCGGCGATATCCCGTACCCGCCGATGAAGTGGTAGTACACCGGGTAGACGTGACCGACGAGCACCGCGCCGGCCACTACTACCGACTCAGGCGAGTCCGGGAACACCAGGCGAGCCACCAGCGTGGGAATCAGCGCCTTGAGGATGTCGATGGTTCCGGCCACCAAACCGGCTCTGGCGCCAAGACGGGCCTGCATCGAGGACGGTGATACGCCGTGGGCCTCGACCGACGTCCCCGTGCCGTCGACCACCACGGTCGTACTGCCGAGCGCGCTCGTCCCGGTATACCGAGCGACCACCCGCGCTCCCGAAATCGACCCGACCAGATAGCCGACAACCGCAGACCCTACGAGCGTGGCGATCGTGCTCTCCATCAGGCTCGACACAGCCTCAACTTCGGCATTGCTCTTCCCCCCAAACCGCAACGGCAGGCCCCCGACCTTAGACCGCCGACCGCGCCACGTAGTCGGCGATTGACCTCCAACCGCTCGGTACAATCAGCCGCCATGGTCAGGATCGTCCGACGTGGTCTCGTTTTCGGCGCAGTGACCGTCGCCGGCCAGGCTGCCTACGCCAGGTTCCGTGGGGTGCCTTCATTCGATGGACTCGACCCCTCCGGCAGCTTCGGCGACCCGGGGCTGCCAACGTTGCGCATCGCTATTCTCGGCGATTCAACGGTGACCGCCCCCGGGCTCGACGACCCCGACGACAGTTGGGCCAGGATATGTGCTCGCCAGTTCGAGGACCGCTACCGGATCGAGCTCACCTGTTTTGCCGTCGGCGGAGCACGATCACTCGATGTGCTCGAGGATCAACTGCCGGCAGCCCTCAGCTCGGAGTGGGACGTCGCAATCATCTCTGTCGGATCAAACGACGTACTCAACCTGGTTCCCATCTGGCGTTTCGAACGACGCCTCGACGAGATTGTGGCTCGGCTCAATGTGGTCGCCCGTTCCGTGGTCCTCTTCGGAGTAGGCGATTTGGGTTCCATCCCCCGGGTTCCATTTCCGCTTGACCGGTTCGCCTGGTGGTCGGGGCACATCGCCGACTGGGTGCACCGTCGTGTTGCGGCGCGCTACGGAGTCGCCAAGGTCGATCAGTGGAACCAAACCACCGAGCCCTTCAACAGCGGCATCCACATGTTCGCTCCCGACCTGTTCCACCCGAGCCCCGCCGGGCACCGGGCCTGGTCCGACGCGCTCCTTCCCACCCTCGAAACTGTGGTCGGAGAACTCGAGAGTTCACCCGCCCGATAACATCTCCTGAAGCCGCCGGTAGTCCGGCCGGGCCGATAGCTCATGGTGACGAGGTCCATGAGCCGAGTCTGTTGATGGAGTTCTCCCGACGGGCCCGTCTCGATACCATGCAATGGAGCATCCGTCTCACGAACCGGAGCGCCTTGGACTACGAACACACCCAAACGAGTACTGCCGCCGTCATCCTGGCGATCGGCGTGTTTCTCATCGTCATCGGACTTGTGGGCATCGTGAGCGAGGGCGAAGACCAAGGGTGGTGGGGATACGCCCTGTTCATCTTCATCGCCGGACTTGCGCTCATCTTCAACCGCCTCACCGTCACCGTTGCGGCCGGCACCGTCGATGCCGCCTTCGGCCTCGGGTGGCCGCGCCGGTCGATCAACGTGCTCGACATCACCGCTGTCCGCCAGGTCCGCAACAAGTGGTGGTACGGGTTTGGGCTGCGCTGGATCCCCAACGGAACCTTGTACAACGTGTGGGGTCTCGACGCAGTCGAGCTCGAACTCAAATCCGGACGTGTGTTTCGTATCGGCACCGACGACGGCCCTGATCTGATCGCCGCCATCTCGCTACACACCTCGCTCCGGCCCTTTGACGACGGAACCTGACGCAGGTCAGTCGGCTTCGACGCCAATCTCGGTGGCCTTGATCGACACCCACACCGAAGCACCTTCGACGAGTGCCAACGCTTCCACCGCGTTCGGAGTGATCTCCGCCGTCAATGCCAGCGGGTCACCGGTTTGGAGGCGAACCCGGTCGCCGTAGTGCTCGATCCGGATCACCGCCGTCTCCCACGTGTTGCGTGGGCTGCCTTCCGGCTGATGACGATGGATCGAGATCGCCCTGGGGTGGATGGTGGCGAGGACGGTTCCGGCAATATGGGTGTCACCGACGTGGAGATCGTGGGTGGTGGTGGCAACGATGCCGTTGGATGCGGTTCCCTCCACCAGGTTCGAGCCCGCCAGGTCGGCGATGTAGGGGGTGCGGGGTCGCAGCCTGATGTCGTCGGCGGTTCCCACCTGGGTGACGGCGCCGTCCTCCATCACATGGACCTGGTCGGCGAGCAGGAACGCTTCGGTCGGGTCATGGGTGATCAAGAGCCTTGGACCCGCGAAGTGCTCTAGATGGTCGTCGAGCGTGCGACGCAACTCGACCCGAGTGGTGGCGTCGAGCGCGGCAAGAGGTTCATCGAGCAACAGCAGCAGCGGCTCGGCAATCAACGCTCTGGCCAGGGCGACCCGCTGCGCTTGGCCTCCGGAGAGGTCACGTGGCTTGCGATCGCCCATCCCGGCGAGACCAAGACGCTCCAGCCATTGTGCCGCCCGGTCGGCGGCCTCGTGCCGGGGGACCTTGCGGCTGCGCAAGCCAAACGCCACGTTCTCCGATACCGTCAGGTGGGGAAACAGCACGTAGTCCTGGAAGACCACCCCGATCCCGCGCTCCTCGGGCGGAACGAACAGGCTCCGTGCCGGATCGTCCAAGGCCCGGCCATCGAGCGAGATCTGCCCGGCATCCAGCGGCATGAGCCCAGCGAGAACGCTAACCACCGTCGACTTGCCGGCGCCGTTCGGCCCGAGCAACGCTGCGGTATGGCCGGGCGCGACCTCGAGCCGGACATCGACTGCAAACCCATTCTCACGACCAGCGACCAGATGTGCGTCGAGACCTGAATTCATCCTGACCGCCACCAGCGTTCGCGCAACACCACGAGCACCGTCAACGAAATCGCGACCATGATCAGGCTCAGCGCCACCGCTGTGTCTCGATCACTCTCCAGAGCAACGAACACCGCCAGCGGCAAGGTCTGGGTGCGGCCCTGCAGATTGCCGGCAAAGGTGATCGTGGCACCGAACTCCCCCAAGGCCCGAGCCCAGGTGAGCAGCAGTCCAGCGGCCAGAGAGGGAGCAATCATCGGCAAGGTAACCCGACGCAGCACCGTCCACCGTCCCGCACCGAGGCTGGCCGCCGCGCCCTCAAATCGAGGGTCGAGGTTGCGCAGCGCCCCCTCCACGGTGATCACGAGAAACGGCATCGCAACGAACGTGGTCGCAATGATGACGCCCCACGTCGAGAAGGGCAGGACCAGGCCGGTCGCCTCGTACAGCGGTGCGCCGATCACTCCTCGCCGCCCCAAGGCAAACAACAGGGCGGCGCCACCCACCACGGGCGGGATCACCAGCGGCAGGAGGACGAGGCCCCGCACGATGGGCCGGCCCGGGAAGTCGACCCGGGCCAAGACCAAGGCCAGCGGCACCCCGATGACTGTGGAGATCGCAGTTGCCCCGAGCGAGGCGATCAGCGAAAGCCGCAGTGCGTCGGCCACAACGTCCTCGGTCAGCAACTGAGGCAGGTCCTGCCACGGGGTACGCGCCAGCAGACCCAGGAGCGGCACGACAAATACAGCTAGGCCTGCAAGGGCCAGCACCATCACCAACGCCGGTGGCCGACTGGCCTTCCTGCGGACCTCTGCGGCGCGATCAGTCATGGCGTCCCAAACCCGTGCCGCGCCAGAATCGCCTGCCCGTCGGCCGAAAGCACAAAGGCCACAAAGGCGGCAGCGCCGTCGGGATTGTCCCCACCGGTGGTTGCCGCAATTGGGTACCCGGCTGTCACGTTGGCGCTCGCAGGGATATCGATACCGGTCACCGCTTCAGATCCCGCGACGTCCGTCACGTAGACCACGCCGGCGTCGAGGTCACCTGATTCGACCTTGGTGAGCAGCGCCTTCACGTTGGGTTCATGGGTGTCGACCGCAGCAGCCACCCCAGCTCGCTTGAGCGCCTCCCCCGCGAGATCCCCGCACGGCACGCCCGAGGCACACAACCCGACCAACAACTGCTCGTCGGCGAGGTCGGCGATGCCGGTGACATCTCCCGGATTGCCGAGCGGTACCGCGATCTGGAGTTGGTTCGTCGCAAAGACCTGCGGGGAGTCGGCCACGCCGCCACTCACGACGAGGTTCATGTTGGTGACATCCGCCGAAGCAAAGACGTCGGCAGGCGCACCCTCGAGGATCTGCTCGCGCAGGACCGAGCTGCCCCCGAGGTTCAGCACCACATCGACCCCGGGATTGGCCACCTCGAACGCCGTCTCGATCTCGGCGAAGGCATTGGTCAGCGACGCCGCCGCCGAAACGAGGATCACGCTCTCGGCAGTCGTGCTCCCGCTGCTGCACGCCGCGGCGACGAGGGCAAGGGCCAGGAACGCAAGCAGCGCAACTCGCGGGAGCTGCCCTCGGCGCGGCCGTATCACGCGATCCGGCTTCCGGAGCCGGTGAGGTCGTATCCTCCGACGGACGCGAGCCGTGCCTGGAACGACTGGCCGACGATCACGTTGAGCGCCTCCGTCACGACCCGGTCGTTGAGCCATTGGGTCGACACCCACAGTTGGGCCTCGTGGATTTCGAGCGGATGAAAGGTCGCACCCACCGCCAGCGCCGCCGGTTCAATCGTCACCGCCGGCACACCGGAGATCATCGACCGGCGAGCGGCCTCCAAGTGAGTACCGACCCGTGGGCCCGGCACGGGAAGCCGACCCGCGTCAACCGCTCCCTCGAAGGCCCGTTGCACCCCGGCACCCTGTTCCCGCTGCACGACCGGCGTTCGTCCAGAGAGGGCCTCGTTCCACCATCCCGCTCCGACGTCACCTGGAGCCGCCAGGCCCACCTGCCAGCGGCCCACCCGGAACCGTTCGACCGCGACGCCGCGAGGTTCGGCGACGTGGCGACTCTCGGGTCCATGGACGACGGCGGCGTGCACCCGACCGGCTTCCAACGCCGCTATGGCGGTGGCGCTCGATCCGGTGGCGGCAACGGCACCCATGCCGGCCTCACGAAGCAACCGCTCGAGAACTTCTAGACCCGGCTCGCAGCCGGCGACGACCAAGCCCGGGGCGTGGTGGCCGAACGTGCGCAGCATTCCCGCCTCGATGGTGCCATCGGCGACGTCCCAACCTTGGGCGCCCACCCGGGCGGGAGCAGTCACCGACCTGTTTCCCACGCGGCCAACCCGCACCGACGACCCGTCGGCGGCTACGGCGCCGGTGATCACATCGGCAGCAACAAGCTCCGGAGCAAAGAGATCCTCAACGTCGACTGCGAGCGCAGCAGCTAGCGCCAGCGCGGCGTCCACCCGGGGCAGGTGGCGACCCGCTTCCACAGCACCGATCGCTTGCCGGCTCACCCCGGCTCGAGCGGCCAACTCGGTCTGCGTGAGCCCGGCGGCCTCACGCAGCGATTGCAATGACGACATGCCAGGAATCTAGCACCTCCGCCTGGATTCTGTCATCCGATCAAGATGAGTACGTGCGCCACATGGTCCAGACCGACGTTGGCTCCAGCGACGGAGCCTCGGCGTGGATCGCGGCGGACCACTCCGGAGCAACGACACATCCAACAGCGGACACCGGCACAGCCTCCCCCGTTCCGGCGTGGCCACCGCGCCCTTTTTGGTACCCCAGCCACGCAAGAAGCGGACACCGGCACGACCTCCCCCGTTCCGGCGTGGCCACCGCGCCCTTTTTGGGACCTCAGCCACGCAAGAACGGGTCTAGCCAGGTGGTGAGG
>CAYXMJ010000095.1:0-12255 GCA_964465915.1 uncultured Acidimicrobiaceae bacterium
CGGTGGACGGGTCGAAGACCACGAGGTTGGCCGGGCTGCCCGGACTCACCACCTGCCCGTGGCCGGCGATTTGGCCGATACGGGCTGGGGCGATCGACATCCGATCGAAGAACGACGCCATGTCGAGGGGGACCACCGTGTTGACGACGGCCGCCGCCCACTCGGATCCGATGACCCCGTTGGGTGTCCCCTCAAACGGTCCCGACTTCTCCTCCGGCGTGTGCGGTGCGTGGTCGGTGGCGACGATGTCGACGACCCCTTCGCAAAGGGCAGCCCGCAGTGCGGCGGCGTCCGCCGCGGTGCGCAGCGGCGGCATCATCTTGAACGAAGTGTCGAGTGATTCAAGGTCGTCTTCGGCGAAGGCGAGATGGTGTGGCGTTGCCTCGACGGTCACTTGCAGCCCTGCCGCCTTGGCTTCTCGAACCAACTCGATCGCTGCCGCGGTGCTGGCGTGCTGGAGGTGGTAGCGAGCGCCGGTCTGGCGGACGAGTTCGAGGTCGCGGGCCACGATCCGCACCTCGGCCTCAGCCGGGATACCGCCAATGCCGAGTCGCGCCGAAACTACACCGTCGTGCATGTGTCCGCCGCCGGCGAGTGCGGGGTCGATGGCGTGTTCGGAGATCACCGCGCCGAGCGGGACAAGAGTCTCCATGGCGCGGCGCAGCAGGTTGATGTCTTCCACCGTGTCGCCGTCGTCAGAGAAGACCCGTATCCCGGACTCCCACAACGACTCGAGCGGTGCGAGTTCGTGCCCGGCACGGTCGATGGAGAGGCAGCCGGCGGCCCGCACATCGAGCAGGCCCACTTCGCGGCCCCTCCCCTCGACAAAGCGTGCCACCTCAACCCGGTCGATGGCCGGGTTTGTGTTCGGCATTGCCACCACCGCGGTGAAGCCGCCGGCGACTGCAGCGGCCGAACCCGTGGCGATGTCTTCCTTGTGGGTCTGGCCCGGCTCACGAAAGTGGACGTGGAGGTCCACGAAGCCGGGCCCGACCCAGCACCCGGAGGCATCGAGCCGCCGTGCGGTCGGCGCATCGTGGTCGTCACCAAGCGCAGCGACCACCCCGTCACGGATCAGCACGTCGGTGGTCAGCGGGCCGTCGGGGCCGAGCACTAGGCCTCCGGCGATCACGTGGTCACGCACGGTGCGAACCATCGGCCGTTTGGCTGAGAACCGTCATTCGGACCGTCACCCCGTTGATCTCCGCCGCGCCGGCCCCAGCTTTGGCCGGTCGCCGCGAAGTTAGCACGGCCCCAACCCGCTACCCGGTCGCGAAATCCAAACCTCCAGAGTCCGACCAGGTGCAGGCCCGGCAGACCACTCTCGTGGAGCGACGGCTACCCGATCGGGTCGGATCGGTCCTCGACGAGTGCGCCGAGGATTCCGTTGACGAACGAACCCGATCGCTCCGTTGAGTACGTCTTGGCCAACTCAACGGCCTCGGAGATGACGACACCCACTGGAGTGTCGGTATGCCGCAGTTCGTAGAGGCCGAGCCTCAGGATGTTGCGATCGACCACTGGCATGCGTTCGATGCGCCAGCCGGCCGCGGATGCAGCAATCTCTTCGTCAAGCGACCCCAGGTTGTCACCCACCCCTGCCACGAGCCGCGCCGAGCGTGCCGGCAAGCCTGCCGGGTCGGGCTCCTCACCGCGAGCGTCCGCCGCGTAGAGAGCCTCGAGCGCCACCACTCGAGCGTCCCGTTTCGCCATGGGTCAGTTGATTCTGGTGATGTAGTCGCCGGTGCGCGTGTCGACCTTGACGATGTCCCCGACATCGACGAACAGTGGGGCCTGGACCACCAATCCGGTCGCCAGGGTCACCGGCTTGGTTGCCCCCGACACCCGGTCACCCTTGACCCCAGGCTCGGCGTGCGTGACCTCGATCTCAACCGAGGCGGACAACTCGACCCCGATGGGGTTGCCTTCGTACATGTTGAGCTGAACCGTGGTCCCCTCGATCATGTAGTCGGCGGCGGCGCCGACGAGGTCCGTGGGCACCACCATCTGGTCGTACGTCTCCGTGTTCATGCAGTGGAACCCCATGTCATCCCGAAACAGGTACTGATAGTCCTGCCGGTTGATCATGGCGCGGGGCACGTTTTCGCCGGCGCGGAAGGTCTTGTCCAACACCGCCCCGGTCTCGACGTTCTTCAGCTTCATCCGAACAAACGCTTTGCCCTTGCCGGGCTTCACATGCTGGTAGTCGACGACGTAGAACAGGCCACCCGGGAGGTTTAGTGCCATCCCCGGCTTGACATCATTCGTGGAGATCATTGTGGCCGCAGCTCCTTGCTCGACAGGGTCAACACCTCGTGACCGTCTTCGGTGACATGCACCATGTCTTCAATCCGCACTCCGAACCGGCCGGGGAGGTAGACGCCGGGCTCCACGGTGACGACGTTGCCCGATTCCAACACGTCCTTTGAGCCCTTGCGTACCCATGGTGCTTCATGTATCTCCAGGCCAACGCCGTGACCGGTCGAGTGCACGAAGTAGTCCTCGTAGCCGTGGCGGGCGAGGATCTCGCGGCAAACCGCGTCTACGTCGCCGGCGATGGCCCCGGGACCAACCGCAGCGATGCCCGCCTCGTTGGACTCCAAGACGGCGGCGTACACCTTGTCGATCTCAGGATCGGCGATGTCACCAACCAGGGTGGTTCGCGACATGTCCGAGTGATAGCCGTCGACCACACATCCGTAGTCGAGCAGCAGCAGCCCCGCCTCCGCCACGGTGCCGTCTCCGGAGCGATGATGGGGTCTGGCCGCATTGGACCCAACCGCAACTATTGGAGGCCAGCCGGCCTGCTCGGCGCCGGCTGCCTTCATGGTGGCGATGAGGCCGTCGCCGAGTTCGCCTTCGGTGAGTGATGCCATGAGCAGGCCGTCCAACTCGGAAAACGCCAGATCGCCCGCCGTTGCAGCCCTGCGGAGCGCCTCGACCTCGTCGGCGTCCTTGACCCGTCTGTGGGCTTCAACGATGCCCGTCGTGGCGGTCAGCTTGGCTGTGGTCTTGTGTCGCAGCGTGTGAACGAAGTCCCACGTCACGTTGCTGGCTTCCAAGCCAACCTGCGACACCGAACCAATTGCAGTGGCAAGGTGTTCGAGCAGACCGCTCGTGTAGACGTCGAGCTCGATCCCCGGCAGCCCGGACACGATTCCGCCCGCAACTTCGCCGTAGCGACCATCGGTCAGGAAGGTTCCACCGTCGGGAGCGAGGTAGAGGAAGGCACTGCTTCCGGTAAATCCAGTCAGATAGCGGATGTTGATGAGGTTGGTGATCAGCAGCGGTTGCTTGATTTCTCCCTGGAGTCGGCGGACGCGACCGGCGTAGTACATGATTCCTCGTGTCGTCGATGGCTGCGGCACATGGCGGGCGGGATGCACAGTCGTCCGTCGCAGGTGCGGGCGCACACGGTAGCGGCTTCCGCCCCCGACCAGATACGGGGTGGTTTCCGGGCGGCGCTCTGCCGACGCCAATGTCCTCCATGTTCTTGTCAGACCGCCCCGTAGAGTCGCCTGAGGCGCCACCCGCTTCCTAACGCGGCAACAGCGCCAGACGTCGGTCCGCCGGCGCCCCCGATCACTCGGGGCCGTCAGCCGAGACCGATGGCAGCGAGGCCGACCTTGACCGTGTCCTCGTCCACCGGCAAGACCACCGGGTCTCCGATCTCGCGGAGGAGCACCATACGCAGACCGCGCTCGTCGCGCTTCTTGTCGAGGGCAACGGCCCGTAGCACCGCCGCCGGGTCGAGCCCGGCGGCCGAGGTGGGCAATCCGAGCTGCTCGATCGCAGCGCGCTGGCGGGCGTTCTCCGAGAAACCACACAACTGGGCCGATATCTCCCCGGCGGCCACCATGCCGATGGCCACCGAGTGGCCGTGCGGAAGCCCCGCCACCGTCTCCACCCCGTGGCCGATGGTGTGGCCGTAGTTGAGGATGGCCCGCCCGGCGTGCTCTTCGAAGTCTGCTGAGACCACGGCTGCCTTCACTCGCACCGCACGGGTCACCACCTCATCGAGCGACGCGTCGAGCCCGTCGCGTTCATAAAGGTCGACGAGGGCGACGTCCGCGATGAGGCCGGCCTTGAGGGCCTCGGCAGAGCCTTCACGCAGGAGGTCGCGGGGCAGCGACCCGAGTACCTCGGTGTCGATCACCACCCGTGCCGGATGTCGGAACACTCCCACCAGGTTCTTGCCATCGACGTTGACGGCGGTCTTGCCTCCGATGGCTGCGTCGACGGCGCCCAGTAGCGTTGTCGGCACGAGCACAGCCTCGACCCCGCGCAGATACGTAGCGGCGACGAAGCCGGCCAGGTCGGTGACGGCTCCCCCCCCAATCCCGACGATGGTGTCGTGGCGGGTCAACCCGAGACCGTTCATCCAGGCATAGGTCCTCTCGGCCACCTCGAGGGTCTTGGCAGACTCGCGGTCGGGGACGACGTGGACTCCGGTCTCGAAGGCCTCACCGAGAACTCTGGCGATTGCGCCGGCGCTTTCTGCAACAGATGGCTGAGTGACGATCGCAACGCGCCGTCGCCGCTCCGACCCTGGAAGGAACCGCTCGACATCCGGTGCTGTGGTGGCTCCCGGATCGATGAGGATCTCGGAGGCGACCACGCCGCCTGCACTGATCAGGATCTGTTCCACCACGCCTCGATCCGATCGGCGGTTTCCTCCGCAGAGGAATCATCGGTGTCGATGATCCAATCGGCGGCGGCTTCATATGCCGCAGAACGCTCCTGGAGAATCGAACGCAGCCTCTCGATGGGTAGGCCTCCGACCAGCAGCGGTCTCCCGCTGCCATCACCAACCCGTCGGTTCAAGGTCTCCGCTGTGGCTCGCAGCCAAACGACGGCCCCCGAAGCGGACATCGCCGCCGCGTTGGCCCCGGCAACGACGGCTCCACCGCCCGTGGCAACAACGGCAGGCGGGCCGGCCGCAACGTCGGCGACTGCGGCCACTTCCTTGACCCGGAATGCCGCCTCGCCATCGCGCGCCCACAGCTTGTCAATCGGCGCGCCGGCTTTGTCGACGACGACGGCGTCGGTGTCCACGAAGGCCATGCCGAGGCGATAGGCGACCAACGCGCCGACAACACTCTTGCCGCTCCCCATCATCCCGATCAGCCAGAGATGGCGGTTCACGGTTCAGAACTCACTCAACCGGGTGCGGTAGGCGGCAAGCGCCGTTTGCATGTCACCGACCGTGTCGCCCCCAAACTGCCGCTGGAGCTCCTGGGCGAGGACGATGGCGATCATCTGCTCGGCAACGATGCCGGCGGCGGGCACGGCACACACGTCGCTCCGCTCCCGGAAAGCCTTTTCGGGCTGCTTCGTCCCCACGTCGACGGTGTCGAGCGGCCGCATGACCGTCGAGATCGGTTTCATGGCGGCCCTAACTCGCAGCGTCCCGCCGCTGGTCATGCCACCTTCAGTGCCACCGGCACGATTGGTTTGGCGAGTGAACTCACCGCCCTCGAAGTAGATCTCGTCGTGGGCGGCCGATCCCCTGGTGCGCGCCACGTGGAAGCCGTCACCAATCTCGACTCCCTTGATGGCTTGAATCGACATCAGGGCCTGGGCAAGACGCCCGTCCAGTTTGCGGTCCCAATGCACATGGCTACCGACGCCGGGGGGAAGCCCGTAGGCGAGTACCTCGACCACTCCACCGAGGGTATCCCGGTCCGCCTTGGCAGCGTCGATCTCTTCGACCATCGCCTTTGCCGCGGTCGCGTCAAACGCGCGTACCGGCGAGGCGTCGATGGCGGCGAGATCATTCGGTCCCGGCAGTTCTCCGTCCGCGGCGCGTACCGAGCCGATTTCAACCACGTGGCTGAAGACGGTGATGCCAAGAGCGCCGAGCAGCGTCTTGGCCAGATACCCAACCACGGTGCGGGCCGCCGTTTCGCGAGCGGACGACCGTTCCAGGATGTCACGCGCGTCGTGGGTGTCGTATTTCTGCATGCCGGCGAGGTCGGCGTGCCCGGGACGTGGTGTTGTCAACTGGCGGCGGGACTCACCGGGCTCTGCGGACATCTCGGTCTGCCACTTGGGCCATTCGGTGTTGCGAATGACCACGGCGACCGGGCTGCCGAGGGTCTCTCCGAAGCGGACTCCCCCCAGGAACTCGAGTTCGTCCTTCTCGAGGCGCATCCGCCGCCCCCGTCCGTGGCCGCCACGCCGTCGCGCCAATTCGGCGCCGAGCGCGTTCAGGCTGACCGAGAGCCCGGCAGGCAGACCCTCGATCACGGCGACGAGGCCGGGACCATGCGATTCTCCGGCGGTGAGGAATCGAAGCATGCCGGGAGAGTAGCCCCAACCGGGACAGACCCGGCAACGACGCAGCCGCTTTGGCCCAGCGTGCAGAGCCGCAGGCTACGACGGCCGATCAATCCCAGAAGGCACCGGCGCGGTCAGGAGAAGTACCAATCGACAATCTCGGGGCCGAAGGCCAACGCCAGATAGGCGCCTGCCACCAGGTAGGGGCCGAAGGGTATCTTGTCCTTGCGGCTCCTGATGCGAAAGACGATCAGCAGCAACCCAACCACCCCACCGAGGAGGAAGGCGCCAACGCCGCCGACGACGAGGGTACCCCAGCTCCGATACGCCAGGTACATGCCGAGGAAGAAGCCGAGCTTGACGTCGCCAAAACCAAAACCGCCACCCGCGATCATCGCGAGTACGAACAGCACCCCGAAGTAGGCCAGCGCTCCGACACCGGCACGCCCCAAGCCGCCGACCTCGCCGTCAAGTAGGCCGCCCGCCACGAGTAGCACAGCTCCCACCACCGTCGCCGGGTACAGAATCCGATTCGGAATGAGCTTGCGATCGATGTCGGTCAGTGTCAGCAACCAGGTTGTCGCGGTGAACCAGAGGTAGGCGGGTAGCACCCACTCCCAGCCGATGACGGCACCGGTCGCGGCGTGCAGGAAGGCAGACGCCACCGTGATCGCGAGGACGCGGCGCCGTGGCCCGGGGTCGGCGGCGAAGACTGCCGACCGCCATGCTCCCACCAACCCACCAGGGGCGATCAGCGGCACCTCGTCGTCTAAGAAGACCCGTGACGCCACCCGCGCAATGACCGGCCCAATGGCAAGCCCAACGGCACCGCCGAGGATGATCACAAGAACTTGGCTCACGCGCACTCCGCACTCGAGGGCATAGACAACGCCCTTGTTGTCGCTATCGGCTGACTGCGGGATTGGGATTGAGCCGTTTTCCCGGATGTCATCCGGCTCAGGCTTCCTCGGCCGGGCGACGGCGCGCCATCTCAGCCACCATTGCACGGCGCATGGCGTCGACCGGAGCCTTGCGACCAGTCCACAGCTCGAAGGACATCGCGCCCTGGGCAAGCAGCATCTCAGGACCGCTTGCTACCGGGAGTCCAGCATTCGCAACGGCGGTGGCCGCGACAGTCGGACCCGAACCATAGGCCATCTCCAACAGGCCGCCGGCGCCACCGAGAACATCGGGAGGCAGGGCCTCGCCGGCCATACCGAGCGGTGTCCCATTCACAACGACGGCGCCGTCGACGGCCGCACCCCATGGTGTGACCGCAGCCTCGAGCCCGAGGTCGCCGATCAGGGCGGCCGCGGCCTCCGCACGACGAGCTGCGATGTGGAGACGGCGGCCTTCGAGGGCGAGCAGCGCGGCTGCGCTCGCTCCACCGGCACCGAGCACGAGGACCGGCGCCGCCGTGGGCAGACCGGCCCAGTCCCAGACAGTCCGCACTCCGGCGACGTCGGTGTTGTGGCCGACGATCGCCCGATCGACTCGAACCAACGTATTCACGGCGCCGGCTCGCCGCGCGATCGGCTCCACGCGATCTGCCAACGCAGCGGCGAGTGCCTTGTGGGGCATCGTGACGTTCGCGCCGTCGAGATCGCCGCGGCGCAACGAGTGGGCGGCCGCCTTCATCCCGGCAGCATCAACCTGCATCGCCTCATAGGTGCCGGGGATGGCAACGGCATCCAACGCGGCTTGCTGGATCGTCGGAGACAACGAGTGGGCGACCGGGTCGCCAAGGACGACCAGTCTCACGGGGTGAGGACTCCGTCTTCCTTTGCCTGCCGCTTCAACGCTTCATGCTCCTCGAGGGTCTCGCTGAACCCGTGGGTGCCGTCCTCGTCTATGAGCACGTAGTAGAGGTAGTCGGTCTCCGCAGGGTTGGCCGCCGCCTGCAGAGAGGAGACTCGCACCCCGCTGATCGGAGTGGGTGGCAGCCCGAACCGCTGGTACGTGTTATATGGAGAGTCGATCTCGAGATCAGCGAAGGTGACTTCCCGAGCCTCATTGTTCAGCGCATAGATGATGGTGGCGTCGATCTGGAGGGCCTGACCGCTCTCTAACCGGTTGTGGATGACACTCGAGATCAGAGGACGCTCTTCCTCGAGCTTCGCCTCCTTCTCGATGAGCGAGGCGATGATGAGACCGTCGTACGGAGTGAGGCCGCGCTCTTCCAAGAGAGACCAGTCGACGGTGTCCATGCGGGAGGCAAGAGTGTCGGCCAAGCGCTGCAGGATGACCTCGGGGGACGCATCAACGTTGAACTGGTAGGTGTCCGGCGACAGGAGGCCCTCCCACCTGGTCAGCTCTGGCATTCCTTGCGGTCCCGCGTCGACGAGAAACGCTGAGTTCACCGTTCCGTCGAGCAGGACGGCGCTCAACTCATCGACCGTGTGGGGTGTCTGGGCGGCGATGGACTCCAACATCTCTTCGATTCGCAAGCCTTCGATGACAGTGAGCCGCCCCGACTCGGTCGGCGCTCCCGCAACGAGCTTTGCGATCAGGACGTCATACTCGGCACCGGATACCAGAACGTAGGTGCCGGCCCTGAGCTGATCGGTAGCGCCGCTCCGCTCCACCTCAGCCAGAAAGGCGTTTCCGTCGGCAATCACGGCCTGATCCTCGAGTTGATTGCTGATGGCGCGCGCCGAGGACCCCGCGGGAACGACCACAGTGACCTCGACACCGGGGGCGATGGCCGCAACGGGGTCGGGGCTGACGGCGTCGGCGAGGCGCAACGCAGCGTTGTATCCGACCACCGCAACGAGTGCGACAAACGCGACCACACCGAGGAACTTAGCGATGGCCCAAATCCAGCCCGGTACCTGCCGTCCGGGCTCTGGACTCTCAACCTGATCCTCGATCACCGGTGTTGTCGTCATGGTTCCTCTCTGGGGACCCGGTCCAGGTATCCCTGCAGCATGAGCGCCGCCGCCACTTTGTCCGTCGTCTCGCGTCGCTTGCTGCGACGCATTCCGTCGTCGACGAGGAGACGTTCCGCTTGCACCGACGTGAAGCGTTCGTCTGCGAACACGACCTCGTGGCCGGTGATAGCTCGCACCTCATCGCCGAAGCGGCGTGCCTTCTCGGCGGCCGCTCCTTCACCACCCGACAGTGAAACGGGCAGACCGACCACGATGGTTCCCACGTCGTACTCCGCGCACAGCGCCCGGAGCCGTTTCGCCAGGTCCTCGGTTCGCCGGTCGATGACTGTGAACGGCGAGGCGATGATACCCAGGGGGTCGGACAACGCGACGCCTATTCGTCGCTCACCCGGGTCAAGACCGAGTATCCGCCCTCCACTCACAGTCCGGCCAGCGCCACCCGAGCCACTGCGGCGGCTGCCTCGAGGGCGTCGCCGATTTCCTCGCCCCGTGGTCCCCCCGCTTGGGCGAGTTGTGGGTCACGGCTGCCCCCACCCCCGAGGATCTCGGCGGCGGGTTCGATGATCGTGCCAGCAGAAACCCCGGTTTCGACCAAATCCGCAGACACAAAGCCGATCAGCACGCCTTTGCCATCGAGGCTCGAGCCCAACACACCGATGCCGGATCCCATCCGCTCTCGCAACTGATGGGCCAAGGCACGCAGTTCATCGCCGCCAAAGCCGTCAACCGCACCGATCAAGATCCCATGCTCGCCATGTGTCTCGAGACCTTCGAATAGGTCCGCTGCGATGTCGGATCGGGCTTGAGCCTCGTAGCGCTCGATTCGCTCTTCTTGGTCGTTGAGACGGACCATCAAGCCCTCAGCCGCCTGCATCAATTGGGGGGGTTGGGTCCGCAGCGTGCCTGCAACCGATTCGAGTTCCTGGCGGAGCCCGATCAGGTGCTCGAACGCTGCTACGCCGGTCAGGGCTTCAATCCGCCGGGTGTTGGCCGCCACGGAACCCTCCGAAACGACGATCAGTGGGCCGATCTGGCCGGTCGATGGGACGTGGGTCCCGCCGCAGAACTCCGTCGAGTAGTCCCCTGCCTTGACCACTCTGACCCGATCGCCGTACTTGTCGCCGAAGAAGGCCAACGCGCCCATCTCCTCGGCATCCTCTTTGGAGGTCTCGAGTGTGGCGACCATGGCGTTCTCGATGACGCGTTCATTGACCTGGCGCTCAACCTCGAGAACCTGCTCGCCGTCGAGGGCCGCATAGTGGGAGAAGTCGAATCTGAGCCGGTCGGGAGCAACATGCGAGCCGGCTTGATGGGCGTGGTCACCGACCACTTCTCGTAGCGCCCAGTGCAACAGGTGGGTTCCCGTGTGGTTCTTGCGGATCCGCTCGCGGCGGATGTGATCGACCTCGGTTTCGACCTCCTGACCCACCTGGAGATGACCGCTGATCACCTTGCCGCGATGTCCGTGCAAGCCGGGAAGTGCAAACTGCGTGTCGCCGACCCGAACGCTTCCGGTCACACCCACGACGAGGCCCGAGTCACCCACCTGGCCACCCGACTCGGCATAGAAGGGAGTGCGGTTCAAGAAGATCTCGACATCCTGTCCCTCGTCGGCCCTTTCAACCGACTCGCCCTCCCGGAGGATGGAAAGGACCACCGCTGTCGTGTCTTCGATCTCATAGCCGACGAACTCGGAGCCTTCTACCCCACTGAGCAGGCTGCGGTAGGCATCGGCCTTGGCAGCCGCATCGCCCCCCTTGTAGGAGCGCCGAGCCCGGTCACGCTGATCCTCCATCATGTGATGGAACTCGTCGAGATCCAGCATGATCCCACGCTCGGTGAGGATCTCCTCGGTCAACTCGCGCGGGAAGCCGAACGTATCGTGGAGCTTGAACGCCGTGGCACCGGGGAACACGTCGCCCGGTCCCATGGCGTCCAGTTCCTGGTCCAGCAGTTGGTGTCCGGACTCGAGCGTCCGGCGGAACCCAACTTCCTCGCGTTCGGCCATCTCCGTGATGGCGTCCTGCTTGTCGATGAGTTCTGGATAGGCGTCACCCATGGTGGCCACCGTCGCGGCGATCAGCCGTGGCATCACCAGGTGGCGCGCATCGAGCAGGAACGCGTGGCGCACGGCGCGCCGCAGCAGGCGCCGCAACACGTACCCACGGCCCTCGTTGGACGGCACCACCTTGTCGGAGATCAGGAACGTCACCGCTCTGGCGTGGTCCGCCATGATGCGCAAGCTGACATCGGTGCGCTCCTGCACACCGAAGGTGCTGCCCGTCACGTTCTCGGCAGCGGCGACCACCTCGCGGATACTGTCGGTCTCAAAAACGGTATCAACGCCTTGGAGCACCGTTGCGATCCGCTCCAGCCCTGCTCCGGTGTCGATATTGCGGGCGGGGAGATCGCCGATGACGTGGTAGGGCTCGTCCTGGATGTGCTGCATGAACACGAGATTCCAGATCTCGACGAAGCGCTCTTCATCAACGATCGGGCCGCCGTCGGGCCCGTAGGCAGGGCCTTTGTCATAGAAGATCTCTGACGAGGGGCCACACGGTCCCGGCACGCCCATCTGCCAGAAGTTGTCCCGCCCGCGGCGCTGGAGGCGGCTCGGGTTGACCCCAACACCGTCAAGCCAAATGGCGGCGGCCTCATCGTCGGTTTCGTGCACGGTGAACCACAGCAGCTCAGGATCCAGCCCGAGACCCTCCGTCACCAAGTCGAAAGCCCACGGAATCGCCTTCTCCTTGAAGTAGTCCCCGAAGCTGAAGTTGCCCAGCATCTCGAAGAAGGTCAGGTGGCGGGCCGTGGTGCCGACGATGTCGATGTCACCGGTCCTGGCACATTTCTGGACGCTGGCTGCCCGATCGTAGGGAGGTGTCTCCTCCCCGAGCATGTAGGGCTTGAACGGCACCATGCCGGCGTTCGTCAGCAGCAGGGTGGGGTCGATCGGGATAAGCGAAGCGCTGGGAACAAGCGTGTGCTCCCGCGCGGCAAAGAAGTCGAGGAACGTACGGCGGATTTGGTTGGTTTCCATGAGATTCGCGAGGTTAGCCGGGAGCGGCGCTGCGGGAGTCGGGGC
>CAYXMJ010000096.1:0-12196 GCA_964465915.1 uncultured Acidimicrobiaceae bacterium
ATCCCTCCAAGTTTGGCGGGATGATACCGGCCGGACGCGTTGATGCGTTCAGGGGTTAGTGTGCCGCCGATGCGCCGAGCCCTTCCCTTCATGATCGCAGCCGTCGTGCTTGCCGTCCTGGTAGCCGTTGTGGTTGCCGCGGGCGGGGACGACGACGCGCCGACCGCCACGACGCCAACTGGTCCGCCCCAGACCGAGGTGTTCACGGTGGCAACCGAGTTCGCCTACGCCCCGCATCTCTGGCTGGCCGTTCCCGACACGCCGATCGAAGTGACCATGGACAACCAAGGCACCGTCGAACACGACTGGACCATCCTGTCCGAGCCGATCGACAACGAATCCGAGTTCTCCGAAGACCTCGTTCTGTTCCGCCTCTACGCCGAGGCCGGCGACGTCGCCGCAGGCGCCACCCAGCCGCTGCCGGCCGGGACCTACCAGATCATTTGCACCATCCCCGGCCACTTCACCGCCGGCCAAGAGGGCATTCTGCGGGTCACCACCGGCTGATCAGCCGACTGCTTCGCAGCCTCCCAACCCGGCTAACCTCTCATTCACCGTGCTAGGCGGGGCGCTAGGGGTGCCCTGAACTCGAAATCCTCTTCATGCGAGGCCGAATCCCCGCCCGAGGGTGGAAGCCCTTCGGGCCAGCGCCGGGACAGTTGATGATGAAGGCTGGGTCCTACGCGGCGGGACGCCGTGAATCGGGTCAGATCCGGAAGGAAGCAGCCCTAAGCGGGTCAGTCCCGGGTGCCGTA
Organism: uncultured Acidimicrobiaceae bacterium; assembly: GCA_964465915.1. Taxonomy (GTDB): domain Bacteria; phylum Actinomycetota; class Acidimicrobiia; order Spongiisociales; family UBA5794; genus CAVPHV01. The sequence goes on from CAYXMJ010000096.1 coordinate 756, forward strand.
GGGGTGCCTGGCTGGAGTCAACGGCCCGGGACGCGCCGGAGGGTGACCATTCGAAGGCGGGGTGCACGGTTACCTCACGGTGGGCTGCTGATGGCCCCGGTCGCACGGTAACGGCGCACATCGACCACCACTGTGCCGGCACCGAAGTCGTGGAGGCCGCGGCGACGCGGATCAAGCGCAACGACGCCGTAGACGACGACCGACAGAAACGGCACCGGTAGGACCCCGGCGATACCAACGATCGCCCACCGGACCGTGGCAGACCACCAGGTGGGAATCACCCCTGTCCTTGCCCCGACCACCCGTGAGCCGACGGTCATCTTGCCAAGCGTCTCGCCCCGCCATCCCGTCAGGATCACGTAGTAGAGCCCGACGACGACGAACTGAGCAACCCGCACCGACCTGGGCCAATCCTCCGTGACGGCAAGGTTGTCGAAGTCCACCCCGGCCAGCAGCGCTATGCCGACCACGATCCCAAACACCAGGAAGATGTCGATCCCGAAGCCCAAGATCCGCTGCCAATAACCGGCCAGCGCCTGGTCGGGGACCAACGGCTGTACGGGCTTGTCGGCGTCGGGTGTCATGGCTTCTCCAAGACGGCGCCGTAGACAAACCCAAGCGGACCCATCCGCCACAACTTCACGACGTCGAGGGGCCCGTCGGCGAACAGAACCTCCGGCGGCGGCAGTTTGTCGAGGCTCTGGTGCAGATACGTGTACTCGTCGTAGGCGCCGCTCGCCAGGCCAACCGCCCGCAGCGCCACCGCGGAACCAGCCCGGTGTAACGATGCTTGCCAGTTCGACTCGGGCCGTCCCAGACCGACGATCCCGGCGCGACCGCCGGATCGCAGCACCCTGGCCACCTCGACGAGGGTGGTGTCGATCGAGTCGAGGTTGCGGAACACGTAGGCCGAGAACACGGCGTCAAAGGCGCCGGCGGAAAATGGCAGAGCCTCGCCGACGGCAACGACCCGCCGCGAACTCGAGTTGAGCGCCAGCATCTCCGGCGCAGGGTCGAGGGCGACCACCTCACGATCGCCGAAGGTCTCGTTGGCCGCACCCGTGCCACCACCGAGGTCGAGCAGGCTGCCCTCGGGAAGGTGGGCAACGACCCGCCTCCGCCAGTTCTGGCCCTGCCCCAGCGACAGAAGGGTGTTGATCTTGTCGTACTTTCCGGCAATGTCGGAGAAGACGGTTCCGTTGCTCACCGCGCCACCCGGTCCGGTCAGCTGATCGTGTTGAAGCCGACGTACGGGCGCAGCGCCTCAGGCACCACAATCGAGCCGTCCGGCTGTTGGTTGTTCTCCACGATGGCGATGAGCCAGCGCCCCATTGCGATCGCCGTGCCGTTCAGGGTGTGCACAAACCGGTTGCCCGTGGCGTCGGAGAATCGGATCTTGAGGCGCCGCGACTGGAAGTCCGTCGTGTTCGACGTCGACGTGATCTCCCGGTAGCGATCCTGGCCGGGGAACCACGCTTCGATGTCGTATTTCTTGGCGGCCGAATCGCCCAGGTCGCCGGCCGCCACGTTGACGACCCTATAGGGCAACCCCAGGGCTTGGACGAGGTCTTCCTCGCGTTCGAGCAGGAAGTCGTGTTCGCGCGACGACTCATCGGGGTCGGCAAAGCTGAACATCTCGATCTTGTCGAACTGGTGCACCCGGAAGATGCCTCGCGTGTCCTTGCCGTAGGTGCCGGCCTCGCGCCGGAAACAAGTGGAGAACGCGACGTATCGCAGCGGGAGAGCCGCCGCATCGAGGATCTCGTCGGCGTGGAAGGCCGCCATCGGCACCTCCGAGGTGCCAACCAGATAGAGCTCATCGTCGGGCACCGCATAGACCTGCTCACGGTCGCCCGGGAAGAACCCGGTGCCGAACAGGGCGTTGTCCCTGACCAAGACGGGCGGGACTACCGGCGTGAACCCGTGCGGCTCGAGCCTGTCAAAGGCGAACTGAACCAGAGCGAACTCGAGACGAACCAGCGGACCCATCAGGTAACCGAACCGCGAGCCGGAGACCTTGGCGGCCCGCTCCATGTCGATCAGTCCCTTCGATACTCCGAGGTCGACGTGATCCTGTCGCTCCCCAAAGGTGGCGGTCGGTTCGCCCCACCGCTTGATCTCGATCGAGTCCTCCTCGGTCAGACCCGGTGCTGCGGTCGGGTCGGTCAGGTTCGGCAGGGTGATCCACAGTTCCTCGAAGCGGGCGTCGAGTTCGTCGGCAGCCGCCAGAGCGGCCTTGTAGTCGTTCGAGAGTTGACCGGCCTGCTCGATAGCCTCCTGGCGGGCGTCGCCCTCGAGCGTCGGGACGGTCTTGCCGATCGCCTTCTGGGCGGCACGCAACTCTTCGGCGCCGGCTCGTACGACGCGTCGCTCTTCATCCAGCTTGGCGAGGGCGGCAACGTCGATATCGATGCCACGCCGCTCAAGTGAAGCCACGATGACCTCCGGTTGGCGACGGAGAACTGCGACGTCGATCATGGGCTAGCCGCCCATCGCCTGATGGATGGCGGCCTCTTCCTCGGGCGAGAGCGGCTCGATCCCTTGACGGCCTCTGACCTGCTTCGTGAAGAACAGAGTCTCGTCACGTCCGACCAGCAAGCTGATCAGCACACCGTCGCCGTTGGCGTTGAGGAGGGCAATGGTGCGCGACTGGTTGCCGGCAATATTGTCGAATGCGTCGTACGCAACCACTCCGGTCCGGCTGATGGCCAATGGCAGCGCGGCCTCAACCGCCGCGAGCCTCGGCTCGATACCGGCCACCGTCTTTGCTTGATGCTTCAGTTCGGCGTCGACGCTACGCAGCATTTGGTAGACGTTGCCGTCGTCGGGAACCGTCGCCACGAGGGCGCGCACCTTGTTCAGTTCCATCGACATCCACAGCACGATCAGAAGTGTGATGGCGACGACGGCAAGTAGTACGTAGATCATTCTGCGCTATTCCTGATGAAGACGAGCTTCCACTCGTTGTTTGCGATGGCCTTATCCTCGGCGATTGTCGCCGTCACGCGCAATTCGTAAAGGGTTCCCGGCACGAGTTCGATTTGTTCGAACGTCCTCGTGGTCGCTTCTCCGGGCCCAAGAACGGGGATCAACTCGTTGCGCTCGATCGAGGGCCGCGCCTCACCACCGGCGGTGAGAGTCAGACGCACCTGGACGAGTTCCTCGGGCAGATTGCCCTCGTTGGTGACAACGGCAGACACCACAAACGACTCGCTATCGGGAACGACCGGGACACCGTTCTGCGTCCCCAGCGGCTCCGGTTCGGTCGACACCGTGACAGAGACGTCATGCGCCTCGTCGAGTTTGCGGATAAGCCGCAACCGGTCGGCGACGGCCACCGCGTCGAACAACGCCACGTTCTCGCCTCCGGTGTAGAACACCGCCGGATACTCGCGAGTGACCAGACCCTGGTCGATGCCCGCAACGGTCCGTTGAAAGCCGACGTAGGCTCGATCACCCACGCTCAGATCGTCGAAGACCTCAGCCAGCATGCTGTCACCGGTTCGTCCCTCGCCCTCCTCGTCGAGGATTTGGGCGATGGCTTCATCCATCGCCACCAAACCCTCGTTCCAGGATTCGACCGCAACCAGCAGGAACCCGTGGGCCTCGGTGACCGGACCGGCGACCTCGGCGGCCTCCACCTTCGCCACCAGCGTCACCGACTCGGTGCTCAAGGCATCGATCCGCTCCAGGATGTCGGGGCGCTCCAAATCGCCGATCTCCAGAAAGAGGTCGCCCAGGCTTGCCGCTATCGCCTCCTCATCCTCTGCAACCTCTTGGGCCATCGCCAGGTAGTCGAGTGACACGCGCTCATCGGTGCGGTAGCGGACCGCGAGGGCAATCACCGCAACGACAACTGCGATGATGATCAAAAGGACAATCCGGCGTCGGCGACGCGACCGAGCAACCGGGGCGTAAGGGGGATAGGCCATGGGCGTGGGCGAGGAGGGACTTGAACCCTCACGAGTGTTACCTCACAGGAACCTGAATCCTGCGCGTCTGCCAATTCCGCCACTCGCCCGGACGGGGTCGAATGGTACCAGGGACTGGATTTGGTGGTACGGGTGGCACCCGGTCGAAGGAACCGGCGATGGTTCCTTCGACGTTCTATGGAAGACAACGCCGCACTCCCCATACAATCGGACCTCATGAGCGTTGCCCGCGAACTCGAACGCCGCCTAGAGCGCTTCGTCGACGGACTGTCGGCGGCGGTCTTTCGCGGGCGGATGCAGCCGGTCGACATGGCCAATCGCCTGGTACGCCAGGCGGACCTCGATATCACCGACAGCCCCGCCGGGCCGCGGATCCACAATCGCTACCGGGTGCGCATCAACCCCGCCGACCTGAACGCGGATCTCGACCCCAATGAGCTCGCCGCCGAGTTGGTCAATGCCCTGGCCGTGACCGCAGCGGAACGCGGCTGGTGCACTCGCGGTCCGGTCCGGGTGGAAATCGAGGTTGACGACTCGGTCTCGCCGGGGACGTTGCGCTGCGACGGCTCAACGGTTCCTGGTCAGCTACCGAGTTGGGGCCAATTGATCGACGTGCGCGGCTCGCGGATCCTCGAACTCGACGACAACCGCGTCGTGATCGGCCGCTCCGACGATGCCGACTTGCGACTCCACGAAGCCGAGATCTCGCGCCACCACGCCGTGGTATTCCGCGAAGGAGGGCGCACCTGGGTCAGCGACGCAGGCTCGGTCAACGGCACCTCCATCAACGGTTCCGCCGTTGCAGCCAAGCCGGTAGCTATCAGCGCGGGCGACGAACTCACGCTGGGACCCGCTACCTTCTTCTTCAGGTTGCTCTAGGAGGCCCGCTTGCCCGCCTTGTTCCTCAACCTCTTGAAGCTGATGTTCCTCGCGCTCATCTTCCTGTTCTTGTGGCAGGTGGCGCGTTCGATCCGGGCCCATGTCGGTCCGGCGCAGTCGCCGCGCGCCCCAAAGGCGGCGGGAGAACTCGTCGTGGTGCGCTCCGACGACCTCGCCGGCCACCGCATACCCCTGGGACGGCCTACCGTATTGGGGCGGAGTGAAGACGCCGACGTTGTGATCGACGACCCGTACGCATCGGAGTTCCACCTACGGGTGGGGTCGCAGAGCGGACAGGCAACGCTGCACGATCTCGGCAGCACCAACGGCACGTATGTGAACGGACGGCGCGTCACGGTCCCCACCGTGCTCTCCAAAGGCGATAGCGTGCAGATTGGCAAGACCATCCTCGAGGTGCGATGAAGTACACATGGGCAACCGCGACAGACGTCGGCCACCATCGTGATAAGAACGAAGATGCCGTCTCCCCAGCCGATGACGGCGCGGGAACGGGTCCCGTCGTCATTGCCGTGGCCGACGGCATGGGCGGCCACGCTGCCGGCGAAGTTGCCAGCAAGATCGCGATCGATGCCGCCACGGCGGGCGCTCCGGCCGACAAAGACATGGCAGCGCGGGTTGAGCGAGCCAACGCCGCGGTGCTCGCCGCGGTCGATGAGGATCCGAGCGTTGCCGGAATGGGGACCACCATCACCGTCGGCGTGTTCGAACCAGATGGCACGCTGTATATCGGCCACATCGGGGACAGCCGCCTCTACGTCTTGCGGGGCACGTCGTTCGAACAGGTCACCGCGGACCACACCTGGGTGATGGATTTGGTGGCCCGGGGTCAAATCAGCCCGGCCGACGCGGCCACCCACCCGCGCAAGCATCTGCTGTCACGGGTCGTCGGCATGGCCGGAGTACAAGCCGACGTGGTCGAATTTGCCCTCGAACCCGGCGATCGCGTCCTGTTGTGCAGCGACGGATTGACCACCATGGTCCACGACTTTGCCATCGCCCACATCATGGGCGAGGCGGAGACCCCCTCGGCTGCGGCCTGGGCCCTCATCGAGGCGGCCAATGCCGGTGGGGGCGTCGACAACACCACGGTCGCGGTGGTGGACGTCTCGGCATGACCCGCTCCGCCGAGGCGGCGCTCCTCGTAGCGGCCGCCGTCATCGCGGCAATGGGCGTTGCTCTCGTCAACTTCACTCGAGGGGTCTGGCTCGACGCCCAGGTGGCACTCACGTTCCTGGTCTTCCTTGCCGCGTTCGGCAGCATCCACTTTGCGCTGCGGCGCTGGGCGGCGGCCGCCAACCCCTACGTCTTCCCACTGGCCGCCTTCCTCACCGCGATCGGCTTCATCGAGGTCTACCGACTCGACTCCGATCTCGCCGGCCTCCAGCGTTGGTGGTTGCTCGTCGGCGCCGCCATCTCAGTCCTCGTGCTGTTCCTACTGCGTGATGAAGGAGTCGAGGTACTGCGCCGCTACCGATACCTGTTCCTCGCCGCCGCAGTGGTGTTGCTCCTCCTGCCGCTGCTGCCGACGTCTTGGCCGGTCCACGGGGCCATCGTCAACGGATCGCGGCTGTGGGTGCGCTTCGAGCTCCCCTTCGGGGGGCGAACGCTGAGCTTCCAACCCGGCGAAATCGCCAAGGTCTTCCTCGCGATCTTCCTCGCCTCGTACCTCGCCGAGCGCCACACCGCCATGGCCGCCTCCGACCGCCGACTCGGCCCGCTACGCATCCCACCCATGCGGGAGTTCGGACCGGTCGTCATCGCCGCCCTGGCGTCCTTCGGTGTACTCGTCTACCAGCGAGACCTGGGCGCCTCGCTGCTGCTCTTTGCCCTGTTCATCGGGCTGATCTACATCGCCACCGGCCGCGCCGCCTACGTGTGGGTCGGTGGTGCCCTCATCGCCGCTGGGGGCCTGTTCGCCTATCAGATGTTCGACCACGTGCAGCGCCGGGTCGAGGCTTGGATTCGCCCCTTTGACGACTTCACCGGATCGGGGTTTCAGATCGCACAAAGCCTGTTCGCTCTCGGCAGCGGCAGCCTCACCGGATCGGGTCTCGGTCTCGGAGAGCCAAGTCGCATCCCGTTCGCCTCGACCGACTTCATATTTGCCGCCGTCGGTGAGGAGATGGGCTACGCCGGCACCATCGCCGTGCTCGCCGGCTTCACCCTCCTGACCGCAGCGGGCTTTGGTATCGCGCTGCGAGCCCGTGACGTATTCCGCAAGTTCCTGGCTTCGGCCCTCACCCTGCTGCTTGCCGTGCAAGCAATACTCATACTCGGCGGCGTCCTGCGGGTGATGCCGGTCACGGGCATCACTCTGCCGTTCATGTCCTACGGCGGGTCGTCGCTGCTCACCAACCTGGTGATGATCACCCTGCTGGCTCGCATCTCCCACGGGGAGCGGGCATGAACGGACCCATCCGCCACATGGCGACGGCCATATTCCTCGTCTTTGCGCTCCTGGCCGGGGCGGTGACGTATCAGCAGCTGATCGTCGGTCCCGACTACCGCGACGACCCTCGCAATGCCCGGTTGCTCGCCGGCCGCGCCGGGCGCGAGCGAGGCACCATCATCACCGCCGACGGGGTCGTGGTCGCAACATCCGAAGCTGACCCGGACGACCCCAGAGTGTTCCGGCGCATCTATCCAGAGGACGGGTTGTACGCCCACGTCGTCGGCTACGCCACCCAGTTGTTCGGGTCCGCCGGGCTGGAGAACGCATGGGCCGACCAGCTCCTGACCGATCGAGACGCCACCATCTCAGGGGTCATCAACGCGATGATGGGCGATGACTTGCGACCCCGCGGGTTACGCCTGACCATCGACCACGACCTTCAGCAGACGGCAGCAGAGGCGCTGGGCGATCAGTTGGGTGCCGTGGTGGCGATGGATCCGGCGACAGGAGCGATCCTGGCGTTGGTCTCGAATCCTACGTTCGATCCCAACAGCCTGTTGGGCACGGGAGCGGGTCCGTTCGGGACCCAACTCGACGAGGATCCGACCCAGCCGTTACTGAATCGTGCGGTCGCCGAAACCTACGCGCCGGGTTCGACGTTCAAGATCATCACAACAACCGCCGCCCTCGAAACCGGGCAAGCCGGACCGGGGACCAGCTACCCGGACCCGGTCGAGTTGGAGTTGCCGGGGTCCACCTCGACCATTCGCAACTTCAACCGCCGGGTATGCACCGACGGCGACACGGTGACACTGGCCGAGGCGTTCCGGCGCTCGTGCAACACCACATTCGCCCAGATCGGGATCCAACTCGACGCGTTGCCGCTAGTGGCCGCGGCGGAGTCATACGGCTTCAATCTCGAGATCCCTCTCGACCTGCGGGTGGTGGCGTCGACCATTCCCGGCGTGGCGACCTTCGCCGACGACCTGCCGGGAGTCGCCCAGACGGCGATCGGTCAGCGCGACGTGCGGGCCACGCCGCTGCAGATGGCTTTGGTGGGGGCTGCGGTGGCCAACGGCGGCGAGATCATGGAGCCATACCTCGTTGCTGAGGTCTTCAACGCTGATGCCGAGATCCAGTCCGAGGCAGAACCAGCGGTGTGGCGCCGGGCAATGAGCCCGGCGACCGCGGCCGTGATCGCCGAGATGATGGAGGACGTCGTCGCTAACGGGACCGGCGGCAACGCCGCCGTCGAAGGAGTACAGATTGCAGGCAAGACGGGCACGGCCCAGGTCCCGGACTCGGCACCGCACGCCTGGTTTGTAGGATACGGATCCGTCGGAGCGGCCCCCGACGAACAGCAGATCGTGGTCGCCGTCCTGGTGGAGTCCGGGGGCGACGCCGGCGAAGACGCCACCGGGGGCAGTGTCGCCGCCCCCATCGCCAAAGCCGTGTTCCAAGAGTTCTTCGGAGTCACCCCCGAATAGAGAGGGTTTTGGCGGACATACCCGCAGCATGCTGCGCCATTGTCCGCCAAAAGACAAGAAGAGGAGGCGAAAGTGGATAGATCGCTCCCACGGTTGTACGGGGATTTGGCGCCGTGGTTTCATCTGCTCACTGCGCCAGAGGACTACGAGGAGGAAGCTGCCTTCTATCTCCACCAACTGCAGGCGACGGCGTCGCGCCCCGTCGTCACCGTGCTCGAACTCGGAAGCGGCGGCGGCAACAACGCCTCTCACCTGAAAGCCCACGCCACCATGACGCTCGTCGACCTCTCGCCCGAGATGCTGGCGCTGTCGGAGACCCTCAACCCCGAATGTGAACACCTCGTCGGCGATATGCGGTCGATCCAACTCGACCGCCAATTCGACGCGGTGTTCGTCCACGACGCCGTCAGCTATCTCACCACTGAGAGCGACCTGGCCGCGGCCGTCGAGACCGCCTGGGTCCACTGTGCACCCGGCGGCGCGGTCCTGTTCGCTCCGGACGTCGTCACGGAGACCTTTCGGGAGAATGTGGGCACAGGCGGCCACGACGGGGTCGGCCGGAGCGTGCGCTACTCGGAACGGACCTGGGACCCCGATCCCACCGATACCGAGTACGTCGCCGACATGACCTATGTGCTCCACACCGATGGGATGCCCGACGAGACCATCGAGGAACGCCATCGTCTCGGGATGTTCCCGCGGGCTACGTGGCTGCGCCTGCTCAGCGAGGCCGGATTTGAGCCAGCGGAAGCCCCCTCCGAGCACTCCGAGGTCGAAGCGGGAGCCACGTTTATCTACCTCGGCCACCGGCCCGCTGCCACCACCACCTGACCGCCGGGGAACCTCAGGACCACCCCCGAGCGTTCCACTCTTGGGTTTTGGGGACATGACCGCAGCATGCTGCGCCATTGTCCGCCAAAAGCACCAGAGAGCGACCATGACCGATATCCACCCACCAAACTCCGGGCCGCCGGTACCATCCCCGCCCGTGGATGAACCTCGCGTCCTCTCGGATCGCTACCGCCTCACCGGACACCTTGCCCGTGGGGGAATGGCGGACGTGTTCCAGGCTGAAGATCAGCTGCTGGGCCGTACGGTCGCGATCAAGATTCTCCACCCTCAATTCGTCAGGGATGAGGCCTTTGTCGCACGCTTCCGCCGCGAAGCGATGGCTGCCGCCAACCTGAGCCACCCCAACATCGTCTCGATCTTCGACTTTGGCGAGGACACCGGTACCAACTACATGGTGATGGAGCTGATCTCCGGTCGCACCCTGCGCGATATCCGCCGCTCCGAAGGGGCGCTGCTGCCGCGCCGTGCTGCCGAGGTCGCCGCCGAGGCAGCCGCGGCGCTCACCATCGCCCACCAGGCCGGCGTCTACCACCGCGACATCAAGCCCGGCAACATCATGCTGACGGCAGACGGCAGCGTGAAAGTCACCGACTTCGGGATTGCCCGCGCCCTCGACGACTCGGAAGAACTGACCCGCACCGGTGCCGTGATTGGGACCGCCACCTACTTCAGCCCCGAACAGGCCCAGGGACTGCCCGCCGACGAACGGTCCGATGTCTACTCACTCGGCGTGGTTCTTTACGAACTGCTCTGCGGCCAGCCACCGTTCACCGGCGAGAGCCCCGTCGCCGTCGCCTACCAGCACGTGTCCGAATATGCCGTGCCGGTCGATCAGATCAACCCCGACGTCCCCGGCGACCTCGCACTCATTGTCGAGCGAGCCATGGAAAAGGACCCGGCGGCCCGGTACCAGACGGCTGCCGAGTTCCGCCAGGACCTGCTGCGCTTCCTGCGCGGCGAACCCACCACGGCTGCCGCAACCGCAGCCGCCGCTGCGGCGACTGCCGTGATGATGACGCCCCCGCCACCGGCGACGGTGCCACCGGACGAGACGGCGCGTCACGTCGCCGCCGCACCAGCCGACGACCGCAGCAGTACCGGCGTCTACCTGCTCACCATCTTCGGGCTTCTGGCAGTACTGGCCGCCGGCATCTTCCTCCTCAGCCGGCTGCTCAACCCCGCGGAGCCGGTCGCCGCCGCCACAACGGTTCCCGACCTGACCGGGGTGGAACGCAGCGAAGCATTCGAGGCGCTCCAAGCCCGCGATCTGAAGGTGCGCCAACGAGAAGAGCCCTCGAGCCTGATCGACGCCAACCACGTGATCGTCACCGACCCGCCCGGAGGAACCGTGGTCGAGCCGGGAAGCTTCGTACTTGTGATCCTGTCGACGGGCGAGGAAGTCTTCACCATCCCCAACGTCGTCGACGACACACTCGAGACCGCAACCGCCCGCCTCGAAACCAACGGGTTCGTCGTCGGCACCGTGGCCTTGGTGCACAGCGACACCGTCCCGGCCGGCATCGTGATCCGCCAGAGTCCGCGGGGCGGCAGCCCGGCCGACACGGGGACCACAGTCGACCTCGACGTCTCCGACGGCCCGTTCGCCATCGAGATGCCCGACGTCGCCGGACTCGCCCAGGAGAATGCCGTCCGCACTCTGGAAGAGGCCGGCTTCGAGGACATCATCACCGTTGAGGAGTTCGACGCTGAGGTCCCGGAGGGATTTGTCATCAGCACCGACCCGGAACCCGGCGAGTCTGTGGCGCGCGAGAGTCGGGTCACTCTCTCCGTTTCGAAGGGGCCCGAGCCCTTCGAGCTACCCGACCTCGTCGGCAAGACGGTCGACGAAGCCCGCACCATCGTCACGGATCTCGGCCT
>CAYXMJ010000097.1:0-12097 GCA_964465915.1 uncultured Acidimicrobiaceae bacterium
GGGCTGGCCGGATTTGAACCGGCGACCTCTTGACCCCCAGTCAAGCGCGCTGCCAAGCTGCGCCACAGCCCGTGAGAGGCGATGTTACCTCAGGTTGCCGCCGGTGGGGACCTCGGGGTTCACACCATCCATTGGATCAACTGCACGATCATCTGGATGATCCGATAGCCCACATACAAGACCACCAGAGCAATCGTCAGCATGAACAGGAACGGCCACTTCTCCTCTTCCGCAGATGCGTCGGCATCAGCGGTGCCGTCGGGTGCGGCCGACTCGAGGTCGTCGCTCATCTCAGCAGGCTACTCCGGAATGAACCGGCTGTGGCGACGCCGCGTGTTGAGCAGGATCGGAGTCCCGGTGAAGTCGAACTCGTCGCGCAATCGGTTCTCCAAGAACCGCAGGTAGTCCGGGCCCAGGTCTCCCCCACGCACAAACAGGATGATCTTCGGCGGTTCGGTTTCGGCCTGCACTGCATAGATGATCCTGGCTCGCTTGCCCTTTCTCACCGGCGGTGGGTGAGCATCTTGCCAGCGGCGGATCAGCCGGTTCAGCTCCGGTGTCGGGATCCGCCGGCGCCGGTTCTCCAGCACCATCCGGATCGCCTTCGGCAGCCGATGGGTTCGTGCCCCCGTCTTGGCCGACATTCGCAGCACCGGGGCCCACGACACGAATGCGAGCCGGTCGGCGACGCTGTCCTCCGTGAGTGCCCGCGAGTCCTCGTCCACCACATCCCACTTGTTCAGCAGGATCACCAAACCGACCCCGGCCTTGGCGATCTCCTCGGCCAGGCGCTGTTCCTGATGGGTGGCACCTTCGAGCGAATCGACCACCAGCAGGGCCACATCCGTCTGTTGCAGGACCTCACGAGCGCGCAGGACGGCATAGAACTCGACATCGTCCTTGATCTTGGTGCGACGCTTGATCCCGGCAGTGTCGATAACCTCGAACGGTTCGCCGTCGAGCTCCACCAGCAAGTTGATCGGGTCGCGAGTGGTCCCCGGCACGTCGCTCACTAGCACTCGCGGTTCACCCGCCATCTTGTTCAGCAGCGTCGACTTGCCCACGTTCGGGCGGCCGAAGATCCCCAGGCTGGCGATGGTCTCGGTCTCCGGGGCGTCCCCGGTGTCCGGCAACAATTCGACCAGCCGGTCGAGGAAGTCGCCCGTGCCTTGCCCGTGCAGGGCACTGACCCCCATTGGCTCGCCCAACCCCAGCGTCCAGAGATGGTCGAGGTCGTGAACCTGCTTCGGGCTGTCAACCTTGTTCGCCACGAACACAAACGGCACCCCGCTGCGCAACAGCAGCCGAGCCACACCCTGATCGTCATCGGTCAGCTCCGTAGTGGCGTCGGCCACAAACACCACGACGTCGGCTCCGCCTACGGCGAGTTCTGCCTGATCCCGGACATTGAGGGTCAGCTCTTCGCCCGGATTCAGCTCCCAGCCGCCGGTGTCGATCAGCAGGAACTCCCGACCGATCCACTCGGCCTCGAACTCCCTTCGGTCACGTGTGACCCCAGGCTGTTCGTCGACCACCGCGGCCTTACGGCGCAAGATGCGGTTGACCAACGTCGACTTCCCCACATTGGGGCGACCCAATACCACGACCACGGGGAGGCGGCTCATCGGCGCGCCCCCGCAACCAAACCGCCGGCGGTAGCCGGAACCGCATCGATGGCGACTGCGACGTCTTGGGCGATCTCATCGAGCGATACGTTGTCGAGGAAGACGCCGCCCTGCAGCGCGACGTCGGGCACGAGGTAGCGGTCGGCCGCAAGCGGATCAGCGGCCACGGCACGACGCACGTCATCGCCGGTCAGCAGCCCCGACACGGCAACGTTGCCGCCGAAGAAGTCGTTCCTCACGGGGAGCAGCCGCAGCGGCGTATCCGCCAGGCGTTCCAGACGATCGAGGACCGGGGTGAGCACAGCAGCACCGTAATCGCCGGTTACCACCACCGTGGCCGTATCGTGCGATGTGGGGTCTCCCCCGGCCGCGCGTTGCGAGGCACCACCGGCCAGACGCGGAGCGCGGTAACCCTCGGCGGGTGCCGCCGGGACGGTCCGCCACTCCCCGGTGACTTCCGGAGCCGTCAGCGGAGTACCCCGCTCGAGCCGATCCAACTCGTCGTAGAAGGCCCGGGCCATCCCGATGCCGTTTTCGTGCTGGTTGTACTGCTCGTACGCCTCGGTAGCCGGGAACGGCGTCTCAGCCGTCAGGTACAACTCGTCCGATGCAAAGAACATTCGTCGGCCGATCCGTTCCAGGGCGATCTGTTGCCAGATATGGACCGTTTCGAGATCCTCCCGGGCTTCCGACCGCGTGTGTACTCGCAGCGAGTTCTCTTGATTGAAGCGCGACAGGCCGAGGGGCACGATGCCGACCGACGCCAATCTTGGGTATCGCGCCAGGATCTCGGCACACGTCTGGGCGAGGACCTCTCCCCCATTGATCGTCGGGCACAGCACGATCTGGCCGTGGACGGTGATGTCGTGATCGAGCAGCGCCCGCAGCCAGCGCAGACTGGTGGCGCCGCGAGGATTGCGCAACATGCCGCTGCGAACCGCAGGATCCGTGGCGTGAATCGATACGTAGAGCGGTCCGAGGCGTTCCTCGACGACTCGAGCTAGGTCGAGCTCGGTGAACCGGGTCAGCGTCGTGAAGTTGCCGTAGAGGAACGACAGCCGGTAGTCGTCGTCCTTCAGGTACAGCGACTTGCGCATTCCCGGGGGCAGTTGATAGATGAAGCAGAACTCGCAGTGGTTGTCGCAGGTCTGCACCCGGTCGAAGATCGACGAGTTCAGCCGCAGACCGAGCGGAGCCCCGGGTTCCTTGACGATGTCGAGACCGAGGTCGAGACCGGAGCGGCGCACGACAAGTTCGACCTCGGGTTCGTCGACGAGTTGCTGGTACTCGATCACATCGGAGGGCAGGACTCCGTTAACCGCCACCAGTTCGTCGCCGACCACGAGGCCTGCGGCCGCGGCAGCACTGCCGGGCACCACTTCGAGGATCGTCGGATACGACATGGGAACGCCGCAAGTGTAGGTGCGCACCCGGCAACAACGAACGCGCTCCTAACCTGAAGCCATGGCACGCAAAGTCCTCCTCGCTGAACCGCGCGGCTTCTGCGCCGGTGTCGAGATGGCGATCAAGGCACTCACCTGGATGGTGCGCGTCTTCGAACCGCCCGTCTACTGCTATCACGAGATCGTCCACAACGCCGCCGTCGTCACTGCCTTCGAACGCGCCGGCGTCGTATTCGTCAACGATGTGGCTGAGGTGCCGCCCGGCGCCCCCGTCATGTTGTCGGCGCACGGCTCGGCGCCCGATGTTGTGACGATGGCGGGCGAACGTGCCGCCGTCATGGTCGACGCGGTCTGCCCGCTCGTCACCAAGGTCCACCACGAGGTGCGCCGGATGGCTTCCAAGGGCTACGACATCATCTACGTCGGCCATGAAGGCCACGACGAGGCGATAGGCGCCGTCGCCGAGGCGCCGGGGGCGGTAACGCTGATCGACCCGTCGTGGGGGCTGGAGAGTTTCACTCCCGCCAAACCGGACAGGGTGGCGCTCCTCGCCCAGACCACCCTCGGCATGTACGAGTGGGAGGGCGTCCTCGATGACGCTACCGCCGCCTATCCGGACCTCCAGACCGCCCGCAAGAGCGACCTCTGCTACGCCACCACCAACCGCCAGACGGCGGTGCAACGGCTCGCCGCGCAGGCGACGCTGATCCTGGTTGTCGGGTCTGAGAACTCATCGAATACCCAGGCGCTGGTCCGGGTCGCCCGCAAAGCCGGGGTCGAGGCCCATCGGGTGGATGGTCCCGACGCCATCCAATCGGAGTGGCTCGAAGGTCACGAGGTCGTCGGCGTCACCGCCGGCGCCTCGGCACCCGACCAGCGAGTCCAGGCGGTCATCAACGCCGTTGCCCCCACCGAAGGGATCGACCTGGTGCGCGTCACCGATGAGGACGAGTACTTCCCGTTGCCGCCCTCTTTGCGCAAGTTCGTGCTCACGCTCCAAGCTCTCGTCGAGGGCGCCGCTGCCGCATCAAACCCCGGCCGACCTGGGCCCATCGAGCACGACCGCGACTGGGGCGCCACCGAAGCCCTCGAGCTGCTCGAGGTGTAGAGGGTTTTGGCGGACATATGCGCAGCATCATGCGCTCACGTCCGCCAAAACGGAATCTAGAGCGGGCCGCGTTCCTGTCGCTTGCGGGCCGTAGCCACCAGCTCGAGGACGACCTCGATGACGCCGGCGGCATCGAGGTCTGAGGTGTCGACAGTCGTGGCGTCGGCGGCCGGCTGCAGCGGTGACGCCTCGCGAGTCGAGTCGTAGTGGTCGCGCTGCTCCAGTTCTGCCGCGATCACGTCAACATCCTTACCTCCGGCCTCGGCGTCGCCGGAGCGACGGGCGGCCCGCACCTCGGGGCGTGCCGTGAGGAAGACCTTGACCAATGCCTCCGGGAACACCACGGTCCCGATGTCGCGGCCTTCGACGACGGCAGATCCGCCGCGCGACGCCACCCAGTCGCGTTGCATCTCGACAACCAATGCCCGCACTTCGGGGTACGCCGACACCATGCTCACGGCGGCAGTCACCTCCGGACTGCGCACTGCATCGGGCACGGGATAACCGTCGAGGTGGATGGCGTCGTCGAGATATTCGATGACGCAGTGCCGCACCACGTCCAGAACGGCGTCGGCGTCTGCCGGGTCTACGCCTGCTTGGAGCACGGCCAGCGTGGCCGCCCGGTACGTGGAGCCCGTGTCGAGATAGTCGTAGCTGAGAGCAGCGGCCACCCCGCGGGTGACGGTTGATTTCCCGACGCCACCCGGTCCGTCTATTGCGATGACCACATTGCCTCCAACTGCTCGTAGAACCCCGGCCACGACACGGCTGCTACCCCGGCATCCTCAATGGTGATCGGTCCGGTCGCACCCGTCGCTGCCACTGCGGCCGCCATGGCAATCCGATGATCGCCCGCCGTCGCCACCGTGCCCTCCTCCAGCCATCCGGTACCGACGACGGCGAATCCATCCTCGGTTGGTTCGGCCCCGCCACCGAGAGCCCGGATCATGTTCACCGTGCTCTCGATTCGGTCGCTCTCCTTGGCCCGTAGCTCCTGCGCATCGCGTACCACCGTGATGCCTTCTCCCAACGCACCGAGCACTGCCACCAGTGGCAATTCGTCGAGGGCGGCGACGGCCACCGGTCCCGCCACCTCAGCAGAGAACAACCCATGGCCGCGCACGGTCACGGTGCCGACGGCATCGCCGAGAATCGATCCGGTCACGGAGGCTTCGATGGCCGCACCGAACATCTCCAGGATTTCGAGGAACCCCATCCGCCCCGGGTTGAGCACGATGCCCGGGGTGGTCACCTCACTTCCCCGCGAAATGGCCGCGGCGGCCCACAGGTAGGCGGCGGACGAAGGATCTCCCGGAATCTGATAGTCGGTCGGCGGAACCGGGCCGGGGTCGATCCGAAACGCCGTGCCTACCAGCCGAGTGCCGAGCCCCAAGGCTTCGAGCCACCGCTCGGAGTGGTCGCGATAGCCGGGCGGGCTTTCGATCATCGACGGGCCAGTCGCCTGGAGCGCGGCGAGTTCAAACGCAGTTCTCACCTGAGCCGAAGCCAGATCGAGGGCAACCTCGGCGCCGACTAGTGGTGCGGGCGCGGACACCACGACCGGAGCGGTGTCGCCGTCGCTGAGCGCCACGGAGGCGCCGAGCGCGGTGAGGGGGGCGACCAGCCGTCGCATCGGACGGGCCCGCAGTGAGTCGTCGCCCGTCAGCGTTGAGGTAAAGGGCCGCCCCGCCAGGGCCCCGGCCATCAGGCGAAGCGTCGTGCCTGAGTTGCCACAATCCAGCGGCCCTTCCGGCGCGGTCCAGGCCTCGACTCCCGGTGACACCACCGTGTCACCGTCAATTTCGACACTGAGCGCCCCGAACGCCTTGCGGGTGGCGGCAATGTCGGCCCCCGGGCCGAGACCGGTGACCCGGCTCTCCCCCTTCGCCATGGCGGCAAGGATCAACGCACGGTGTGACAGCGACTTGTCGCCGGGCACCGTCACTTCGGCATGGAATCCGCCGCGGGGCGGATTGATCGTCAGGTCGGTCACGGAACTTCCTCTTCGCCGGGAGGCGCATCTTCCCATAATCCGCCGCCGGCCTCATAGAGGGAACGCACCTCATCGAGGGTGAGCGAACGCCAGTTTCCGGGACGCAGCTGCGGATCACGCAACGGACCGATCGCCGTCCTCACCAGCCGCGTGACGGGGTGCCCCACCGCGGCGCACATGCGGCGCACCTCACGCTTGCGTCCTTCACCCAGGACGATCTCAAGCAATGCCTGATGACGGTGGCGGTCGAGAACCTTGGCCCGCAACGCTGCGGCCGGCCCATCGTCGAGTGCGACGCCGTCGCAGAGGCTCCGCATGTCCGCCGGCGTCGGCAGTCCTTCGACCAGCACCGTGTAGGTCTTCTCGACCCCAAAGCGGGGATGGGTGAGGCGATTGGCCAACTCACCGTCGTTGGTCAGGATCAGCAACCCCTCGGAGGCCTCATCGAGCCGGCCCACGGGAAAAACCCTTGGCTCGGGCGGAACAAGACCGGTCACGATGGGCCGACCCTGGGGGTCGGCCGCCGAACTGATGACGCCGGGTGGCTTGTAGACGAGGTAGTGCACCAGACCGGGCTTGACCGGCAGCGGGATACCATCGATCTCGATGGAGTCGACCTCGGGATCGGCCTTCTGCCCAACAACGGCGACCACGCCGTTCACCATTACCCGGCCTGCGGTGATCAGGATCTCCGCCTTGCGCCGGGACGCATATCCCGAGCGCGCGATCAGCTTGTGGAGTCGCTCGATGATCCCTCCGGTCGGAACGGCTCCTCCAGCACCTCGACGACGCTCGCCGGAGGCACGTGATCGGCGAGCGGTGGGAGCTCGTCGAGCGAGTTGATGCCGAGCCTTTCCATCATCAGGTCCGTCGTCCCGAACAGGACGGCCTGACCCGGTCCGCCGGCTCGGCCGACTTCGACCACGAGGCCACGGCGCATCAAAGTTCGCAACGCCTGGTCGGAGTCGACACCGCGGATCTCGGAGATCTGACCGCGCGATACCGGCTGCTTGTAGGCGACCACGGCCAGGGTCTCGAGGGCCGCCGACGACATGCGGGTCGCCCGCTCGGTGGCGGCAAATCGCTCGAGGTAGGGCTGTGCATCGGGATGGGTGTAGAGGCGCCACCCGCCGCCCACCTCCCGCAGCACCAGCCCTCGACCGGTGTCGCGCAGACGAGTCTGGAAGGCCTGCAGCTCGACGTCGACGTCCTCGAGCGGCAACTCGAGCACCTCGGCGAACTCGTTCGTCGTGATCGGTTCCTCGGCCACAAACAGGATCGACTCGATGAGCGCCTCCGGCTCCATCAGCCGCTCCATTCGCTCTGCGGTAACAAGGCGTCCATCCCGTGGGCGGTGTCCCCCTCCGCGGTACGCACGACCAGGATCGGGGCCTCCTGATTCTCCTGACTCACCTGAACCACACCCCAGCGGGCCAGTTCGAGGAGGGCAAGGAAGTAGGCGACGACTTCGAGTGAGCGGTCGCAATGGGCGACCAGCGCGCCGAAGTCGGCCTCGATCTGCGCCTCCATCTTGGCGTGCAGGTCCGCAATGGCCGCGTCGACGGAAGGAAGGTCGAGTTCGAGGTGATCGAGGTCGGGCTCCTCGTCGACACCTGCGAAGGCCCGCTCGGCGATAACGGCAAACTCGGCGGGGGTGAGCTCGATCCGCACCTCCGGAGCACGGGGGTTGATGCCGGGGTCGAGTCCGGCGGCGCGGGGAACATACCGGTCGCCGGCGGCGAGCCGGTGCGCAAACACAGCGGCAACGTCCTTGTAGGTGAGACAGGCGAGCAACCGGGCCAGGAGACGGTCCCGCTCTTCGGTCAGCGCCAGCTCCTCGTCGAGGTCGACGGCCCGGTCGTCGGGCAGCAAATGGCGTGCCTTCAGTTGGATGAGCGTGGTTGCGATCATGAGGAACTCGCTGGTGACCTCCATGTCGAGTTCTCGCATCACATCGAGGTAGGCGATGTACTCGGCGACGATGTCCACGAGGCTCAACTCCGTGATCTCGAGCTGATGACTCGTGATCAACTGGAGGAGCAGATCAAACGGGCCTTCGAAGACCCGCGTCTTGACTTCGTAGCTCATGACAGCGGTTGCTTCCTGAATCGGGCGAGCAGCCATGGTATTACCCCTCGCCGCTGATGCCCGGCTTTCCTCTCGAGTCGCGCTCTAGGTGTGGTCGCGCCCACACTCAGGTGTGGTCGGCTTCGAGCAGCACGGCCCAGTCGGCCGGGTCGAGTCCTTCGGGGGCGGGGCCGGGATGCTCCCGAGCGAAGGCAACGATGAGCGGTTCGACGCCGGCGGACTCCAGCACCTCGGCGCCGACTTCGCCGTGGCGGCGGTAACAGGCAAACCGTCCCCGTAGGCGGATCCCGCCCGCGTCGAACACGGTCGCCAACGACCGGCCGACGGCCCCGAGGTCCACTACGCTCTTGCCTACATCGTGGAGCAGCCCGGCACGAGCCAGAAGCCTCGAGCCCGGCCGGCTACGAAGAGCTCGGTGGGCCACCTCGATCGCATGGCGCTGGTCGGCCGGGTGCTGGCTCCAGAAGAGCTCAGCTTCCGCAGGAGTGAGCAGGGCCATCACCTCGGCCTGTTCGCGCGGCCCAAGCGGACGGGCCGTGACGAAACCGAAGAACCTCCGAATGAGGTGGGTGAGCCGGGTCACACCGCTGAGCCGTCAGGCAGTCTTCAGCGCTTTGCAGTCAACGCAATAACGAGAGGTAGGCCGGAACTCCATTCGGTCGGCGCCGATGTCTTCGCCGCAGCGCTTGCACTTCCCGTAGCTCCCGGCTTCGATTCGCTCCAGCGCCTCGTCGACGTTCTCAACCATGATCCTGAGGTTCTCGACCAGCCCGAGCACTTCGCTGCGCTCCGCGGTGGCTGCCGCCGCGTCGGCGAACCCGTCACCGAATTCCACGCTGCCGGTGAGCTCGCCCTTCTCGTTGGCACCAAGCTCATCAAGCTGGTAGACCAGCCTGGCTCGTTCTTCGTTGAGGGCGACCGTAGCCGCTTCGATGTTTACCACCAGAACTCCAGAAACGTTGACCGACCCGACCTTACCTGCCACGCGGATGTGACGTTACAAACACCTCATACAGATGCCGGGGTGATACCCGCGTGTAGATCTGGGTGGTGCTGATACTAGCGTGACCCAGCATCTCTTGGACGGTTCTCAGGTCGGCGCCTCCTTCGACCATGTGAGTTGCGGCCGAATGGCGCAGTACATGAGGAGAAACCCGGTCAGCCGAGATCCCGGCACCGGCCGCCGCCTTGCGGACGATCCCCCAGATTCCTTGCCGGCTCAGCGGGTTGCCGCGGGCGTTGAGGAAGAGCCGACCCGGGTCGGCCCCGGGGCGACGCAGCTCGAGCCGGAACGGCAAGTAGGCCACGACCGCGCCAATGGCAAAACTGCCGAGCGGCACGAGCCGCTGTTTGTTGCCCTTGCCGGTCAACATGACCGTACGGGTCTCGAGGTCTATGTCGTGCAGGTCGACGGTCACCGCCTCCGTGACTCGGGCACCGGTGGCGTAGAGGAACTCCAGCAGCGCGGCGTCTCGAGCCCCGAGCCGGTCAGATCGGTCCGGGTACTCCAGGAGCCGTTCCACCTCGTCAACTGTCAGCGCCTTCGGCAGCGAAGAACCGCGCCGCGGGGTATCGAGCCCTGCCGTCGGGTCGGTCGCGGCGTACTCCTCCGCAAACAGGAACCGATGAAGACCGCGCACTGCGGCCATCTTGCGCCCAATAGTGCCGGGCTTGAGTTCGCGGCCGTCGAGATCGGCCATGAACCCGGCAACCAGCTCGGGGGTGATGTCGTCGAGGTCGGGGCCGGGGTCAGCCGTCTCGACCGCGCCCAGGTACTTCACATATTGGGCGAGGTCTCTGCGATAAGCAGCAACGGTATTGGCCGCCAAGCCCCGCTCGGCCGAAAGCGAGACGAGGAACTCGGCGATGCCGTCGCGGAGCCTCATCGCTCCCGGGTGACCAGCCACTGCAGCGCCACCAGCGTCTTGGCGTCCATGACGGCGTCAGAGGTCAGCAGGTCGGGTACCTCAGCAATCGGCACCCTCACCAGTTCGGCCGCCTCCTCCTCGATGCCGTGGGGACGCATCGGCACAGGAGTCAGCTCCTCGGCGACGTAGATCCGGATCCGTTCGTCGCTGAACCCCGGTGTCGTCCAGATGTCTGCGATCAGAACCAACTCGCCGGCCCGGTACCCGATCTCCTCTTCGAGCTCGCGGGCCGCGGTCACCTCGGGCGGCTCACCGACCACGTCGAGTTTGCCCGCGGGCACCTCGAGGAGCAGCGATTCGATCGGGGCACGGTACTGGCGGATCAGGACCACTTCTCCATCGACGATGGGCAGTACGGCGACGGCACCGGGATGACGAACGGCGATCCGCGTCGCCCTCCGACCGTCGGGCGCCTCGACCTCGATTTCGTCGAGTCCGAGAAACCCCAGCTCTGCTGCACGCCGCGACGCGACGACCTTGAAGCCGCCGCTGGACTCCATGTCAGGCGGGCCGTTCAGCGGGGAACTCAGCGGCCGACTCGCTCAGCACAATCGTCGATCGATCGCCGCCACGCTTGTGCTCGAGGGCTGCTCGCATGAAGCCTTCGAACAGCGGATGCGGGTGGTTGGGCCGCGACTTGAACTCCGGGTGGAACTGCGAGGCGATGAAGAACGGGTGATCCGGGATCTCCACGATCTCGACCAGTCGGTCGTCAGGCGACACACCACTCAGTCGGAGACCGGCAGCCTCGAGGTCGCGGCGATACCTGTTGTTGACTTCCCAGCGGTGGCGATGCCGCTCGTAGATGATGGGCTCACCGTAGAGCCGGCGCGCCAACGAGCCCTCGGCGAGCTTGGCCGGATACACCCCGAGGCGCATGGTGCCACCCTTGTCCTCGACGTCCTGCTGGTCGGACATCAGGTCGATGACGGGGTGACTGCTGGTCGGATCGAACTCCGAGCTGTGCGCATCGCGCAGCGACAATTCGTCGCGGGCGAACTCGATCACGGCGCACTGCAGACCCAGGCAAAGACCGAGGAAGGGGAGACGCTCTTCACGGGCGTAACGGATCGATTGGATCTTGCCCTCGACGCCGCGGATCCCAAAGCCGCCCGGAACCACGATGCCGTCGATCCCTTCGAGGTAGGACGCCGCAAGCAGCCCATCCACCTCGTCGCTGGGAATCCACCTGATGTCGGCCTGCACCCCGTTGGCGGCGGCCCCGTGGCGCAATGCCTCCACGACACTCAGATAGGCGTCGGGCAGGTCAACGTACTTGCCGACAATGCCGACGGTTACCTTCTCGGTGGCATTGTCCATGCGCTCGACCATGGCCCGCCACGACGACAGGTCCGGCTCGGACGCTTCGATACTGAGATGCCGGCAGACGACGTCGTCGAGGCCGCGCTCATGGAGCGCCAGCGGGACGGCGTAGATGTTGCTCACGTTGGTGGCGTTGATGACGGCGTCGTTGTCAACGTCGCAGAACAGGCTGATCTTGCGACTGGCGGCCTCGTCGAGCGGCCGGTCCGACCGCACCACGATGACGTCGGGGTGAATTCCACGCCCGCGCAGCTCTGCAACCGAGTGCTGAGTCGGCTTGGTCTTCAACTCCTCGCTGGTCTCCAGGTAGGGCACCAGCGTGACGTGGAGGTAACAGACGTTCTCGGGGCCGAGGTCTTTACGAAGCTGGCGGATCGCCTCGAGGAACGGGAGGCTCTCGATGTCGCCGACGGTCCCGCCGACTTCACACAGCACGACATCGATCTCGTCGTCGTCGCCAAGCCTGCGAACCCTGGCCTTGATCTCGTTGGTGATGTGAGGAATCACCTGAACAGTGGCACCAAGGTAGTCGCCGCGGCGCTCTCTCCGGATGACGGACTGGTAGATGCCGCCGGTGGTGACGTTGGAGTCACGGCGCAGGCTCTCGCCGATGAACCGCTCATAGTGGC
>CAYXMJ010000098.1:0-11995 GCA_964465915.1 uncultured Acidimicrobiaceae bacterium
GTCGGGGGTGCTGCCGAACGGGGTCGGGTGAGCCGGGTCACCATCGAAGGTCTCGAGGAACTCGGGGCCCTCGCAGTCGTCCAACCGTTTTGCCGACAGACACACGTCGTAGTCGGCGCCGCCGGTGGCCTTGTCGGATCCGGGTCCGCCGTCGAGCGTGTCGAGCCCGGTCCATCCTGCGAGGTAGTCGTTGTCGGCACCGCCTTCAAGGTGATCGTTGCCGGCCCCGCCCCACATCGAGTCCTTCCCCTTTCCACCCTTGACGGTATCGTGGCCAGCGCGACCCCAGACCTTGTCGAGGCCGCCCCCGGCGATGACGGAATCGGAGCCGCTGCCGGCGTCGATCGAGTCGCCGTTCTTGCCGCCCTTGAGCGTGTCGTTGCCACTACCGCCGAAGAGCGAATCGGATCCGTTGCCGCCCGACAGCTCGTCGTCTCCTTTTCCGCCGTCGAGCTTGTCGGCAGCACCGCCGCCAAGCAGGACGTCATTGCCATCGCCACCGTTGAGCTCGTCGCTGCCCCTGCCGCCGCAGATGACGTCGTTTCCGCCGCGACCTTCGATCACGTCGTTTCCGCCGCGACCGTGGATGACGTCGTCATCAGAGGTTCCGTTCAGCGTGTCGGCGCCAGCGGTGCCGGTGATGGTCACGGCGAGGCCTTTGCACTTCAGTGCCGCATCGGCTTCGGGAATGACGACCAATGACAACCCGGCGGACAGCAACAGGAGCGAAATAACTCTGGTCGAGCGAAGACGGCTGATGGACATCATGGAAGATCCCTCCTCAGTGGCACCTTCGTCGGTCGACGAGCCCGGTCCCTTTCTAGCCTGCCAACCACCCAACGTGGCCCTAAGGACACTACAAGCGGTGGTGAAGTCCGGAAAGAGTTGGGCAGAGTGCTCGGGCTACGGACTCGGTGGCGTGTCGGCTGGGTCGCCCCCAAGCAGCCTGACGACCTCGAGCCGTGCCGCCTGCACGTCGTAGAACACCGCGGTCAACTCGCGATGGAGAGCTGTGCCCCGATGGCGACCCCGGAGCCGTCCGAGCCGCATGGTTGCCCGTGCCAGGGAACGTTCGACCTCGGCGAGGGCGTCGTGCTCCTGGGGTGGTTCCATCCGGCGAAGCGTACAGCGTCGGGACGGCGCACCGTCAGGTCGAGGCGCCGCCGTAGCTCACCTGGCAGAAGCCATGGTTGCAGTAGCCCGCTGGGTTCTTGGCAAGGTACTGCTGGTGGTACTCCTCCCCGTAGTAGAACTCGCCAGCGTCCTCGATCTCAGTGGTGATTGTCCCGAAGCCGGTTGCGGCCAGATCCGCCTGATAGCCATCGAGCGATCGTTTGGCGACGTCGCGTTGTGCGTCGCTGGTGACGTAGATCCCGGAGCGGTATTGCGTGCCGACATCGTTGCCCTGGCGCATGCCCTGGGTTGGGTCGTGGTTCTCCCAGAACGTCTTGAGCAAGGTCTCGTATTCGACGACCGACGGGTCAAAGACGACGAGGGCGACCTCGTTGTGGCCGGTCCTTCCGCTGCAGACCTCCTCGTAGGTGGGGTTCTTGCTGTAACCACCGCTGTAGCCCACGGCTGTGGTGATAACGCCGGGGATCTGCCAGAAGATGCGCTCGGCGCCCCAGAAGCAGCCCATGCCGAACATGGCAACCTCGGCTGTGTCGGGAAAGGGCGGCAGATAGGAATTGCCGTTGACGAAGTGAATGCCCGACACGGCGATTGGGTCGTCGTGGCCGGGCAAGGCATCGCCTGGTGCCGGCATCTCGGTCTTCTTGCGGTTGGACCACAGGTTCATGTGACGTCTCCTCTGTTCGCCGACTGCAACGCTGCGGGGCAGCGGGCTGTTCCTGAACACTTGGTGAACGCTACTGCGTGGATTGGGCGTATCAGGATTGGATCGAAGCGCTCATATCTGTGGGTATGGGGGAGGAGTTCTGATGACCCTGGCAGAGATACGACCGGAGACCGTGGCGCGAAGCGTGCGATTGGTGTGGTTCGCAACCGGCGACTGCCGATCATGCACCAACCACGAAGCGATGCTGGGACAGGTACAAGTCGATGACGCCGACGTGACCATACTGAAGGTCGATCCGCGAGACGAACCAAAGACGATCGTTGAGAACGACATCATCGTGCTGCCCACCACGGTGATTGAGGTCGACGGTCGTGAGGTGCTGAGGTTTGCGGGCGCGCCTACGGCGGCCGCGGTGGCCGAGCTCGTTGCGCGGAGTCTCGTCGTCGCCTGAGTCTGGCTACGCTCGCCGCTCATGAGTCACGCGATGCGTTCGATCTGCGCCGACCTCGGCGCCGAACACGAAGCCCTCGCTGCAGTCCTCGTCGAGTGCGATGAGGAAGCATGGGATACACCGACCCCGGCGGAGGGCTGGACCGTTCGCGACCAGGTGTCGCACCTCGCCTATTTCGATGAGAAGGCGGTGCTCGCTCATGCCGACCCGGACGCCTTCGCCGCCGAACTCGACGCACTGTTGGCCACCGGTGACCTGCTCGCCCTGGAGCGAGAGCGCTTGGCCGTGGGGAGGGCGATGACGGGCGTCGACTTGTTGTCCTGGTGGACAGAGGCGAACACCCGGTTGCGTGCCTCCTATTCAGGTCTCGATCCCAGTACCAGGGTGCTCTGGTACGGCCCCGCCATGGGAGCCCGGTCCAAGATCACCGCCCGAATCATGGAGACCTGGGCGCATGGGCAGGACGTGCGCGATGCGCTGGGTATCGACACCATCCCGACCGGCCGACTCCGGCATGTATGCCACATCGGGGTGCGGGCTCGGCCGTTCGCCTATCAAGCCAACGGTCGAGCGGTGCCCGGTGGCGATGTTGCCGTGACCCTCGCCGCACCAGACGGAACCACATGGGAATGGGGCGACCCTGCCGCCGGCAACAGAGTGGATGGTCCGGCGCTCGACTTCGCCTTGCTCGTCACCCAACGTCGCCATCGCGCCGACACCGCGCTGATCGCTTTGGGGGCGGACGCCGACGAGTGGCTTGACATGGCCCAGGCGTTTGCCGGACCGCCCGGGGCCGGTAGGCGCCCCGGACAGTTTGGCTGAGCCAGACGGTCCGCTACAGCCGGCCTAGACGACCGGTTCGAAGCGGGCTTGGAAGAAGCGCAGTTCGGGCGGTTCGTAGGTGAACTGGAGCCCGCGGACCCGATCGCGGTTTTCGTAGACCTCGACGACCGACTCGGCGACGACATCCATGTGCGCTTGTGTATAGACCCGGCGGGGGATGGCGAGGCGAACCAGTTCGAGTTTGGGATAGTGGTGCTCGCCGGTGTTGGGATCACGTCCCGCCGACACGATGCCGCGTTCCATGCCGCGCACCCCGGACTCGAGGTAGAGCTCAGCGGTCAGCGCCTCGGCCGGGAACTGGTCCTGTGGCAGGTGGGGGAGGATCGATGCCGCGTCAAGGAAGATCCCGTGGCCCCCGACCGGCTGCACGATGGGGATGCCGGCCTTGATCAGGGCATTGCCGAGATACTCGACCTGACCCACCCTGGCGTGCACGTGGTCATCGGTGTCGACCATTTCCCTGATGCCGCGAGCCAGCGCCTCCATGTCGCGGCCGGACATGCCGCCGTACGTGTGAAGGCCCTCGAACGCGACGAGCAGGGCACGAGCTCTGCGGGCCAGTTCGGGGTCCCGTAGGGCGAGGAAGCCACCGATGTTGACGAGGTTGTCTTTCTTGGACGAGACCGTGGCGCCGTCGGAGAGGTCACAGATCTGTCGCACGATCTCGGCCACACTCTGGTTCTCGTAGCCCGCCTCGCGTTCCTTGATGAACCAGGCGTTCTCCAGCGCCCGGGTGGCGTCGAGCATGACGAGGATTCCGTGCTCGTGGCACAACTCGTAGGTGGCCCGGAGATTGGCGAGCGACAGCGGCTGGCCGCCGGCCATGTTCACGTTCGTCTCGACCGAGATGTAGGGGATGTGATCGGCGCCGACCTCGTCGATCAGGGCGCGCAACTTGTCGAGATCGATGTTGCCCTTGAAGGGGTGCTGCGAGGCCGGCTGATGGGCCTCGTCGATGATCACGTCGACGAAGATGCCCCCGGCGTACTCCTGGTGGAAGCGGGTGGTGGTGAAGTACATGTTGCCCGGCACGTAGTCGCCCGGCTTGATCAGGATCTGGCTGAGCAGGTGCTCGGCGCCTCTGCCCTGATGGGTAGGAACCAGCTCCTCGTACCCGTACACATCACGGACGGCATCCACGAGGTGGTAGAAGCTGCGTGAGCCGGCATATGCCTCGTCACCCGTCATCAGCCCGGCCCATTGGTAGTCGGACATCGCCGAGGTTCCCGAGTCGGTGAGAAGGTCGATGTACACGTCGTCGGAACGGAGTAGGAAGGTGTTGTAGCCGGCGGCGACGATGGCGTTCTCGCGCTCTTGGCGGGTGGTCATCCGAATCGGCTCGACCATCTTGATCTTGTAGGGCTCGGCCCAGCTCTTGCGCATTGTCCGTCTCCTCGTGTATTGATGTTCGACGCCGGCTGATTCCGGCCGCAGCTTCTCCGTCTCTCTAAGACCTAGGGTATGGAATCACCGAAGATGGTCAATAGAACCCGTAGGAGTTTCGACAAGGAGGCAGAATGAGGCGGCTGGACCGAACAGATCGTGAGATTGTGCGGCTTCTCCAGGACGATGCACGGCGCCCCAACAAGGAACTCGCCGCCGCCATCGGGATCGCACCATCGACGTGCTCAGAACGGGTCAAGCGACTCGAGGCAGAAGGGGTGCTCCTCGGCTCGCATGCGACGGTGGATCCCCGTGCCCTCGGGATCGGGCTGCGGGCCATGGTGGCGATCCGGCTGTCCCGCCACGCCGCCAGCGAGGTCGACCGGTTCCGTGACCACGCCTTGGCGATGCCCGAGGTCATCGGCTGGTCTCACGTCACCGGGGCCAACGACTTCCTCGTCCACGTTGTGGTGCGCGATGCGGAGCATCTGCGCCAACTCGCCGTGACCGGATTCACCTCGATGCCGGAGGTCGCCCACATCGAGACCGCATTGGTGTTCGAGCATGTCGGCAAGCCGGCCTTGCCAGACCTGCTGTGAACGCGGGGCCGGGAGGTGAATCCGGGCACCGGCGGAGCCCGGAGTTGAGTCCGGGCTCCGTAGGTTCCCTACCGACTGGTGGTCACTTCTCGCCGCCGGTGCGGACGAACCAGAAGTCGACCCGATCCCCGGCTGAGCTCTTCACCTTCACCGGGAACTCCTTGTCGAATGGAGCGTTCGGGAATTCGACTGTGATGCGCCACTTCCCGCCCTCGCCGATCACGGTGCTGCCGCTGCCATGTTCCGAATGAACCATTACTTCGAGTCCGGGGGCCCCTGTACCGGAGAAGACGTCGTAGGGGACGGCTTCGCTGCATGACCCAAACTTCTGGTGGGCGGTGAACTTGGTGTCGGTTTTGCAGACTCGTTTCATGCGGAACTCGGCGCGGTGGCCGCTGCTGGCTTCGACGACGACCTTCCACGATGTGTTGCACTCGGTTCCCTTGAAAGTGACCGCGACGTACCATTCACCGTTCTTGTCGGCTTTGGTTTCGGCTCTGCCGTATTCGGAGGCGACGTAGATCTTGGTGTCGGGTTTGGCGGTCCCGTAGTATTTGTTGACGACGGGTTCGCCGTCGACGGCTTCCCACTTCTGGTGGGCGGTGAACTTGGTGTCGGTTTTGCAGACTCGTTTCATGCGGAACTCGGCGCGGTGGCCGCTGCTGGCTTCGACGACGACCTTCCACGATGTGTTGCACTCGGTTCCCTTGAAAGTGACCGCGACGTACCATTCACCGTTCTTGTCGGCTTTGGTTTCGGCTCTGCCGTATTCGGAGGCGACGTAGATCTTGGTGTCGGGTTTGGCGGTCCCGTAGTATTTGTTGACGACGGGTTCGCCGTCGACGGCTTCCCACTTCTGGTGGGCGGTGAACTTGTGGTCAGGCTCGGGCTTCGGCTTTGGCTCGTCGCGGACGACGGTGACTGTAGCCTCGCTCTTGTTGCCGGCCTCGTCGGTGGCGTGGAACACCAGGACATTGCGCCCCATGTCAAGCTTGACCCGCATGGCCCAATAGCCCGCGTCGTCCATATCGGCCTCGTAGCTGCCGTACGTAACCACGGCGCCGGGTTCGGTTTCGCCCTTGACTGTGATCGTCTCGTCGGTGGTGTGGGCGCCGTCGTCGGGGCGCAGGATCACCAGCTTCGGTGGGGTGGAGTCATCGTCCGGGGGTTCTTCGTCGTCGACCGGTGGCTTGACCTTGTCACCCGGCGGCTTCGGCTCATCGGACGGTGGCGGTTCGGACGGGAAGGTGGTTGCCTCGGTGGCGGTCCCTGCAACGGAGGCGGCTGCCATGGTCGGGGAAGTCTCCGCCGATTCGCTAGGCGCGTCTACCGCAAGCGGCGCCGGTTCACCGGATTCACCGGAGCCAGCCCCCATACTCCCAATCTGGGCAAGGGCGACACCTCCGATGAGGACTACGGCAAATGCCGCGATGAGCACGGCGATGCCGCGCTGTTTCTGAAAACTCAACTTCTTGAACATCTGCTGACCTCCGCTCGCTACCACGGTGGGTGATCGCCCACTCCACCCGTCACTCGTCGCAGCGGGCGATGAGGTTTACTGCAGAAGGCAATTGGGTCGAGGGACCTAGTGGTCCGTCGCAGCAATCCTCGCTGGGTCTCGCCATGTCCTCGACGCCCCCGGCTTCGCCTTTCTCCTCGGCATAGTGCCCGACGGCGCCTTCGTCGTCATGATGTGCCGGATGGCGCCGAGGCCTCGGAGAATCCAAGTCGCCAGTTCAACGACGCACCATCAGTACAGACCGTGGTTCCGTCGATCAACGGTGGGCGGGTCGCTGCCGGTGGCGGAACCGATTACCGATGGCGACTGCGGCAGTAACGGCCACGGCGAGCGCCAGGACGGCTACAGCGGTGAGCATGTTGTCCAGCATGTCGGGGGCGAAGATCAGCACCAAGCCGAGCCCAAGCATCATGGTGCCGGACAAGAGCTTGAGGGTTCGTCCCTCATGTTCTTGCAGCTTGCGCGAGCCGAGCGCCCACACGAAGGCGGCGACGATCACCAGCAGCGGAATGACGTAGATCACGTTGTAGAGCAACAGGTACCCGTAGTACGTCGACGTCGGAAGCTCGTTGAGCGTCAACACTCGGGTGAACGCCATCGGCAGCCCGGCGGTGCAGAGCAACTCGTAGCTGTTTGCGGCGATGGCGAGGGTCACGGTACCGGCCAGAATCGCCGGATATCGGTCGGCCGCCGCCAGGGTCCGCATTCGTTTGAACAACCCGGGCTTGGCGCCCTCTGGAATCGACAGCGACGCGCCCGCACCAGGAGCGAAGTAGTCCTTGATATTGAGCAGAGCGATTGCAACGGCAACTGCCCCGGCGACAAGCGTGATCCAACGCAGGGTCCCGGTGATCAGGAACACATTCAGCCATGCCGTCATGAACGCGAAGTAGATCAGGCCGGAGAAGAGGACAAAGACCCCTCCGATGACGGCCATGCGCATCCGGCTCTTGGCGTGGACGAGCAAGCTGAGCAGGAACAGCAGCACGAAGAACGCACACGGGTTGAAGGCGTCGAGGCCCGCCACCGTGACCGTGAACAGCGGCAGTGACACGGCGCCGGCGTCTACTCGACCAATGATGGGGAGGGTCACCCCCTCCTCCTGTTCCGAGAGCGCGGTGGTCGGCGGCGACGTGCCGTTGGGGAGATGGGCCGCAGCCAGCTCGGAATGGCACGCCTGCAACTCTGCGTCGAGCAGCGCCCCGATCCCGTCCTCGTCGTCGTAGCCGGTGTGCATCGTCTCGCAGTAGAGGAAGGTGGGTACAGCCGGGATCGTCTCGCCGATGGAGTCGGCTACGGCGATCGCGGTATCGACGGCGGCCGGGTCATCACCGTTGACCTGGAGCCACTGGACCCGCAGCCAGTCGTAGCGGTCCTCCAACTCCTCGACGAAGGGGTGTGCCTCGCGACAATGCGGACAGCTCGAGGACCATACGAAGTACAAGTCGACGGTGACGTCGTCATCGCCGGCTTGGTACCAGATGGAATCCTCGTCGCTCGTCGCCGCCGCGGCGGTTGCGGCCGCGGCGGCAATCGCGCCGAGACTGAACGCGGCGATGAGTGTCGCGAGGAAGAATGCCCTGGTCCGGGCCGGTCTATGCGATGCTGTCATGGAGGTTCACCCCGCAGCGTCCAGCTATACGGCACGCCGGGGTAGAGGACCAAGGTCACAAGGGATGGTGACCGTCAGGCCCCGGACACGCCGTCGACCAGGCGGAGGACTTCCGCCGCACAGCCCCACGACAAGGTGTAGCCGGAGCCGCCGTGGCCGTAGTTGTGCACCACCCAGCCGTCGTTGATGCGCTCCGTCGCCACCCGCACCGATGGTCTTCCCGGGCGGAGCCCGACCTGGACGGTACGCACCTCGGCGCCCGCCAGCCGAGGTTCGAGCCGGACGGCATCGGCGAGAATTCGTGCGGTGGTGGCCGCGTCGGGATCAACCCGCTCGTCTCGGATTTGGCGAGTGCCGCCGAGGATCACCTCGTCGATGCGGGGGAACACGTAGCCGATATCGACCGGTGCCGTCTCGTCGAGGCGACCGTCGGTGAGGCCGGGATTGGTGACTGTCACGACCTGCCCTCGTATTGGGAAGAGTTCCTGGTCGCCGATGAGCTGGCGGGCTCCGAGGCCCGCACAGTTGACCACGATGTGATCCGGTCTAACCAGATCAGCGAGATCGCCGACCGGGGGGCCGACGGTGATGGTCGCCCCTACGTCCTCTAGTCGACCGACCAGATAGGGGAGGTAGCGCGGCGGGACGATGCGGGGTACCGAAATCTCGAACCCGGCGGCGTAGCCGGTGGGAACTTCGTCGGTCATCAGCTCTCGATATCCAGGCACCCACTCCGACCACTCAGGGACATTGGGGCGATCCAGGTACTCCCGAATTCGAGTTGGGAAGACCCCAGAGCCGGGAGTGTCGATCAGCTCGAGGAAGCGGCTCAGGCTTGCCCGGCTCCACGCCTCAGTCTCCCGACGCGGCTCCTCCGCGGAGGGGTACCAGACGGCGGCTGCGACTACCGATGTTGTCTCGAGGGGTGGGGCGGCGGTGACGATCTCAACTGAGTAGCCGGCTGTACCGAGCGCAAGAGCGCTGGTGAGGCCGGAGACACCGGAACCGAGCACGGTGATCGGTGGGCGTGACATCACCACAGTGTGCCACGGCAAGCATTGCGGCCTGGCCACGGCACGTCACCAGCAGTATTGTCTCAAGTAGATCGAAGCCGGGAGGCAAGAGCCATGACCGCCACTGACGAGCTGGAAACACCACAATTGAATGTCATCGAGCCAAAGAAGGCCAAGAAGAAGGCGAAGCTGGCGAAGAAGTTCTACGAGAAGGAACTACGGCGCCTGCAGCAGGAACTGGTCAAGCTCCAGGAGTGGGTGAAGGCCGAGGGGCTGCGGGTGGTGGTCATCTTCGAGGGTCGCGACGCCGCCGGGAAGGGTGGGGTCATCAAGCGGATCGATGAGCGGATGAATCCACGCGTTTGCCGGGTCGTCGCCGTCGGCACACCAACCGAGCGTGACAAGACGCAATGGTGGTTTCAGCGCTATGTGAATCATCTCCCGGCGGCGGGCGAAATCGTGCTCTTCGATCGGTCGTGGTACAACCGGGCGTTGGTCGAACCGATCATGGGGTTCTGTACTCAAGAGGAGTACACCGAGTTCCTGCGGTCGTGCCCCGAGTTCGAGCGGATGCTGGTTCGCTCCGGGATCATCCTCATCAAGTACTGGTTCTCAGTGAGTGACGAGGAACAGGAACGTCGCTTCCGCGATCGGATGGCCGATCCCCGCAAACGCTGGAAGCTGAGCCCGATGGATCTCGAATCACGCAGCAAGTGGGTCGAGTTCTCGAAGGCCAAAGACATTATGTTCGACCACACCGACATCAAGCAGGCGCCCTGGTATGTCGTAAACGCAGACGACAAGAAGCGGGCGCGGCTCAACTGCATCAGCCATCTATTGACCGTGATTCCGTATGAGGACACCACACCGGAGCCGATCGAGCTTCCACCGCGGCAAGACGATGAGAGCTACATTCGCCCTCCGATCGGTGAACAAGAGTTCGTGCCGGAGCACTACTGACGGCTTAACACAAGCATCGCGGTCGGTACCATCGTGACCCATGAGCGTGCTGACCGTCGCCGATGTTCTCGACCACCTCGATGTCCTGGCTCCGTTCGGCAAGGCGGCGGCGTGGGACCAGGTGGGGCTCCAACTCGGTGATCCGGCCGCGCCGGTGGCCCGGGTGGGCGTGTGCCACGAGGTAACGGCAGAGGTTCTGGCCGCAATTGAAGCGAATCGCGTCGATCTGCTGATCGCCTATCACCCGCTTCTGTTCCGTCCCACCACCCGGATCGTGGCGGGCGACTCGGCCTCGGGGCGCGCCTTCGGCTTGCTGAACGCCGGTGTGGCGGTGGCCGTCGTGCACACCGCCTTCGATGTTGCTCCCGGTGGAGCGGCCGATTCCCTCGCTACGGTCCTTGGTCTCTCCGATGTGGTCGGGTTTGGACCTATCTGGGGGCGCGACGCCGCCAAGATCGTGGCCTTCGTTCCCCACGGCGGAGCAGATGACGTTGCCCGGGCCATGGTCGCGGCCGGGGCGGGGACGATCGGGCGATACACCGGTTGTTCGTTCCGAGCCGACGGTGTGGGCACGTTCTGGCCCGAAGCCGGCGCAACGCCCGCAGCCGGCTCGGCGGGCGTGCTCAACCGTGAACCCGAGGTGCGGGTCGAGATGATTGCGCCGCGGTCCAGTGTTGCTGGGGTTGTTGCGGCCCTGGTTGCGGCGCACCCATATGAGGAACCTGCCTACGACGTCTATGAGGTGCGGGCCAACGCCGGGTTTGTGGGACGGGCCGGGTCGACAGAGGGCGATCTCACCCTCGAGACACTGGCCGATCAGGTCGCCGGCCGGGTGGGTGGCAATGTCAGAGTCGCCGGGCGAACGCACGATCCGGTGACCAAGGTCGCCGTCGTGCCCGGATCCGGCGGCGACTTCATCGCCGCGGCCGCGGCATGTGCCGATGTTCTCGTCACCGGAGACGTCTCCCATCACCAGGCTCGCGATGCGTTGGAGCGGGGACTGGCGATCATCGACCCAGGTCATGCAGCCACGGAGCGACCGGGCATCGCGACCCTGTACGCTGCGGTCGCACAACTGGCCACCGTGGTGGTGAACCTGACCCATCTCGACCCGAGTCCGTGGGAGGAGCATTGATGGAGGAGATGAATAGCCTGGCGGATCTGCTGGACCTCCAGGATGTCGACCTCCAGATCGATCGCCTGTTGAACGAGCGGCAGTCATTGCCTGCGCTCGCCGAGTACCGCGCCGCCCATGCCCGCGAAGAGGACCTGAAGGCCCAGGTAGGCGTGGCCGAGGCGGCGCTGCGGGAGACCGCTTTAGCGTTCGACAAGACCAGCGGCGAGCTGGACATCGCGGCGGCCAAACTCGAGTCGGAGGAGAATCGGCTCTACGCCGGTGGGCTCAGCGCCCGTGATGCCGACTACATGCGCCAGGAAGTCGAGATGCTGGGCCGCAAGAAGGTCGAGATGGAGGACTCGCTGCTCGTCTACATGGAACAGCGCGAGGAGCAGGAACACGCCCTCGCAGCACTTCAGGGAGAGCTTACGGCTGCCGCCGAAGGGAAGGCCGCGCTCGAGGCGGCCATCCAAGAGGCATGGAGCGGCATCGACGCCGATCTGGCCCGCAGAGAGGCGCGCAAGGCCGAGATCGTGCCGCTGGTTCAGGACGATTTGCTTGCCTTGTACGAGGAGCTGCGGCCCATGAAAGAGGGCGTCGCCGTCGGCCGATTGGTCGAGAGTGTCTGCGGCGGATGCCATTTGCGGATCACTGCGGCCGAGCGCCTCGACGTCACCCGCAGCGACCCGCCGCGCTGCAT
>CAYXMJ010000099.1:0-11981 GCA_964465915.1 uncultured Acidimicrobiaceae bacterium
GTTGTGGTCGACGGAGGCGTGGTCGTCGTGGCCTCGACCGGTGCGGTCGTCGTAGTTGTGGCCAACGCGGACACGTCGACGATCGGTGACGGTCGGTTGGTGACCTGATCGCGAACGCTACCGACGGCCTGGGCTGCAATGGCCACCGCAACGAGCGTGACCATCGCCCACGCGACGATGAATCCAATGCGGCGGAGCATGACGCCATCATCTCCCAAGGGCGGCGAACGAGCGATAAGCGACGGATAAGCGAGGATCAAATCACCTGGATTCGACCGTCGGGATGCGTTTGCCCGGTACCGTGGCGCCGATGGCGGCCGTACTTCTCATCGAAGACGACCAGCGAATCCGAGAGTCGCTGGCCCGAGGGCTTGCCGCGCGCGGCCACAACGTCAGCTCGGCGGCCGCCGGCATGGACGGGGTCGAGCAGGCCGTCACCGGCGACATCGCAGTCGTCGTACTCGATCTCGGACTCCCCGACCTCGACGGCGGCAGTGTTCTTCAGATGATTCGCTCGGTCAGCGAGGTGCCGGTCATCGTGGCTACCGCCCGTGACGACGAGGCCGAGATCGTGCGACTATTTGACGCCGGCGCCGACGATTACGTGGTCAAGCCGTTCTCCGCCGACCACCTCGAGGCACGCATCCGCGCCGTCTTGCGCAGAAGCGGACGACTCGAGGAGTCGAGTGTCATCACGGTCGGTGAACTCGAGGTCGACCTCGATTCTCACGAGGCGAGGCTCGCCGGCAAATCGCTCGACCTGACCGGCAAGGAGTTCGATCTGCTCGCCTACCTCGCCCAGCGACCCGGAACGATGGTCGGCAAGCGTGAACTGCTCGCCGAAGTGTGGCGCCAACCGTACGGCGGTGCCGACAAGACGGTTGATGTGCACCTGTCGTGGCTTCGCAAGAAGCTCGGTGAACGCGCCGCCGAGCCGCGGTATCTGCACACCAAACGCGGCGTCGGCGTGAAGCTCGTTCCCCCCGAACAGTGAGGCGCCGCCTCGTCATCGTCTCGCTGGCCGTCACCAGCATCGTGGCCTTGGCGTTTCTGGTCCCGCTGGCCGGCTTGGTCAGGGAACTCGCTCGCGATCGGGTACTCACCGCGGCCGAGCGTGACGCCGAACTCGTCGCTCAGTTCGCTGCCGCGGTCGACGATGGAGCCGGATTCGCCGGCGCGCTGGCCGCCCTGGGTGTAGGCGAGGCGATCAAGGGCCACCCCGTTTCGGTTGTGCTGCCCGATGGGACGGTCGAGGGAGCCCCTGTGCCCCCGGGGGAGGACCTCACTCTGCCCAAATCGGGGGCGGCCGGGAGCCTGCCCGTCGTCGGCGGAGAAGCTGTCTATGTGCCGATCCTGAGTTCCGGCGGCGAAATCGCGGTGGTCCGGGTCTTTGTCCCCGAATCCGAACTCACCGAGAATGTCACTCGTTCGTGGCTGATCCTCGGGGGGCTCGGCCTTCTCCTCGTCCTTATTGCCGTGCTGGTAGCCGACCGCCTGGGGCGCTCGTTGGTCAAGCCGGTCGAGGAACTCTCCGACGCCGCAGAGAGGCTCGGCGATGGCGACCTGTCCGTGCGGGTGGAACCATCGGGGCCGCCTGAGTTGGTCGAGGTGGGTACCGAGTTCAACCACCTCGCTCGCAGAGTCACCCAGCTCCTCCAAGCGGAACGCGAGTCCGCCGCCGACCTGTCACACCGGCTGCGCACCCCCCTCACCGCGGCCCGCCTCGACGCCGAAAACCTACCCCCGGGGCCGGATCGTGATCGACTGGTCGCCGACCTCGACGATATGGAACGGACCGTCGACCACATCATCCGGGAAGCCCGACGCCCGGTACGCCAAGATGCTGCGGGCCTCACCGACGTCGTCGCCGTGACCGAGAACCGCGCCCGGTTCTGGCAGGCACTCGCCGACGAGCAGGGTCGCCGCTCGGAGCTGATCGTCAAGGGGCAAGCATCAGCAATGGTGCACGTGTCAGAGGCCGACTTCGAGGCCGCCATCGACGCCCTCATCGGAAACGTTCTGGGCCACACTCCCGAAGGTACTGCCTACGCCGTGAGCATCCTGACCTCGGGCACCAAGGCTCGGATTGTGGTGGAAGATGCCGGGTCCGGCCTCGGAGCCGAGCCG
The DNA here is from genome assembly GCA_964465915.1 of uncultured Acidimicrobiaceae bacterium. Classification (GTDB taxonomy): domain Bacteria; phylum Actinomycetota; class Acidimicrobiia; order Spongiisociales; family UBA5794; genus CAVPHV01. The sequence goes on from CAYXMJ010000099.1 coordinate 2,128, forward strand.
CCGATCGGTCGCGGCGAGAGCGGAACCGGCTCAACCGGGCTTGGCCTGGACATCGTGCAGCGCACCGTGCTGTCGGCTGGAGGCGCACTCCACACCGGCAGAAGTCCCCTCGGTGGCGCCAGAATCGAGATGGCACTTCCGACCCCCGACCGGACCTGACCGCCAACAAGCGATCAAACCGCCGAAGTTGGTTCTCAGCTCAAACGCATCGGGCCCCGATCGACAAGATCGGGGCCCGACTTGTCCCCGTGGGGAGGGATCTAGCAATCGACAACATCAGCTGTTGTTACTGTCGTCATCGTGCCGCGGGCTATGTAAGGCCAGCACCAAGCCAGGGTTAGGCGTCGACCAAATGTCGCGTAGGTCCGCGAAATGCGCCGGTAGGGTGACGGGCCGCGATCGGGAGCCCCATGTCCTCGCCCGGCACCGCAAGGAACACACCGTTTCGCGACGGCGTGATCGCCGTCTCGCCGCTGATGATCGGCGTCATTCCTTTCGGGTTGGTCTTTGGCGTCGCCGCAGCCGCCTCCTCGGTCGGCGGAACCATCGGCTGGATGTCGTCGTGGATCATCTTTGGCGGGGCCGCTCAGATCGCGACGATTCAACTGCTCGACGAGGGCACGACCGCCTTTGTGGTCATCGCCACGGCGTTCATCATCCAGGCCCGCCACCTCATGTACAGCGCGGCCATGTCCCCCCACTTCCGGGAGTTCCCCACCGCGTGGCGGTGGGGACTGCCCTACCTGCTGACCGATCAGGCGTTTGCGGTGTCGATCACCCGATACGAAACCGTGACCGACCCCACCTACAAACGGTGGTTCTTCTTCGGTACCGGTATCACGTTGTGGATCGTCTGGCAGATAACCACCGGAATCGGTGTCCTGCTTGGTGCTCAGATTCCTGAAGCGTGGTCGCTGGAGTTCACCATCCCCCTCGTCTTTCTAGCCTTGCTGATACCGACACTGAAGAACCGCCCCACCGTGGCGGCCGCGGCCGTCGGCGGCACGGTCGCCCTGCTCGGCCACTCGATGCCCTACAACCTGGGTCTCCTCGTCGGCGCAATGAGCGGGGTGCTGGCCGGTGTCATTGCTGAACGGTCGTCGTCATGAGCGACCTGCTGATTGTCGTCATCGTCGGTAGTGCGTCGTACCTCACCAGGGTTTCGTTCATTGCCGCCCTCGGCACCCGTCCCATGTCGCCAGCCCTGGAGCGGCCGCTCAAGTACGTCGCTCCGGCGGTGCTGGCCGCCCTGGTCGTGCCTGCCGTTGTGCTCAACGATGGTTCACCGGACCTCTCTCCGCTGAGCAATCCGAAGTTCCTCGCCGCCGTGGCTGCCGCCCTGGTCGCATGGCGAACCCGCAGCGTCGTCGCAACGATCCTGTTGGGGATGGGAGTGCTCTGGCTGCTGCAGGCCATCGCCTGACGTGGAAAGCGCCGAGCAGACCCTCCCCCCGGATGACCTACCCGACCCTTTCCCGCAGATACGGTGCCGACCCAGGCTCCGGATGAATGAACGGCGGCGTTGGAGGCCGCAGACCCGGTTCGACTAAAACTGCACCGCAGCCGCGGCCCAATGGAACCCTGCGCCAAAGGCGGTCAGCACCACGAGGTCACCGGGTTTGACGATGCCCTTTTGCCGGGCTTCCCACAACGCAAACGGAACCGAGGCCGAACCCGTGTTGCCGTATTCATGGACGTTGACGTACACCCGGTCCGCGTCGAAGCCGAGCCGGTTCTGGACGGCGTCGATGATGCGTTTGTTGGCTTGGTGGGGCACAACGAGGGCGACGTCATCGGGACCCTTGCCGAGGCGCTCGAGCAACTCTCGGACCGCCGAACTCATGCGGCGCACCGCGACTCGAAAGACCTCACTGCCGTTCATAGTGAGACGCTGGTGGTCGCCCGCGGCGGCGGCCTCGAGCGTGAATGGATGACGGGTACCGCCCGTCACGAGAGTGAGGATCTCGGCATAGCTGCCGTCGGTCCCAGTGATGACGTCCACAACTTCTGCCTTGCCGCCGTCCGGACCGAGGATCATCGCCCCGGCAGCATCGCCAAACAGCACACAGGTAGACCGGTCCTCCCAGGAGATGAGGCGCGAGATCAGTTCGACGCCGACGACCAGGATGTTGCGAGGCGCAAAGTGGATGCGGGCGCGAGCCACGTCAAGTGCTTGCACGAACCCGGCACAACCACTCCCCCCAAGGTCGTAAGTAGGGACGTTGTCGCAACCTAGTCGGTGCTGCAGCAGCGATGCGGTGTCCGGTGTGTACAGCTCGGGAGTATCCGTGGCGACGATGATCTCACCGATGTCGCTCGGCCCGAGTCCGGCGTCCGCGAGCGCTCGTTCCGCCGCGTTGGCGGCAAGGTCCAGGGTGGTCTCACCTTCGGCGGCAAACCGGCGCCGCTTGATGCCGGTGCGGGCAGTGATCCACTCGTCGGTGGTGTCGACCAGCTTCGACCAGTCATCGTTGGTCATGACTCGCTCGGGGACGTATCCCCCAAAGCCCAGGATCCCTGCCACCGCACCTCCCGCCGACGCCTTGCGCCAGAGAGGCTACTCCTTCGGTCATCGAGAGTCCGATGATCCGGGCTACTGCCTCGTCTCACAAGGTTTGCCGACGTGTGGGGGTGCGCGAGGGGGCAGCCTTCGTGCCGGCCCCCTCGGACGGGTCGCTCATGGTTCAAGAGCGCCACGTAAGTGCGGCGGTCGAGTTCAACTCGTTCGAGTACCTTCTCGGGCCAAGCAACGATCAACTCGTCGACGTCCGGGGAGCGTTCTTCGGTGGCCCAGATCGGCCGGGCGTCGGCAACGATCACCCGGAAACCGAGTTGCCGACCCATCACCGCCAGTGGTTGGCTGACGTGACCGGCGCCGAACAGAAGCAGCACCTGGGGCTTGCCTTCGGCCGACCAGCGGTCGTAGACCTCTAGCGCCTCTTTCATAGTTGACCGCTCCCCTCGATTCCGGTGCGCGCCGAGCATATCCACTTCTGGCGTGGCTCCGGCGCGGTTTTTGGCCCCTCAGCCACGCAAGAAGGGGGAATTGGAGAGATGGGGGTCGTGCGGCAGATCCAGCCGCGAGGCGCGCAGCATGGCGAAGGGGCTTGGGTAGAGCAGGTTCGACACCCTCGAGGTGTAGACGTCGGCATAGCGCTCGACCTGGCGGGCGAAAAGACTCTTGTCCTGCCCGGCCCGCATCAGTGGACCCCACGCCTTGTTGCGGATCCGGCCCGCGGCGATGGCGAGCGGCGAGATCATGTCGTCGAGACGGGCCAACTCTGCCCGCACCTCCACGAGCGCCGCAGCTGGGTCCGGCATCGTCACCGCCGGCGGGGCATATCCGAGCCGGCTGCGTTGGGCGGCAACCCGCAGGGCGGCCACCTGCGCCTCGAGTTCAGCCTTGCGTGCCATCAGGGTGTCGAGCTCCTCTTGTTGCGACAGGAACTCGACCATTGCCTCGACCTCGGTTTCCAACTCACGCAGGATGAGCGCGGTCCGCCAACGCAAGAGCGCCTTCGAGAAGTGCACGTCGCCAAAGAGGTGGTCCCCGACGTAGAGGATCTCGTCGCCCGAGAGTCCCAGGCTCTTCTCGACCAACCGAGCATTCCCCCCAAAGAAGACCTCGCCTGGTTCGATCGGACCCCGATGCGGGGCGAGGAGTGCGTTCTTTTCGTCCACCACCTTGTAGAGAGGGTTGCTCGACGTGAAGAAGTCGGGCTTGGCCGCCGACACGATCACCGTATCGAACAGCGCCCGCCACGACTCTCCGGCCGGGAGAAATCGGTCGAACGAGAACTCCATGATCTTCTGGGCGTATTCCCAATCGGAGTTTGTCACCAACATCAGCCGCTTGCCGGCGTTCTGCTGGTCGCGCAGTGCCAGGACGATGTCTTCGTCCAGGTCGATGAAGCGCTCGGGGTCGGCCAGGATCTCGTCCTTGAGTATCCCCTCCTGGTGTGCCGAGTCGATGGCGTCGCGGACCGCGTAGTACACCTCGGCGTACCCGAGTGTCCCCGGGATGCCGCCGGCGTCGAGCAGGTCAACCGCTTGGGCGAAGAGGCTCGCCTCAGACAGCGAGAACAGCGTGTTCATGAACTCAAAACGGTCTTCGCCCAGGTCAACCATTGTTTCGGAGTAGGCCGACCGCAGCTCGTCGTACTCGAGGACTTTGGTCCCGTGCGCCGCCCGGATGACCCAGCCGAATCGAGTCGCCTTGACCAGGTTGCCGAGCTCCATGTCCATTACGAGACCCCGGATCACCTTGCTCGGGTCGAACTCGAAGTCGCCGACCGGCCAGCCGACGGCGGCCAGCCCATCCTTGCCGTGTTCGAAGGCCCGAGCCTCCCACGCCTCGGGTCGGTAGTGCACCAGCGTGTAGTCCATGTCGTACCCAATGGCTCGGATCGAACGCAGGTTGAGCGTCCGGTTGACCCAGATACCTCGGGGCAGCGAAGGGTGCGGAATCTCGAGGTCGGTCATGCGGGCCGGTAGGGGAGATACTCGGGTCCCCAGTTGGCTGCCTCGAGCGCGGCGTCGATGTCGTCCATCGGCGCAGCGACCTCTTCCGCGATGGCTGCCTCGGCCACGGCCTTAGCCACCGTACGCGACACGGCATGAACGGAAGTGATCGAAGGGAAGATCTGCCCACACTCGACCAAGTCATCACCAACAGTGTCCGCTAGGGCGCGAGCCGCCGCCAGGAACATGCCGTCGGTGACCATCTTGGCCCCAACGGTGAGGACCCCAAGGCCAACTCCGGGGAACACAAACACGTTGTTGGCTTGACCTATCTGGTGCGTCAGATTGCGGTGGTGAACCGAAGGGAATGGACTCCCCGTCGCGACGAAGGCACGGCCTGCCGTCCACCAGAGTGCATCCTCCGGGGTGCACTCGGCGTGGCTGGTCGGATTCGAGAGCGGCATGATGATCGGACGCTCGGTGTAGCGGGCCATCCGAGAGACGACTTGTTGGGTGAACACGCCGGCGACGCCACTCACGCCGATGAGCACGGTGGCGTGGGTATTGCGCACGACGTCGGTCAGGCCGATCGGGTCGTCGGCAATCTGCCACCCGGCGGTGACGCCTTGGGGCACCGCAAGCCGCTGCTTGGCCGGAGTGAGGTCCGGCCTACCCTCGACGATCAGGCCGCGGCTGTCGAGGACGAACAGCCGAGAGGAGATGTCGGCATCTGTGGCGCCTTCCGCCAGCATGGCCGTCGAGATCAGATCGCGGATCCCGATGCCGGCAGAACCGGCGCCGACGATGACGATGCGGTGGTCGGTCAGGGGGCGGCCAAGATACCGGCTTGCGGCCATCATCCCGGCAACGCCGATAGCGGCAGTGCCCTGGATGTCGTCGTTGAACGACGGCACCGTTTTGCGATACGTATCGAGGTTCTTGAAGCTCGTGCGGTTGGCAAAGTCCTCCCACTGCAACAACGCATCCGGGTGCGTCTCGCGCACTGCAGCCACGAACTCGGCAATGAACGAGTCGTACTCCTCGCCGCGAATCCGTTCGTGGCGGTAGCCGAGGTAGAGCGGATCGGACCGCAATTCGTCGTTGGAGGTGCCGACGTCGAGCGACACCGGGATCAGGCGGCCGGGATGAATGCCTGCCGCCGCGGAATACAGCGCCAGCTTGCCGATCGGGATCCCCATCCCGCCGGCACCCTGGTCACCGATCCCGAGGATCCTCTCGTTATCGGTGACCACGATGACCGGATTCGGTAGCTTGGCTCGGCTGCGCAGCGCCGCCGCCATGTGGCCGCGGTCTCGGGGCGAAATGTAGATGCCACGCGCCCGCCGGAAGATGCGACTCCAATGCCGACAGGCGTAGGCAACGGTTGGGGTGTAGATGATCGGGACGAGTTCCTCGAGGTTCTCGACGATGAAGCGGTAGAAGAGGGTCTCGTTGCGATCGAGCAAACCGTTGAGGTAGACGTTCTTCGCCAGTGCCGACTCCTTGCGATCGAACTGGTCACGAACCCGAAGGATCTGTTCATCGATCGTTGAAACGTGATCCGGCAACAACCCGCGCAACCCAAACTGCTCCCGTTCCTCGATCGAGAAACCGGTGCCCTTGTTGAGCAGCGGTGACTTGAGCAAGCCCGCACCGCGCGCAGATACGGCGAGGTACCGCCCCCCGGTGTCTGGATCGACTCGCGGCTCAAATCCGAGATCAGGCATTCGGCCAGCGTAGCCACCGCCCAGACGGAGGTGATCGAAGTCGACCAGGGCGTTGAGTTTGGTACTCAGTAGCCGCCTTCGGCAGCTCCCCCCGTCACGATGGCGACTCCGTTGCTCGTACCGATACGATCCGCGCCGGCCTCGATGAGCTCGTAGGCGAACTCTCTCGAGTTGACACCGCCGCTCGCCTTGATCAGGACCTCGTCGCCGACGACCTCGCGCATGAGCAACACGTCCTCGACCGTCGCGCCACCCTCCTCCTTGCCTGTGGACGTCTTGATGAAGCGCGCTCCTGCGGTCTTCGCCAAGACGCAGGCGGCTACCTTCTCCGTATCCGTGAGGAGTCCCGTCTCGATGATGACCTTGACGGGCTTGTCTCCGCAGGCCTTGACCACCTGCTGAATGTCCTCGAATGCAAGGATGTAGTGCTTGCTCTTGATGGCGCTGACGTGGATCACCATGTCGATCTCCTGAGCGCCGCGGTTGGCAATCGCATCGTGAGCTTCAAAGGCTTTGGCGACCGGTGTCATCTGGCCATGGGGAAAACCCACGACGGCGATGGGGATGACATCAGACCCCTCGAGTTTCCGCGCCACATACTCGACGTCGCCCGAGAAGACGCATACCGACCGGAAGTGGTACTGCATAGCCTCCTCACAGACGCGATCGAAGTCCTCCTTCTTCGCGTCCGTCCTGAGCAACGTGTGGTCGATGACCCGTGCCAGCTCCCGGTCGTAGTTCTCCTCGGTCAAGCGTCCTCCTGATCAGGCTGCCACCAACCGTAATACGAACCGCGGCGCGGTTCTGGCCGCCCGCGTGGATCAGCCCGAACGCGAGCGGCGGCTCAGCAGCCAGCCGACCATGCCCATCCCCAGCGCCAGCGCCCCACCGAGCGCCGCCGCGGCCTGGGGCGTGAAGACGACGGTGGTGTCCTCCAGTTCGGCCTTGGGCGCGAGAAGGAACCCAACGACCCCGTGCTCGACCTTGACCGACCGGCTGATCATCGCCAGCGCACCGCCTTGGGTGATGGTGGCGTCGCCGCCAACGATGAGGGCTTGGGAGCCTCCCTGGTTGATCGAGAGGGAACCGCCGACCACAGCGAACTGAGTTCCACCTTGCTCGACGGTGTAGTCGCCGCCGCTGATGGCCGCCGTAACGCCGGCTTGGCGAACCGCGACCTCGTCGGCGACCACGAAGGGGAAGAACCCAAAGCGAGCAGTGGTGTGCGTGGTGGTGGTATCCGGCGTGTCCATCAGATTCCTCTCGAGCGTTGAGCGTCGAACCTATCCGACAAACCTACCCCGGTTGATCAGCACCGGGTTCGTCAAGAGCCGCGATCACCGTCTCGACTTCCATTCGGGTAGCGTCGATACGTGTGCGGCAGAAGCGGATCAGCTCCACCGCCCTGGTGACCAGGACCGACAGGGCGTCGACGTCGACATCGTCGCCTTCGATCTGCTCGAGAATCTCTTCCAACTCCGCCACCGCGGCTGCGTAACCGGGGCTGACGTCCTGTTCGGTCACGTTGTGGCCTCCTGTTTGCTGCTCGTCCCAAGCGGGTCTTCGCCATCTGGCACCACCACCCGGCTCATTATCGTCCCGCCGGCAACGGTGGTCTGCAAAGCCTCTCCCGGGGCGACCTCCCCCGGGGCACGCACCACCGAACCGGTGTTGTCGCGGGTTACCGACCAGCCTCGTGACAGGAGACGATGCGGATCGGAGGCGGCCACCACGTCGGCCGCGGCATCCACCCTGCGTCGTGAGGCCGCCATCGCCTGACGACTGTCGTCGACAACGTTGGACCGAACGACCTCGAGGGACGCGGACTCAAGGGCAAGGCGATGTCGACCGGCGCGTGCAATCCGACCCGCCGCGGCTCGGAGCGCAGACTCGCGGTCTGCAGTCCGCACGGCGGCTCCGCGCCGCAGCCTGCGGTCGGTCCCCTCGAGCCGGCCGGCTGCCAAGCTGAGACGATCTCGAACGGAACGGCCCAGGTGAAGGGAAGCCACGTGAAGGCTGCTGCCCGCCGTGGCGATCCGAGCCGCGGCCGCGGTGCCGATCCGATCTGCAAGAACGTCCACCGAGTCTCGAAACGACTCGACTCTGGTGACGATGGCCGCCGCACATGCCGTCGGGGTCTTGAAGGCCTGAGCCGCCACCCGGTCGACCACCGTCTCGTCGACTTCGTGCCCGAGCCCGGTCACCACCGGAATCGGCATCATCGCCACAGCTCGCGCCACCGCCTCGCGATCGAACGCCGCCAGATCAGAGGCCGAACCACCTCCTCGCACAATCGCCACCAGATCGGCGCCGGCTCCAGAAACGGCCGCCAAGGCCGCAAGCAGCGATGCTTCCGCCTCAGCACCCTGCACCCTCGAGTCGGCAACGGTGACGTGGAACCCGAAGCCACCCGCTTCGAGTTCCTGCATGAAGTCGGCATGCGCGGCGCTGCCCACGCTTGTGACCAACCCGACATGAAGAGGAACCAAGGGGAAAGGCAGGGCCGCGTTCCGTTCGAGTAATCCCTCAGCCGTCAGGGTGCGGATCAAGCGCTCCCGCTCGGCGGCCAGACGGCCCAGCGTGTAGTCGGTATCGATCCATGTCATCCGAAGCTGTACCGTGCCGCGGGCGGCATAGTGGTTGACCCGGCCCCGGATCCGCACCTCGGTTCCGTCGCTCATCCGACCGGCACCTGCCCGCAGCAACGCCCGGTTCACAGCGTCACGGTCGCTTTCGAAGAGCGTTACCGGCATCAGCGCAAGGGGAACGCCCCCCGGATCGTCGCTGGGATCGGCCAACGAGAAATACACATGTCCCGCCTTGGACCGGCTCAGGTCGCGGATCTCGCCTCTGACCCACACCTCGTCGGGAAAAGCGCGACCGAGGGTACGGCCGATCAGGTGGGATAGTTCCCCTATCGAGTACGTGTGCTCTTCCATGCGGCGACGGTACACGACAGCCGTGTCGCAATCCTGCCGTTGACACGCTGCATGCTTGTCGGAGGCGGCATCGGAGGTACCGTGCAGACGTTATGAGCCAAACTTGGCGATCCAGAGTGCGCCAAACCCTCAAGGCGCGCGGTGCCCCCGCCTTTCTGGCGGCCTCACTGGCCGTTGGAGTCCTGGTAGGGATATCTGCCGCGCTCCTGGTTATCGGGATCGATTGGGTCCGGTCGATCACCGAGTGGTGCATCGAGCAAGGCGCCGAATGGCGCGAGGATGGGATCGGTTCTGAGGGCCGGTGGGTACTCATTGGCCTCGTCCCGCTTGGCATCACGATTTCCTGGCTCATCGCTCGCAGGTTCGGACACGAGGTCGAAAGCGGCGGCGTTACCGAGACCATGACCGGCTTGTCGCTCCACGGCGGCTACCTGCCGACGAGAACCATCTTCGCCAAGATCGGCGCGACTATCGCCACCCTGGGCTTCGGCGGCTCAGGTGGTCGAGAGGGTCCGGCCACCATGATCGGCGGCACCATCGGCTCCTCCGTGGCCCGCTACTCCCGCTTCGGCGAAGACCAGATCCGCAGCCTGATCGCGGCAGGTGCCGGGGCCGGGATCGGGGCATCGTTCGCCGCGCCCATCGCCGGCATGCTCTTCGCCATGGAGGTGATGCTCGGCAACTTCGCCGTACGTCACCTCAACGCCGTGGTCATCGCCTCCGTCGC
>CAYXMJ010000100.1:0-11938 GCA_964465915.1 uncultured Acidimicrobiaceae bacterium
CGCCGGTGATGTGGGCGAGGCCATGGACCTCGACGACATCGAGCAGGGCCAGCACCGCTGGGGTGTAGAGAACCGACGGTTCGAGCAGCGTCGCCGCGATGTCGCCTTCGGGGTCGGCAGAGTCCCGGGCGAAGGCTGTGGACCGGTCGAGCAGCATCCGGACGAAGGAGAACCCGTTCGAGCGGAGGTTGGGGCTCTCGAGTCCGATGACAACATCGCCCGGTCGGATGGCGCTGCCGTCTATGACGGCATCGGCCTCGACGACCCCGAGAGCGGCACCGGCGAGGTCGAAGGCGTCCATCTCCATGACGCCGGGGTGCTCGGCAGTCTCGCCGCCGAGCAGCACCACGCCGGCTTCCTCACAAGCGGCGGCAACCGAGGCGACGATGGCACTCACCATGTCTACGTCGATGCGGCCTACGGCCATGTAGTCGGTCATCGCGATCGGACGGGCGCCGGCGGCAACGAGGTCGTCGATGCACATGGCGACGAGGTCCCAGCCGAGTCCGTCGAAGCGTCCGGCCTGCCGGGCGAGTTCGGCTTTGGTGCCCACCCCATCGGTCGACATCATCAGCACCGGGTTCCTGTAGCCGGCGGGGATTCTGATGCCGGCGGCATAGCCGCCAAATCCACCCATCACCCCGTCGTGCCAAGTCCGAGTGACGGCCGGCTTGATGCGGTCCAATACCGCATCGGCCGCATCGAGGTCCACCCCGGCGTCGCGGTACGTGGCCATCAGGACCGCTCGAGGAGGTACTTGTCGCCGGTGACCGGGACGTCGGTGGGGTACTTGCCCGAGAGGCACGCGGTGCAGAAGCCGGCAGCGGGGACGCTGGTAGCGTCGAGCAACCGGTCGAGTTCAAGATAGGCCAGCGAATCGACCTCGAGAAACTCGGCAATCTCATCCACGGAGCGGTCGGCGGCAAGCAGCGTCGAGCGGTCACCGGTATCCATACCGTAGAAACACGGCCAGCGATACGGCGGTGATGAGATGCGCAGGTGGATCTCGGTGGCTCCTGCCTCGCGCACCATCGTGATCAGCTGGCGGGTCGTCGAGCCGCGCACGATGGAGTCGTCGACGAGGACGACACGGCGACCGCGGAGTTCCCCGGGCATGGCGTTGAGCTTCATCCGAATGCCGCGGTCGCGCATCGACTGGGCCGGTTGGATGAAGGTCCTCCCGACGTAACGGTTCTTCACCAGACCGTCGCGGAAGGGGATTCCGGACTCGGCGGCGTAGCCCTGGGCGGCCGGGATGCCCGACTCCGGAACCGGGACGACGACGTCGGCGACGGCGGGAGCCTGGTCGGCGAGTTGCTCGCCCATCCTGCGCCGGGCGGCGTGGATGTTGTGGCCGTACAGCGTCGAATCCGGCCGGGCGAAGTAGACGAACTCGAAAAGGCAGAGGTTCGGCTCTGGCGCCGAGAACGGTCGCATGCTGTGGACGCCGGTGGCGTCGACGACGACCATTTCGCCTGGTTCGACCTCTCGGATGAACTCGGCGCCGAGGATGTCGAGCGCCGCCGTCTCCGACGCGATCACCCAGCCGTGCTCATGGCGGCCCAGACAAAGCGGGCGGAACCCGTGCGGGTCGCGCACGCCGACCAGGGTGTCGCGGTCCATGATCGCCAGGGTGAACGCACCGCGGAACGCAGGCAGGGTCTTCATCAGGGCATTGGGGAGTGTGAGGTTGTGCATACTCATCGCCTGGGCAATGGCCTCGGTCATCAACTCTGAGTCGGTGGTGGCGAAGAGCTTGCCGATCCGTTCGGCGAGCTCGCCGGTGTTTGTCAGGTTGCCGTTGTGGGTGAGGGCGATGCCGTTGGCGTTGACTTGGCGGTACACCGGTTGAGAGTTCTCCCACACCGACGAACCGGTCGTCGAGTACCGGGTGTGGCCTATGGCGATGTCGCCGTGGAGGGCACTGAGGGTGGTCTCGTCGAACACCTGGGCTACCAGACCGAGGTCCTTGAAGACGGTGAGAGTCTCTCGGTCGGATACCGCGATCCCGGCGCTCTCCTGGCCGCGGTGCTGGAGGGCAAACAACCCGAAGTAGGTGAGTCGGGCGGTCTCTGCGCCCGGGGCGAAGATCCCAAACACACCGCAGGCCTCGCCGGGGCGGTTGAGGAGGGTGGGGTCGGGAAGCAGCGTTGCCGGCACCCGCGCAGTGTAGGCGGCGGGGAGAGAGGCTTTTGGCGGATCTTGGCGCAGCATGCTGCGCTCATGTCCGCCAAAAGCCTTTCGCAACGCGACGCCGGGCCCCGGATTGGTGGGGCCCGGTCTGCGCAGTGGAGGGGGAGGGACCTTGTGGCTGCGCTACGTCGTTGAGAGAAGATGGAACTCTCTGGTTCACTCCTTGGAGCGTTCCAGGCCAGATTGGACCTCCCCGTCTCTCTTTGCCAGGGACTTTTGCGGGATGCCGGGGGACAGAAGTCCCTTCCCGATCCGGCGTGGCCAGGGGACCGGAAACCGCACCCGAACCACGCAAGAACGGATTTGGGTGCGGCCCAGTTGAAACGCGTCCACCTACCGCCGTAGACTCGGAACTGAATACTGAATCAGGTCTCAGGTGCGAGGAGAGATTCAGGTGACAGGAGGAGGACTGGAGGGGTCGGCTTCTGTGCCGGTCACGGCCAAAGGCCGTGCCACGCGTCGGGCGATCCTCGAAGCCGCCGAAGCCGTGTTCGGCGAGTACAGCTTCGACCGGGCCTCGATCGCCGAGATCACCCGCCGCGCCGGTGTTGCCCAAGGCACCTTCTACCTGTACTTCCCCGACAAGCTGTCCGCCTTCGTCGAGTTGGTTCACGTGCTCAATCACGACCTGCGCCGGGCTATCTCGGAATCCGTCGATGGCCTCGACAGCCGCTTCGAGATGGAACGCGCCGGGTTCCGCACCTTCTTCGAATACGTTGTCGAACACAAGGCGTTGTACCGGATCGTGCGCGAATCCGAGTTCGTCGCCCCCGAAACCAATCGCTGGCACTACGCCATGATCGCCGACAGCTACATCCGAGGTCTCGAGAAGGCTCAGGGCCAGGGCGAGATTGTGAGCAACGTCTCGGCCGAGACGATGGCCTGGGTGCTGATGGGGATCGCCGAACTCATCGGAACCCGATGGACCCAGTGGGAAGGCACGCTGCCGCCCGACGAGGTCTTCGACGAGGTGATGACCTTCATCTCCTGCGCACTGAGCCCCCAGGAGGCAACGACGTGAACGGTCACGACGACTTCACGATGGGCATCGTCGCCACCGGGATGTACCTGCCGGACACCGTGATGTCGGCCGAGGAGGTCGCCGACGCCAGCGGCCTGCCGCTGTGGGTTGTGAAGGAGAAGCTGGGGATCAACCAGAAGCACATCCCCGACCCCGCCATGCCGCCCAATGCCATGGCGGTCGAGGCCGCCAAGGAATGTATCGCCAAAGCCGGGATCGATCCGAGGGAGATCGATGTGCTCCTCTGCACCACGGAGGAGTGGAAGGAGTACATGCTGTGGACGGCGGGGATCGACCTCGCCAACGAGATCGGCGCAACCAACGCCTGGGGCATGGACATGCACATGCGGTGCGCCACCACCATCGCCGCCCTGAAGCTCGCCCGCTCGCTGATGCGGGATGACCCATCGATCGATACGGTCATGATCGCCGGCGGCTACATCATCGGTGACTTCATCGACTTCACGAACCTGCGGACGTCGTTCTTGTTCAACATCGGTGCGGGCGCCGGAGCGATGCTGGTCAGGCGAGACTGGCCCGAGAACCACGTGCTCGGTACCCACCTGATGTCGGACGGTTCGATGAGCCGCCACGTCATTGTTCCCGCCAGCGGCACCGTCGAGCATCCCACCGACGACGCGGTCGCCGACGGCCGCTTCAAGTTCGATCTTGTCGAGCCGGAAGCCATGAAGTCGCGGCTCGGCGAGGTGAGCATCAAGAACTGGATGTTCTGTGTCGACGAAGCGCTGCGCAAGTCGGGGACCAAACCCGACGGCACGCCGTACACCCGGGCCGACCTGGACTATCTGAACATGTTGCTGGTGAAGCCATCAGCTCACAATGAGATCCTCGACTTGCTCGGGCTGACCGAGGACCAGGCCGTGTACCTGGGCGACGTCGGTCACATCGGCGAGCAGGACACGATCATCTCGATGATCGAGGGCGCAAGGCAAGGAAAGCTGAAGGACGGCGACCTCATGGTCATGGTGGGGGCGGGGATCGGCTACGTATGGGGCGCCGGCGTCGTGCAATGGGGAAAGGCGCAAGGAGCGAACGCCCAATGAGCGAAACCATCGTGATCCCACAGGCGTCCCACTACACCACCGACTGGCTCGAGAAACGCGCCAAGCTCACCCCGGATCGGGTGGGATTGGTCGAGGGCCTCGGCGGTCCCGAGATCACCTTCCGGGAGTGGAATGCCCGGGTCAACCGCACCGCCAACTACCTCAGTTCCCTCGGCGTCGAGAAGGGCGACAGGGTGTCGGTGTACGCCTCGAACTGCCCGGAGTACGTCGACCTGTTCTGGGCGGCGGGCAAGATCGGCTTCATCCTCCACAACCTCAATTGGCGCCTCACCGTGCACGAGCTGCGCCAGATCGTCGCCGACGCCGAGCCGGTGGTGCTCATCTACAGCGACGACTGGCGCGAGCAAGTCGATGAACTGCGGCCCTCGTTCGATACGATCCGCGACGTGATCGCCTTCGGCGAGCCTGGGCCGGGTGATCGTTTGTTCTCGGAACGCGACGGGTTCTCGGACAATCTGACCGACCCGCCCGAGCTGGAGATGGATGACATCTGGGGCATCTACTACACCGGCGGCACCACCGGGCTGCCCAAAGGCGCCATCCTCACCCATGGCAACGTCACCTGGAATTCGGTCAACACGATCACTTCGTGGGGTATCACCGCAGAACACGTCGCTCCGCTCCAGCTTCCCTTCTTCCATATCGGCGGGCCGAACATCTTCATGGTCCCGTTGGTCCACGTCGGCGGCACCACCATCCTCTGTGACGGCTTCGACCTCGACGAGAGCTACGACTTGATCGAGAAGGGCGGCATCACCCACTACGTGGCCGTGCCCACGATGTATCAGATGCTGCAGGCTCATCCCCGCTGGGAGACTGCCGACTTCTCCAAGCTGGAGTTGGTCATCTCCGGCGGCGCTCCGTGCCCGCTGCCGATCATGGAGAAGTTCTGGAACCGCAGCATCGATTTCAAGATGGGCTACGGCCTCACTGAGGCGGCCGGCAACAACTTCTGGCTGCCTGCCGACCGGGTGCGCGACAAGACCACCTCGGTTGGTTTCCCGATCTTCCACATCGACATGAAGATCGTCGATGAGGACGGCAACGAGGTCGGCTCCGGCGAAGCCGGTGAACTGCTGATTCGCGGTCCCCACGTCACCCCTGGGTATTGGCGCCGGCCTGAGGCGACCGCCGAGACCATCAAGGACGGCTGGCTGTGGACCGGCGACCTCGCCGTCAAAGACGACGAGGGGTTCTTCACCATCAAGGGCCGCTCCAAGGACATGTTCATCTCCGGCGGCGAGAACGTGTACCCGGCCGAAGTCGAGTCGGTGATGCTGTCGTATGAGGGAATCGCCGAGGCCGCGCTCATCGGTGTCCCCGATGAGGTGTGGGGCGAAGTCGGCAGGGCCTGCCTGGTACGCGAACCGGAATGGGAATTCTGCGAGGACGCCTTCATGAACTACCTCGGCGAACGCTTGGCCAAGTACAAGCTGCCCCGCACCATCGTGCTGTTCGACGAGCTGCCCAAGACCGCCATCGGCAAGATCGACAAGAAGCTGCTGGCCGATCCGGGAGGAGTGTCATGAGTGTCCCGACCATCGAAGGCGTCACCGCCAAGACCATCTATACGGACCGCCTGGCGACCCGGGTGCTCTTCAGTGGTCCCGATGACGGCATCCCGGTGCTGTTCCTCCACGGCAACCTCTCGTCGGCCACATGGTGGGAGGAGACGATGGTGGCACTCCCGGCCGGGTATCGCGGTATCGCTCCCGACCAGCGCGGCTACGGGGATGCAGACCCGGCCGCCAAGGTTCACGCCGTCCACGGCATGGGCGAGTTCGTCGACGATGCCATCGCCTTGATGGACCACTTCGGCCATGACCGCTTCCATGTCGTCGGCAGTTCGCTCGGCGGCGTCGTGGTGTGGTGGCTGCTAGCCCACCACGCCGAGCGCCTGCTCACCGCCACTCAAGCCGACCCCGGCTCGCCCTACGGTTTCGGCGGGACCAAGGATGCGATCGGCACTCCGACGACCGACGACTTCGCCGGTTCGGGCGCCGGTCTGGTCAGCCCACAATTGGTGGCCCAACTCGAGCTTGGAGACACCACCGCCGACACAGTGTTCTCGCCCCGCTCGGCGCTGCGGAGCCTCGTCTGGAAGCCGCCGTTCATCCCGGCCCGCGAGGACGAGTACGTCGCCAGCTTGCTCCAAGTCCACCTTGGCGAGAGCGCCTACCCGGGTGACCTTGCCATCTCGGTGCACTGGCCGTTCGTGTCGGCCGGGAAGTGGGGCGCCAACAACGCCCTCTCACCGAAGTACGCCATCGACGTCGACGAGATCATCAACGCCACGCCGAAGCCACCGGTGTTGTGGGTGCGTGGCGACAGCGATTTGGCGGTGTCCAACAACGCCGCCTCAGACCCCGGAACCTGGGGCCCAATGGGGCTGGTTCCGGGATACCCCGGTTCCGAGGCATATCCGCCCCAGCCGATGCTCGACCAGATTCGAGCGGTGCTGGACGGCTACGCCGCGGAGGGGGGTGACTTTGAGGAAGTGGTGATCGATGACTGCGGTCATGTGCCGTACATCGAGAAGCCGGAGGAATTCAACCGCGTGTTCCACGCCCGGTTGACGGAAGATAGCTGACCAAACGAGAGGCATGGAGGAGACCCGATGCTGAAGAGATTGATGCCGCTGGCAGCCCTGCTGCTGGCCTTCGCTCTCGTAGCCGCCGCGTGCGGCGACGACGACGATGCAACGACGACCACGGCAGGTGGTGGTGGCGAAGGGACCACAACCACCGAGGCCATGGAAACAACCACGACCGCCGGGGGTGGTGAAACCACCACGACTGCGGCCACAGCAGCAGGCGTCGCGTGCGACGAACCCGTCAAGGTTGGCCTCATCACCGATGAGACCGGACCGCTGGCGATTTACGGCGCACACATCCTGCGCTCGTTCCCGATTGGCATGGAGTACGTCACCGGCGCCGCAGGCACCGACGGCAAGTACATGCTCGAGAACTGCGAGATCCAGGTCATCGTCAAGGACGACCAGAGCAATCCGGAGAACACGGCCACGGTTGGTCGCGAACTGATCGAGGTCGACGGGGTCGACATCCTCGTCGGAACGGTGAGCTCGGGCGCCACGGCGAGCCTCCAGGAGTTGGCGGCAGACAACAACGTGATCTTGATCGCAGCCCCGGCGGCGGCGACGGACATCACCGGGAAGGACTTCGACCCGAACACCTTCCGCGCCAGCCGGCACAACTATCAGGATTCGATGGCGATCTGTGACCAGTTCGTCAACGTCGACGGCATGAAGACCTTCGTCCAGATCGCACCGGACTACTCGTTCGGCTACGGCGGGGCCCAGGCCTACAAGGATGCTTGCACGTTCTTCGGTGGCGAGTTCATCGCCGACGACGTGTTTGCGCCGGCCGACACGACCGACTTCACGTCCTATTTGGAGCCCCTCGCCAACTCCGGCGCTGATGCCTTCCTCGTGACCTGGGCGGGTGGCGGCTTCGTTCCGCTCGACCAGGCAGCGCGTGACCTCAGTGTCATCAACGACACGACGGTCCTCGGATCGCCGTTCGTCGACAACGTGGTGATGCCGGCGTTCTTCGCCAATGCCATTGGGACGACTTCGGTGATTCTGTATCACTACACGGCGCCGCAGGGCAACGAGATCAACGACTACCTGATCGCCAAGGCAGCGGAGGCCGGGGCCATCCCCGACCTGTTTGATGCCGACGGCATGAACGCAGCCATCATGATCGGTGAGGCGCTGAAGGCCACCGGTGGCGCGGCCGATGCCGATTCGCTGCGGGCTGCCCTCGAAGGTATGACTTTCGAAGGCCCCAAGGGCACGATCGTCATCCGGGCTGAGGACCACACGGCGATTCAGGACATGTACATCGTCACGCTGGTCAACGTTGATGACCCCGAGTTCAAGTACTACGAGTACGTCAACACAGTGCGGCCCGAGCCGCCCTGCCTGCTCGAAGGTGAGTACGTGGACCGCTGCGGGAGTCTTCCGGTTGGGACGCTGACGGGAGGCTGATCCATCGGGCATGGGGCGGGCCGCTTAGGCCCGCCCCGCCGCCCGCTACGGAGGGGAGGAACGTGAACGACGCCATCCTCGAGACCCGGTTGTTGCGCCGCGAGTTCGGGGCGCTCATTGCCGTGGACGACGTCAGCATCAATGTCGAGGCACGATCGCTGCACTCGATCATCGGCCCAAACGGGGCCGGCAAGACGACGTTCTTCAACCTGGTCAGTGGGACCATCCGCCCGACCAGTGGTCAGGTGATCTTCAAGGGTGAGGACATCACCCACCTGCCTGCCTACCAGCACATCCATCACGGGATGGGCCGTTCATTCCAGATCACCAACATCTTCCCGAACGTCACCGTGTTCGAGAACGTGCGCCTCGCGGCCCAAGCGCTCGGCAAGGACAACTACAAGCTGTTCAAGTCGTGGAAGCTGTTCCCCGACGTCAACGACCGCGCCATGGAGGTGCTCGACCTCGTTGGCCTGAAGGACAAGGCTGCGCTGCCCGCCAACGTGTTGCCCCACGGTGACCAGCGCAAGCTCGAACTTGGCATGATCCTCGCCCCCGACCCCGAGGTGCTGCTGCTCGACGAGCCCACCGCAGGCATGGCCGCCGAGCAAGTTCCGGAGCTGATGGAGTTGATCCAGGGCATCCAGGCGTCCGGCGACAAGACCGTGATGCTCGTCGAGCACAACATGAACGTGGTGATGAGCGTCAGCGATCGGATCTCGGTCATGCATCAGGGCGCCCTCCTCGCCGAGGGCACTCCAGCCGAAATCTCCGCCGATGAACGGGTACAGACCGCCTATCTCGGGGAGCTCTACGACGAGGCGGCGTCATGAGCAACATCCTCGAATTGAGAGATGTCCAGACGTTCATCGGGCGATTCCACATCCTCGAGGGTGTTTCGCTTGACGTTCCCGAAGGCGAGATCGTCGCATTGCTCGGCCGCAACGGGGCGGGCAAGACCACGACGCTGAAGACCATCCTCGGGCTCACGCCGGCCCGCGAGGGCGAGTTGCTGTTCGAGGACGTCGACCTTTCCGGCCGTCACAGCTACGACATCGCAGCCATGGGTATCGGCTATGTGCCTGAGAATCGTGCCATTTTCGGCGACCTCAGCGTCGAGGAGAATCTCCGGATCGCAGAGCGCAAGAAGGGTGATCTTGCCCGTAAGAGTGACTTCATCTTCGGGCTCTTCCCCGACCTCGAGCGCCTCATCAAGCTGTCGGGGACGAAGCTCTCGGGTGGCCAGCAGCAGATGCTGGCGGTGGCCCGAGCCTTGGTTCCGGACAATCGGCTCCTGCTGATCGATGAGCCGAGTGAGGGACTCGCCCCGGTGATCATCGAGCAGATGATGGAGGCGATCCGGGCTCTCTCGAAAGACACCACGGTGTTGCTCGTCGAACAGAACTTCATCGTGGCCAGCAGGCTGGCGGCACGGTACGTGATCATCGAGGAGGGTCGGTCGGTCAAGTCCGGGGCGATGGCAGACCTCGTCGACGACGACGAGGCCATCAAGAGATACCTGGGGGCAGCATGACGGCCACGACCGACGCCCCGGCTCCGGCGCCGCCTTCTGCGAATCGCCGCCGAGCCGACTGGTTCAAGGGCAACCGCACCCGGATGATGGTGATCGTGGTGCTGGTGTTCCTCTTCGGCACGGCACTGCTCGGCATCGATTCGGGCGATTGGCTGGTGACGATCCTGCGCAGCCTGTCGGTTGCCGCGGTGACCTTCCTGGTCGCGTCCGGGTTGTCGCTGATCTTCGGGCTGATGGACGTGCTGAACCTCGCCCACGGTGAGTTGTTCATGCTCGGCGCCTACGTCGGCTGGACCGTCTACGTGCGTCCGGACACCTTCGTCGATGCTCTGGTCCCGCTGGGGATCATGACGGCGGCGTTTGCCCTGCTGCCCTTGTGGCGCCGCATGGTGAAACATCTGACGATGTCGCCGCGGCTGTGGCGAGTGATGACCTGGGTCGTGGCCCTCGTTGGTCTCGGCGTGGTCATCTTGGCCCTCACCTGGTTCCCCTTCGCCAAGTGGAACCCCGACGTGTACGCCGAGAGCCCGATCACCTACTCGATAGCCCTCGACACCGGTATCCCGTCCAATATCACCCCGGCCGAGTTCGACGTGACGCCAGTCGTGGCATTCGTCGTGCTATTGATCGGATCGGCGCTGGTGGCGGGAGCCGTGGCGCTGAGCCAGGTGCGACGTGATCCGGGAGCCCGCACCGAGGTCAAGCCGAGCACGTGGGCGGCTGCCGCCGGGTTGCTGGCATTCGCGGTCATCGTCGCTGTGGGCAATACCGCCATCACCGACTGGCTCTTCGGCTTGTCCACCACCTGGTTGTTCTTCATTGCGTTGGCGGTGGCCACGCTGTTCGGGGCGGCCGCCGGCGCCTTCATCGAGGTCACGATGATTCGCCCGTTGTACGCCCGACCGATCTATCAGCTGATGCTCACGCTCGGTTTGGCCTTCATCATCCTCGAGTTGGTGCGTTACGTGTGGGGCCGCGCCGAGTTCACGATGCCGGCACCGGCCGCATTCAACGGCGCCGGCGAGGGCTGTCCGGCTTCGGGGGTTGGAGGCATCTTCAGCGGATGCCGCATTCTCGAAATCGGTGATTCCCGCATCCGCATATACAACGAACTGTTCGTGCCGCTGGTCGGCCTCATCGTGCTTGTCGGCGTGTCGCTGCTGCTCAAGCGCACCCGGATCGGCATGGTGATTCGGGCCGGCGTCCAGGACTCCGAGATGGTCGAAGCACTCGGCATCAACGTGCGCCGGGTCTTCACCATGGTCTTTGCCCTTGGTGTCGCCCTCGCCGCCCTGGGTGGTGTCATCGCCGCACCTTCGGTCGGGCTGTCGCCGGAGATGGGTGCCCGGTTCCTCCTGCTGGCGCTGATCGCCCTCGCCATAGGCGGATTGACCAGCTTCCCCGGCGCCGCGGCCGGCGCCCTCCTGGTTGGTCTGATCCAGCAGTTCGTCATCAAGTACGGCCAAGTCGGTATCGACCTGCCGTTCATGGATGAGCCCTTCAAGCCGTCGCCGCCGCTCGTGCCGGCCTCTGCGGTGATCCTGATGGTGGTCATCCTGCTGCTGTTACCCAACGGCTTGTTCGGAAGGGAGGACCGATGAGCAACGGTCTTCTCACCCGCCGCAGCCTGTGGCAGCGGTATCGCTGGGTTCTGCTCGCCGCGCTCGCCATGCTGTTGTTCCCTTTCGTGGTAGCCATCATCGACGGCCAGTCCCCGGCCGCGGTGCTCAACAACGACACCGGTAACGCCCGCTTCATGCAGGGCTTGATGATCGAGATCTTCTACCTGGCGTTGTTTGCGATCAGCTACGACCTGATCCTCGGGATCACCGGTCTGCTGTCGTTTGGTCACGCGATGTTCTTCGCGATGGGTGCGTACGCCACCGGCGTCGCCCTAAAGACTTTCGAGTGGGATCTCGGCTTGACGCTGGTCCTGGTCCTGATCTTGGCCATTCTGCAGGCTCTCCTGTTTGCGGTGGTGCTGCCGCGAGTGAAGGGCATCACGTTTGCGCTGGTGACGCTGGGGTTCGCTTCGGTGTTTGCCATCATCATCCAGTCGACCGAACTGTCCGAGTGGCTCGGCGCCGAGATCGGTC
>CAYXMJ010000101.1:0-10489 GCA_964465915.1 uncultured Acidimicrobiaceae bacterium
GCCCAGTCGGATGCGCTGCAGGAGGGCCTCAGCTTCCTCAACACGGCGCTGCTCGTGTTTGCCGCGGTTGCGGTGTTTGTGGCCGCGTTCATCATCCAGAACACGTTCCGCATCATCGTTCGCCAGCGCCAGCGTGAACTGGCGCTGATGCGCGCCGTCGGTGCCACCGGTGGCCAGGTGATCTGGATGGTGGCGATCGAGGCACTCATCGTCGGCGTCTTCGCTTCGGTGCTCGGCATCCTCGCCGGGTTCCTGATCTCGGCGTTGCTCACAGCGGGAATGTCGGCCATCGGCTTCGACCTGCCGTCGACGTCGGCATCATTGGCACCGCGCACGATCATCGTCGGGCTCATCGTCGGGGTCGGCGTGACCCTGCTCGCCGCCATACTGCCTGCGGTACGGGCCGCCCGGATTCCGCCGGTGGCGGCACTGCAGGATGTCGACGTCCGACTCCGCATGTCGGACCGCAGGCGCACGATCATTGGGTCGATCCTGCTCGTGATCGGGGTCGGGTTCATCATCGCCGGACTGTTCGGCGATGTCATCGACCTCGGTCCGCTCAACGAACTGACGGCCGTCGGGATCGGTGCCCTGATCGTCTTCCTCGCAGTCAGCATGCTGAGTTCGCTCGTGGTGCCATCGCTGGCCCGCTTCATCGGCTGGCCGCTACCCAAGATCGACAATCTGACCGGAACGCTTGCGATCGGCAACGCAGTGCGCAAGCCACGGCGTACCGCCACAACGGCGTCGGCGCTCATGATCGGTCTGGCACTGGTTACGTTCTTCTTCATCCTCGGCGACTCGATCAAGACATCGGTCAGCGCTTCCATCGAGGAGGGGCTGCGAGCCGACTACGTCATCAGCGTCGACGGCTTTGCCGGCGGGTTCAGCCCGTCGCTGGCCGAGGACCTGAAGACGCAACCCGAGATCGAAACCACGACATCCTTGCGGCTCGGCTTCTGGGACAACGACGGCGTCGATGAGTTTGTGATGGGTATCGAGGCTGAAACCATCGATGAGACCATCTTCCTGGATGTCCAGAACGGAAGCGTGACCGCCCTCACGACCGGTGGTGTGCTCGTCTTCGAGGACACTGCCAACGAGGCGGGCTGGGTGGTCGGCGACACCATCGAGATGGGCTTTGCGTCCACCGGACTCCAAGAAGTCGAGGTCGTCGGCATCTACGCCGAGTCCAATGTCGTGCAATCCAACTTCCTGATTGGGATGGAGTTCTACAAGGCGAACTTCGCAGGGTTTGGCACCGACACCGACTTCGTCGTGGCCGTAGCCGCGGCCGAGGGGTCCGATCCAGCCGCGACCCGGGCCGTGGTCGACGCTGCCGCCGACGAATACGGCAACGTCACGGTGCGGGATCAGGTGGAATACCGAGAGTCACAAGAAGCCCAAGTCGACACCCTGCTGGTGATGTTCAACGCCCTGCTGATCCTGGCGGTGATCATCGCGCTGTTCGGAATCATGAACACGCTGAGCCTCTCGATCTTCGAGCGGACTCGTGAGATCGGGCTGGTGCGAGCCGTGGGGATGACCAAAGCCCAGACCCGGCGCATGATTCGCTGGGAGTCGGTGATGGTCGCCGTCATCGGCGCCATCCTCGGGATCGTGGTTGGTCTGTTCTTTGGGATCGTCGTGACTGCGGCGCTGAGCTCCCAAGGCATCAACCAGTTGTCCATCCCGGGGCTGCAGATCGCCGGTTTGGTGCTCTTCGGGATCATTGCCGGCATGCTGGCCGGGTTCTTCCCGGCGAGACGCGCCGCCAACTTGAACATCTTGGAGGCCATCGCCTACGAGTGACCCGTTCCGGCGTGGTCAGGGTGCCAGAAATCGCACCCTGGCCACGCAAGAACGGAGAAAGCCACGACCCTTCCTGTTCTTGCGTGGCTGGAGTACCGGAAACCGCGCCTGAACCACGCAGGAACAGGGTTGGTATCGTCCTGGCATGGTCGAACCCGACTTTCCCGACTTCGAGACGCTCAGCCTTCACGCCGGCCAGCAGCCCGACTCCGACTACGGGGCCCGGGCCGTGCCCATCTACCAGACGACCTCGTACCTGTTTCGGGACACGGATCACGCCGCCGGCCTCTTCAATCTCGAGCGCCAGGGCCACATCTACAGCCGGATCTCAAACCCAACCGTGGCGGTATTCGAGGAACGGGTGACGGCGCTGGAGGGCGGCGTCGGCGCCGTCGCCACCGCCAGCGGCCAGGCCGCCCTCTGGCTCGCCATCTCAACCATTGCCGGGGCCGGCGACCACATCGTGTGCTCCCGCAACGTCTACGGCGGCACCAACAACCTGCTGACCCAGACCCTCCCCCGCTTTGGGATCGCTGCCACGATGGTCGACCCACGCGACACCGCAGCGACCACAGCCGCCATCCGTCCGGAGACCAAGCTGGTCCTCGGCGAAACCCTCGGCAACCCCGGTCTCGAGATCATGGACATGCCGGCGGTCGCCGCCGCCGCTCACGCGGCCGGCGTGCCGCTGCTGATCGACAACACGTTCGCCACCCCCTACCTGTTCCAACCGTTCGAATGGGGTGCCGACCTCGTCTATCACTCGGCAACCAAGTTCCTCGGCGGCCACGGCGTTGCCCTCGGTGGCGTGCTCGTCGACGGTGGCAGGTTCGACTGGGAGGGTTCGGGGCGGTTCCCAACGATGACCGAGCCGTATCCCAGCTACCACGGACTTCGCTTCGTCGAAGAGTTCGGACCACAGGCCTTCATCACCCGGGCCAGGGTTGAGGGGTTGCGCGATTTTGGGGCGGCGATGAGCCCAACCAACGCCTTCTACCTGCTCCAGGGGATCGAGACACTCCCGATCCGGATGGAACGCCACGTCGCCAACGCCCGCGCCGTCGTCGCCTTCCTCGCCGAAGCCGATGAGGTCGCCTGGGTCGGCTACCCCGAACTCGAATCACATCCCGACCACGAACTCGCCGCCAAGCTCCTCCCCCACGGCGCCGGCGCCATCTTCAGCTTCGGGATCAACGGGGGGCGTGAGGCCGGACGCCGCTTCATCGAGCGCCTGCGCATCTTCTCCCACCTCGCCAATGTCGGCGACGCCAAGTCGCTGGTCATCCACCCCGCCTCGACCACACATTCGACGATGACCGCAGAACAGCTCGAAGCCGCCGGCATCGGCGAGGACCTCATCCGCTTGTCCGTCGGTCTCGAGTCGCGCGACGACCTCATCGGCGACCTCCGTCAGGCGTTGCGGGCATCGCAGAGGAGCTGAGGTGGACCTGACCGTCGCCGGCAGACAGGTGCGAGCCACAACCGGCGGACGGCCGCTCGATCCGGGATCGCCGCTTCTCCTGTTCATCCACGGCGCCGGGATGGACCGCACCCTGTGGCAGCTCCAAACCCGCTACTTCGCCAACCACGGCTGGTCGGTACTCGCCGTCGACCTGCCAGGTCATGGCGGATCGGCCGGTCCACCGCCCGATTCGATTGCCGGCTACGCCGACTGGGTCGCCGAACTCATCCCTGCCGCCGGCTTCTCCGCGGCCTCCGTCGTCGGCCACTCAATGGGATCGTTCATCGGGCTCCATCTCGCCGCCCACCACCCCGATCGAGTCGATCGCCTGGCCCTGCTCGGCACCGCGGCGACGATGCCGGTCCATCCTGACTTGCTGGCGGCGGCCGAAGCCAACGATCCGCTGGCGTTTGAACTCGTCACCTGCTGGAGCCTGACCCGACGGTCGCAGCTCGGGGGCCACCAGACCCCCGGCTTGTGGATGAGCGGTGAAAGCGTCCGCCTCCTCGAACACATGCCCGCCGGAGTGCTCGGCAACGATCTGCAGGCGTGCAACTCGTACGGTGTCGCGGCCGCCGCGGCCGCCGAGGTGACCTGCCCCACGTTGCTGCTGCTGGGCGAGCTCGACATCATGACTCGCCCGAGCGCGGCTCGGCCGCTGGCCGCCGCCCTGCAAGACGCAACCACGGTCATCCTGCCCGGCGCCGGACACCTGATGATGATCGAGCAGCCGGATCCCGTGATCGACACTCTGGCGGACTTCCTGTGACCGAACCCCGCCCGCCGGTCACCGTCCGGCGGATCCGGCCCGACGACGGACCGCTCTTTCGTGAAGTCCGGCTCCGGGCGCTGCAAACCGATCCGACCGCCTTTGGATCGTCCTACGAACGCGAAGCCGACCGTCCACCCGAATCATGGGATACCTGGGCGGCCACCACCTCAGCCGGCAACGATCAAGCGATGTTCGTCGCCGAAACCCACGACCAGCTCGTCGGACTCGCGGGGGCCTTCCGCATCGGCGACAAGCCGCGGTCGCTGCACATGATCGCAATGTGGATCGACCCCGTCTTCCGCGGGTGCGGCCACGGCAGAACGCTGACCAACTCGGTCATCTCGTGGGCGCAACAAGCCGACGCCGACGAACTCGGGCTGTGGGTCGTTGCCGGCAACGACGTCGCCAGGCATCTCTACGAGAGCTGCGGGTTCGTCGACACCGGCAGAGTCCAGCCGTTGCCTTCTCACCCGGAACTAGAGGAACACCGGCTGAGCCTCGACCTCGGCCCGGGGCAGCAGGCCCCGCTGCCATCTGGCTACGTCGAGCTGCAGCCGATGGCGGGAACCGAGTTCGACGCCTACCTGGAATGGACCATCGCCGACCACACGGCGCACCTGATGCAGGCCTTCGATCTCAATCGCTTCGAGGCCGAGCTCCAGGCCCGCGAAGCCATCACCCACGTGCTGGCGACCAGCGACCCCAGCGGCAACCATCACTTCTGCTCGATCCGGGGCGGTCTCGCCGACGAATCCGTGGGCTGGATCTGGTTCGGCGAAGAACCGGTGCGAGGACGCGCCGTGGCCACGCTGTTCGACATCGTGGTGTTCGAACGGCACCGCAATCAAGGCCTGGGGACCGCAGCCATCGATGAGGTCGAAGAGTGGGCTCGGGTCCGCGGTCTGCCCGCCGTTCACCTCGCGGTGTTCACCCACAACGAAGCGGCGCGGCGGCTTTACGAGCGACTCGGGTTCACGGTCACCAAGGAACTCCCCGGTGTGATCCAGATGGAGAAGACCGTGGGTCCCGGCGACGAACGCTAGACGACCGGCAGCTCGCCGGGGAGCCACTCGCCTTCTAGCGCGGTGTGCACGGCCCGGATCGCCGGGATGAGGTCCGCGGCGTCTTTGTCGACCGCGGCAGGGATCGCTTCGGCAAGTTCGAGCAGTGCGGTGCCCAGCGCCGGACTCGTCGCGATTTCCTGGCGCTCGATCCAGCCCCAGATCTCCTCGCACACCTGGCCGGCGGTGCCGATCAGGTCGTAGCCCATCACCCGGCCGTTGCCCTTGATGGTGTGGCCCTCGCGACGCATCTCCTCCGGGTCGATCTCGTCGACGACGCCGGCCTCGATCGCCCGAGCTCCGTCGGCGAGAACCGCCGACCGTTCAGTCAGTTCCTCAGCGAAGAGCTCGTAGAGCTCGGGGTCCATGACCCACGTCACAACAATCCTCCTGGTGGGAATCTTCACAGAGAATATCGACCTCAGCAGGGTCTTTCTTGAGCCGATGGCGACGTCGCCGGGCCCGACCACTAGCGTGCCGACCATGGCTCACGGCACCCACGAAGCACTCCCCGATCCACGCAACGCCGATGTCCAGGTGTACATCGATGGCAAGTTCCTCCCGCGCGACGAGGCCAAGATTTCGGTTTTTGACAGCGGTTTCCTTGTAGGTGACGGCGTCTGGGAGGGGATGCGGCTCCACAACGGCCGATTTGTCCATCTCGATCGTCACCTCGACCGGCTCTTCGCCAGCGCCGCAGCCGTCCACCTCGACATCGGCAAGACTCGCGACGAGCTGGCGGCCATCCTGGACGAGACCGTCGCCCGCAACGCCATGGAGACCGACGTTCACGTGCGCCTGATGGTGACCCGAGGCACGAAGAAGACGCCATCGCAGGATCCTCGCCTCGTCGTCGGCGGGCCAAACATCGTGGTCATCGCCGAGCACAAGGTCGCCGATCCTTCCGTGGCCGAACACGGCATCCGCTTGGTGACGGCGCAGGTCAGGCGGCCACCACCCGAGACCATCGACCAACGCTGGAACTGCCACTCGAAGATCCATGAGGTGGTAGCACTGCTCCAAGCGATCGAGACTGGCGCCGACGAGGCCCTGATGCTCGACACGGCAGGCAACGTGGCCACCTGCAACGCGACGAACTTCTTCATCGTGACCGACGGGCAGGTGTGGACCTCGACGGGCGAGCATTGCCTCAACGGCATCACCCGCGGCCTCGTCATCGAGTTGTGCCGCGCCGCAGGCATCCCCGTCTACGAGAGAAGCTTCACCCTCAGCGACGTCTACGCCGCAAACGAAGCGTTCGTCACCGGAACATTCGGAGCGCTCACTCCCGTCATCGAGGTTGATGGCAGACAAATCGGTGGATCCCCGCCCGGGCCGGTCACGGCCCAACTCACCGCCATGTATCGGGCCACCCTCGACCAGGACGCAGCCGCACCATGAGCGCTTGCCGTCGCATCAACATGTGGTCGGGTCCCCGCAACGTGTCGACCGCGATGATGTACAGCTGGCGCCAGCGGGCCGACACCACTGTGTGGGATGAGCCTATGTACGGCCACTACCTGGTGGTTACCGGTGTGGATCATCCCGGCCGTGACCGCATCCTCGCCGCCGTACCGACCGATGCCGACAAGATCACCATCACGATGCTCGAGGGCGAC
Source organism: uncultured Acidimicrobiaceae bacterium (assembly GCA_964465915.1). Classification (GTDB taxonomy): domain Bacteria; phylum Actinomycetota; class Acidimicrobiia; order Spongiisociales; family UBA5794; genus CAVPHV01. The sequence continues at coordinate 6,727 of CAYXMJ010000101.1, forward strand.
TGCCCGACCCCGGTCTTCTTCTACAAGAACATGGCCCACCACTTGGTCGGCTTTGGTCTGGCGACTTTCGATGGGCTGGACAGCTTCCTGCTCGTGCGCGACCCGCGCGACATGCTGCCGTCATTGGCGAAGGGGCTTGGGCGAGCCCCGGTGTTGAGCGACACCGGCTTCGACATCCAGGTCGAGATCGTCACTCGGCAACTGGCGAACGGAGCGACTCCGATCGTGGTCGACTCTCGCTCGCTGCTCGCCGATCCCGCCGGGCAGCTGGCCGAGTTGTGCGCCCGGCTCGACCTCCCGTTCGACCCGGCCATGCTGAGCTGGCCTGCCGGCCCCAAGCCGGAGGACGGAGTGTGGGGCGACCATTGGTACCGGAGGCTCCATGGGACAACGCAGTTCGAGCCGTATCAGCCAAAGACGGAGCCGTTTCCCGATGAACTCAGGTCGCTCTACGCCGCCTGTCTGCCGCTCTACGAACGCCTCACCGAGTTCACCATCGGCACCTGAGGCCGGGTGACAACATCAGGGCAGTTCGTCGGGGAACACGACCTTCCACTCGTCTGCGCCCGCCACGAGGAACTCGCTCACCTCGCGGCAGCGGTCGAGGACGTCGCACAACGTCTCCTGGCCGGTCATCACCTCGACCAACGAGACCTCGACCCGCCCCGTGATCGACAGTCGGAGGTCCGAACCGCTCGACAGCACCGCGGTCGAGGCAACTCCCGATACTTCGATGGGAAGCGCCGGCCCGCCAACGCCGGCGAGTTCGGTGGCGAGGATGACGAGGTCCGGCGGTGACTGGAGCACCGGCAGCGCCCAGTTGAACAGGAGTGGGAGGCGATACTCCCCTGTCGGCTCCTCGAAGTCGCCGTCTATCTTGGCCACTTCGTCCTCGAGCGCCAGCAGAACCCGCGGATCGACATCGAAGGCGACATTGAGGTCGAGCGGCCCGTCGCAGGCCGACTCCGGGTGGAGGTCGACCTCCCATGATTGGCGCAGCGAGAAGGTCTCGATGAAGTGCCGCTCGTCGTGCACATGGAAGCCGTGCTCGACGGCATGGTCTTTGAGATAGGTGATGAACCCGGCAATGTCGATGGCCATGACGCGATGGTACCGGGACCGGATTCCTTGTGTTCTGGCGTGGCTGAGGTACCGGAAACGGTACCCGAGCCACGCAAGAACGGGTCTTCTAGCCTGCGATCAGGTCGGCGGCCTTCTCGGCGATCATGATGGTCGGGGCGTTGGTGTTGCCGGTGGTGACCGACGGCATGACCGAGGCGTCGGCGACCCGCAGCCCTTCGACCCCGCGGACCCGCAACTCAGCATCGACGACCGCGTCACCCGGCCCCATCGCACACGTCGACACCGGGTGATAGAGCAGTTCGACGCGAGCCCGGATGAATGCCTCGAGTTCTGCCGGCGTCTGGTTCTCCGGGCCGGGGTAGATCTCGGTCCCCCGATATTCATCGAAAGCGGCCGAGCGGCCGATCTCGCGCGCCATCTCGAGACCGGCAACCAGCGAGCGGACGTCGTCGGGATCGTCCAGGTAGTTGCCGTAGACGGCGGCCTTGGCAGACGGATCTGCCGAACGCAGCGCCACGCGGCCGCGGCTCTTCACGCTGACCAGCGTCGGGCCCAGCGAGAACGCCTGGCCCCCAAACGTCTCGAAACCGTGGGAAACGAAGTAGGCGGGCCCGAAGTGGAACTGGATGTCGGGCCGATCCAACCCGTCTCTCGTCCTGACGAACCCGCCGGCCTCACCGACGTTCGAACTGAGCATTCCCCTGCGAAACAACGCGTACTCCAGCAGGTGACGAGGCTTCTCCGCTTCGGTGAGGCTCGGACCCTTCGTGGTCTCCCATACCGACATGATGACCGGATGATCCTGCAGGTTGGCCCCGACCTGCGGCGACTCGACGACAAGGTCGATGCCGTGCTCCGCTAGTTCGTCGCCGGGACCCACCCCAGAAAGCATCAACAGTTGCGGCGACGCCAAGGCGCCGGCGGCCAGGATCACCTCGCCGTCGGTGCGCGCCGTGCGTACCGCGCCGTCCCGGCGGTAGGTGACACCCGCGGCGCGGCCTCCGTCGATGACGATGCGCCCGGCGTGAGCTCCAGTCTCGACGGAGAGGTTGTCTCGTTTCATCGCGGGGCGGAGAAAGGCACGCGCCGTCGAGTGCCGCATCCCGCCCTTTTGGGTGACTTGATACAGCCCGGCGCCCTCTTGGTTCGCTCCGTTGAAGTCGTCGTTGCGGGCCAATCCCGCTTCTGCGGCCGCCGCAACAAACGCCATGGTGTATTCGTGAGGGGAGCGGAGATCGGCGACATTCATCTCGCCGCCGCGGCCGTGGTACTCGTCGTGGATCCTTTCGTTGTTCTCGGATCGTTTGAAGAAGGGCAGCACGTCGTCGTAGCCCCACCCCGCGCAGCCCAGGTCGCGCCAGTCGTCGTAGTCGTGCTTGCTACCGCGGATGTAGATCATGGCGTTCATCGAGCCCGAACCGCCGAGCATTTTGCCCCGCGGAATGTAGAGCTCGCGGTCCGCCAGGTTGGGCTCGGGCTCCGAGGCGTAGTCCCAGTCGATGGCGGTCTTGAACTGCTCGGGAAATGCCGCCGGGATATAGACCTCTTTGTGACGGTCCGAACCGCCGGCCTCCAGCAACAACACCGAACGGTCGGGGTTGGCGCTCAGCCGGTTGGCCAACACACACCCGGCGGATCCGGCGCCAACGATGATGTAGTCGTAGCTGGTCACTGCACTCCCCTTCGATGGGCGTTCTCGCGAGCGTAACCGGCGAGCCGACACCGGCCCAAGGCGGGGAATGCCCGCCCAACACTGCGGGTTGTGCACTACACCACCGACCCGAAGGGACCACAGTGACGGCGCGAACCCATGGCCGCATCCGGATCGAAGATGGCGGCAAGCGCGTCCGCACCATGCTCGGTGGCGTCGTTGTGGCCGACTCCGCCAATGTGAAGTACGTGTGGGAGAAGCCCTACTACCCGACGTACTACTTCCCCGTTGCCGACGTGCGAACCGACCATCTTGCGCCAACCGGTGAACAGGACCACAGCCCGAGCCGGGGAACCGCCCAATTGCACACTGTCAAGGCCAACGGTCGGGAAGCCGCCGACGCCGTGCGCTGGTACACCGAGGCGAAGATCGAGGAGCTCAACGACTACGTCACCTTCGATTGGTCGGCCATGGATGCCTGGTTCGAGGAAGACGAGGAGGTGTTCGTCCACGCCCGCGACCCATACTCCCGGGTCGACATCCTGCAGAGCTCACGCCACATCGAGGTGGTGATCAACGGTGAGAAGGTCGCCGACAGCCACCAGCCCCGCCTGCTCTTCGAGACGGGACTGCCGACCCGCTACTACCTCCCGAAGACCGACGTGCGGATGGACCTTCTCACCGCATCAGATCTCCACACTGCGTGTCCCTACAAGGGAGAGGCTTCGTACTACCACGTCGTGGTTGGCGGCGAAACCCTCGAGAACCATGTCTGGTGGTATCCGTCACCGGTGGCCGAGAGCCAGAAGATCGCCGGCTACGTGTGCTTCTACAACGAGAAGGTCGACATCTACGTCGACGGCGAAATGGTTGAGCGCCCCAGGACGATGTTCAGCTAGGAACTCAACGGGGGCGCGATATCGTCTCAATGATGAGGAGGCCAATCATCATGAAGACGCGCCACATTGTTGCCATCGCCCTGGCCGTTGCCGTTGTTGCCTCGGCTTGTGGAGCAGAGAGTGAGTCGAC
>CAYXMJ010000101.1:10589-11886 GCA_964465915.1 uncultured Acidimicrobiaceae bacterium
CCGGCGATACCGAGTTTGCCCTCGACATCTTCCGGGTGGCGGCCGCCGGGGGCGAGAACACCATGCTCAGCCCGAACAGCATCGCGACTGCACTGACCATGACGTACGGCGGGGCGCGAGCCACGACCGCGCAAGAGATGGCAGCCACGCTGCATCTCGGCCTGCTCGAGGATCGCATCCACGCCGCCCGCAACGAACTCGACCTGCGGGTCACGGCAGAGACGCCGCAAGTACCCGAGGACGACAGCCAGCCGTTCACGATCAACACCGCCAATTCGGTGTGGGGTCAGCCCGACTATCCATTCCTCGAGGCCTTCCTCGACATGCTGGCTCGCGACTACGACGCCGGCATGTACCTGGCCGATTTCGCCAACGACACCGAGGGCGCCAGGGTTGCCATCAACGACTGGGTCGAGGACGAGACCGAGGGTCGGATCCAGGACATGCTTCCTCCGGGAGTCCTCACCTCACTGACGCGCATGGTCTTGGTCAACGCCATCTGGTTCAAGGCCAATTGGGCGACACAGTTCGAACCGACCCTGACCGCCCCAGGAGCCTTCACCTTGCTCGACGGCACCACAGTCGAGGCACAACTGATGCACGGCCTGGTCACCATGCCCTATCTCACCGGGGACGGCTTCGCCGCCGCCGCTATCCCCTATGCCGGCGACGCCGACATGATTGTTGTGCTTCCCGATCCCGGGCGCTTCGTGGAGGTCACCGCCGCATTGGGGAGCGACGACCTCGACGTCAGGGCCGGCGGCGAGCGACGGGAGGTGGATCTCACGATGCCGAAGTTCGAGTTCGAAGCGGAATTCGGCCTCAAGGGAGCACTCCAGGAACTTGGAATGGCTGAGGCCTTCAATCCGCCGCCGGGTCCCGGAACCGCCGACTTCACCGGCATCACCGAAGGCGGCGAACTCTACGTCCAAGACGTCGTGCACAAGTCCTTCATCAAGGTCGACGAGCAGGGCACCGAAGCGGCCGCAGCCACGGCCGTCATCCTTGGTCTCACCTCGCTGCCCCAACCGGCGACCTTGACCCTCGATCGGCCGTTCCTGTTCGTCATCAGACACCGCAGCACCGGCGAGATCTTGTTCATCGGGCAGGTGACCAACCCCACGGTCGGTTAGCTCGAAAGACTCGCGCCGGAGCCGGGGATGGCAGCGCTGCGCCGAGTATCCGGCCGTGGGCCAGAAAATGAAGAAGGCCCCGAAGGGCCCTCTCCAATCTCGGTCGCAAGAACCTAGAGGTTGCTGGAGATGTTGTCGAAGTTGCTGTCGACCTCACGTCCGAC
>CAYXMJ010000102.1:0-11793 GCA_964465915.1 uncultured Acidimicrobiaceae bacterium
GGTGCGCTCCGTCTCAATTGGGATGTGGGTCGACACCGGTTCGCGAGACGAGATAGGAGTCGAATCGGGTTCGAGCCACTTCCTCGAACATCTGCTCTTCAAGGGTTCCGAGCGGCTCAGCGCTCGTGCCATCGCCGAAGCGTTTGACGCCGTCGGCGCCCGCCACAACGCCTTCACGTCGAAGGAGTACACGTGTTATTGGGCCAAGGTGAGGGATGTCGATCTCCCCTTGGCGACCGACATCCTCTCCGAGATGATTCAGCGTCCGGCCTTCCGGCAGGAAGAGATCGATTCGGAGCGCAACGTTGTGCTCGAAGAGATCAACATGAACGAGGACGATCCCACCGACGTTGCGCACGAGATGTTCGTGCGTGCCCTGTGGGCGGGGCATCCCTTGGCTCCCCCCATCTTGGGGACACGGGACTCGATCACCGAGATGACTCGAGACACCATCGCCGGGTACTGGGGTCGCCGCTATACGCCCAAGTCGACGGTGGTGGCGGTTGCCGGCCGGGTCGATCACGATGACATCGTGGCCCAGATCACCGACAAGATGGGCGACTGGTCGGGTCCGGATATCGGCCGTGAGTTGGTCGAAGCAACCAGCGAGCCAACCGTCAAGGTCACCGAGCGGGACACCGAACAGGCCCATCTGGTGTTCGGCAGCCTCGGGCTGAGACGCGACGACGAACGACGTTGGGCGGTGACCGTGGCCGATCACGTCCTCGGGGGCGGCATGTCGTCCCGTCTGTTCGAGGAGATCAGGGAGCAGCGGGGCTTGGCCTACGCCGTGCATGCGTTCCGAATGCCGTTTGCCGATACCGGGTCGACTGCGGTCTACGTCGGGACGACGCCGAACCAGACGACCGAGGTGCTGAAGCTGGTCAGAGCCGAGATGGACAAGATGATGGCTGCCGGCATCACCCCCGAGGAAATGACCCGTGCCAAGGGCAACGTCGCCGGCAGCTTGGCACTTTCGCTCGAGGATTCGACGACCCGGATGAACCGGCTCGGCCGCAACGAGCTGACCGGCACCGAGCACCTCTCGGTCGACGAGATCATGGAGAAGATCGAGGCGGTTACACCCGAGGACATCATCGCTGTGTCCGAAGCCGTCTACTCGGGCCCATACGTCATCGGAGCCGTCGGCCCGTTCGCGGCCGCAAATCTCGAGGAGCATGTGCAGTGATCAAGGTTGCCGTTTCGGGTGCCGCCGGCCGGATGGGGAGCATGGTCGCCGAGACTGCGCAGCAGACTGAGGGGCTGGATCTCGTGGCGCTCTACGACCCCGAGCACGTCGGCGCGATCGTGGCCGGGATGACCGTGTCGGGGGATTCGGCAGAGGTGGCAGCAGCCGATGTGGTCATTGAGTTCACCAACCCAACCGTTGTCCTCGAGAACCTGGCGCAATGGCGCAGTCTCGGGGTGCACGCCGTAGTCGGGACATCAGGGTTCGACGAGGCCCGCTTGGCGCAGGTCGAGCAGGCATGGGGTGATGGTCCGCCGAACTGCCTGATCGCCCCCAACTTCTCGATCGGTGCCGTGATGATGATGCGCCTCTCGGAGATCGCCGCCCCGCACTTCGCCGCCGCCGAGATCATTGAGCTGCACCATGACCGTAAGGCCGACGCTCCGTCCGGTACGGCCCTGGCGACTGCTCGGCGCATTGCCGCGCAGAAGGAACAGCACCGCGACGTCGAATCCGTTGAGATGGTGGCAGGCGCCCGTGGCGCCGACGTCGACACTGTCCCGGTGCACTCGGTGCGACTGCCGGGCTACGTGGCGCACCAGGAGGTCGTCTTCGGTGGGATGGGCGAGACCCTTTCGATCCGCCACGACACCACCGACCGCCAGGTCTTCATGCCCGGTGTGGTCCTGGCGGTCCGCTCAGTTGCCGACCTCACTGCGCCCGTGACGGTAGGGCTGGAGCCGCTGCTCGGTATCTAGCGACACTGGGGTGGGGGTCTAGTGACCAACGTGCGGGGGCGCTCAGCCGGGTACCCGGCACGACCCGTTCAGTACAGGGCGCTGGCGAGCTGGCGGCGATAGGTCGCCGTCAAGGGGTGGTCCTCGCCGAGGACGCCGAAGATGTCGACCATGGCGAGCCTGGCGTCGTCCTTCTTGGGTCCCTTGGCTCGCACCACCGTCAAAAGGTGGTCGAGTGCCGGCTCGAACTCGCCGCGGGCGGCGAGTGCCTTGGCCAACTCGATCCTGGCATCCTCGCTGTCTGCGTCGGCGTCGAGTGCGGCCTCGAGATCCGCAACATCGCTGCCTCGGGCGGCCGTCAGCCGCGCCGCCGATTGGAGACGCTCCACCTCAGGGGTGGGGGCCAGCTTGCCGAGTATGATCAACGCCTCGTCGGTTTCGTTGCGGGCGATGAGCAGGGCCGCCAAAGACGTGGCGGCGTCGGCGTGGTCGGGAGTGGCGGCGAGGACCTCGCGGAAGATGGCCTCGGCCCGCATCTCGTCGCCGGCGAGCACCGCATCGCGAGCCTCGTCGACCATCTTGTCTAGTTCGGTAGGCATGATTCCCTCGAGCCAGGTACGCAGCGCCGGCTCGGGCACGGCACCACTGAACCGAGATACGGCGACGCCGTCCCGGAAGCCGATGACCGTCGGAATGCCCTGAACCGCGAATTCACCGGCGAGTTCCTGGTTCTGGTCGACGTCGACCTTGACTAACTCGAAGGCTCCGTTCGCCTCCTCGGTCGCCTTCTCGAGGAGAGGTCCGAGCACCTTGCAGGGGCCACACCACTCGGCCCAGAAGTCGACCACCACGGGGACTTCATAGCTCCGTTGGAGGACGGCCTGGGGGAAGTCGGCCGTGTCGGCATCGCGGACGAAGGGGCGAGGTTGATCCATGAAGTAGCTGCTCCGGTGTTCGTGCTCGGCGAAGAATAGTGGTCGACTCGGTGCCAAACACACCCCGGCGTGACTCACCGGACCGTTCAGTCGGGCTGCGTCAGCTTGATGCAACCGATGAACGGGGCTTTGGTGCTAGCGTCGCGCTCATGGATTCACGACCTACCGCACCCTTCGGTGAGGTCCTCACTGCGGTCCTCACCCCGTTCGATGAGTCCGGCGCCGTCGATTACGAGACATTCTGGCGCCTGCTCAAGCACCTGGCGGACAACGACTGTGATGGAGTTGTCGTCGCCGGAACGACCGGCGAGTCGCCGACATTGTCGACTCCCGAGAAAGTGGCTCTGTTCAAGGCGTCCGTTGAGGCCGTTGGTGATCGGATGACGATCATTGCCGGAACCGGCTCGTACGACACCGCCGCCTCGGTGGCACTCACCCAAAAGGCGGCCGAGATCGGCGTCAACGGCGTCATGGCCGTAACGCCCTACTACTCGAAGCCGCCCCAGGAGGGGCTCTACCGGCACTTCACAGCCATCGCCGACGCCTCGGACTTGCCTTTGCTGCTCTACAACATTCCGGGCCGAACGGCGCGTCTGATCGAAGTCGAGACGCTGCAACGCTTGGCCGAGCACGAACGCATCGTCGGGGTAAAGGACGCGGTGGACGACCTCGAGTGGACCGAGAACGAGATCCGGGAACTCCCCGAGGGATTTGCCGTGTACTCGGGCTCCGACGCGATGACCCGCGGCATGGTGTCGGCCAACGGTGTCGGTGTGGTCTCGGTTGCGGCCCACTTTGCCGCTCCCCATATCAAACGCATGGTCCGTGCCACCATCGAAGGCGATGACGCCGAGTCGTGGAGGTTGCACGACGGACTTCGTCCCCTGTTCGAGGCGTTGTTCGTCGAGCCAAATCCAATGCCGCTCAAAGCAGGGATGAACGCCGTGTGGGGTCAGGTGGGGGAGCCACGGCTTCCCTTGATTCCCGCCAGTGCGGACACCACCCAACTGATCGAAGCGGCCATGGAGACCGTTCAGGCACTATGAGCCTCGGTAGCACCCGAGTTGGGTGGCAGCGTTGAGCGTCAGCATCACCTTCCTCGGCGGCTTGGGAGAGATCGGCCGGAACTGTGCTGCGATCGAGGTGGACGGCCGCATTGCTCTGATCGACTGCGGAATCATGTTCCCCGAGGAAGACATGCTCGGCGTGGACTTGGTGCTCCCGGACTTCTCGTCCATTGTGGACCGTGCCGGGGAAGTCGAGTGCGTGATCCTCACCCACGGCCACGAGGACCACGTCGGCTCGCTCGCCTATTTCCTGCGTGAGGTCAACGTGCCGGTGTACGGCACAGCGCTCGCCGTCGAGCTGGCCAGATCGCGCATCGAGGAGCTCGGACTCACTCCCGACCTGCGGGCCATCGAACCCCTCGAGTGGGTCGAAGCCGGCCCGATCCGTTTCACGATGGTGCGGGTCACCCACAGCGTGCCTCATGCCACCGGCATCGTCTTCGACACTCCCGAGGGCAAGATCGTGCATTCCGGAGACTTCAAGCTCGACCCGACACCGATCGACGGCGTGCCGACGGATCTGGGTACGTTCGCCGGCTTTGGCCGGCAAGGGGTGCGGTTGCTGCTCAGCGACAGCACCAATGCCGAGGTCCCTGGGTTTGTGCCGTCGGAGGCCTCGGTGGGCGGGCCGCTGGCAGAGTTCGTTTCTCACGCCAGAGGCCGCGTCATCCTGGCCTGTTTCGCCAGCCACATTCACCGCGTTCAGCAAGCTGTCGACGCCGTGGTGGGATCCGGCCGCAAGCTGGCCTTCCTGGGTCGCTCGATGTTGCGAAACACGGAGCTTGCCGTCGAACTGGGAATCCTGCAGGTTCCGCCCGAGTCCGTGGTGTCGATGGACGAACTGCTGGAGCTGCCCCCACACGAGACGGCCGTCATCTGCACTGGTAGTCAGGGTGAGCCATTCGCCGCGCTGTCGTTGATGGCGTCCGGCAGTCACCGCTCGCTGACCCTGCAGAAGACCGACACAGTCATCCTCTCGGCGACGCCGATTCCCGGCAACGAAACCGCAGTGTCGCGGGTCATCAACAACCTGGCCCGCCTCGGCATCGAGGTGCACCACGGCCGCAACGCCCACGTCCACGTTTCCGGCCACGCCGCCCAAGACGAGATCCGCACCTTCATGAACGTCATCAAGCCACAGGCCTTTGTTCCGGTCCACGGCGAGTTCCGCCACCTGCTCGCCAACGCGGAGTTGGCCAAACAGGTCGGTGTTCCCGAGATCGAAGTCTGCCAAGACGGTGACGTGATCGTCCTTGACGATGGGAACCTCACGGTCGAGCGGGGAGCGGTCCCCGCCGGCTACGTCTACCTCGACGGCTACGGCATCGGCGACGTCGACAACGTGCTGCGCGACCGGCGCCACCTGGCCGACGACGGGGTGCTGATCATCACTGTTGGGTTTGATGTTTCGTCCGGCGAGATCGTCTTCGGTCCCGACGTGGACAGCCACGGCGTCAGCGATGACACCGCCGAGATCCACGAGCAGGTCGCCAGCTCTGTCGCCGACGCCTTGGCCTCGCTCGAACTCCCGACCGACCTCGATACGGTCCGCCGCAAGGTGCGAAGTACCGCCGGTCGCGCCGTCAAACGTGCCGTAAATCGGCGCCCCGTGGTGTTCCCGGTTCTGATCGAGGTCTGAGACTCGGTTCGGTCGATCGAGGGGAAATCACACTGGTGTAACTCCCCGCGCGTGGTCACGCGCGCAGGGTCATTGGCGCAGCTCGCGCAGCCGTGTATCGTTCGCCTCCCATGCCGACACGGACAAAACCCCGTGGGGCCAAGGGGCGGACCAGGAAGACCAGGAAAACCAAGAACACAGCGAAGCAACGCACCGGATTTGTCCCCGCGCTGAGGGCCATGAAGGAGCGGCTCCGCAACCGGCTCGGACGTCAAGCCGACGACGTCTGGGGCGTTCTTCTCATTGTGGTGGCGCTGCTGATGGCGCTTGCTTTCATCGGGCTGGCCGGCCCGGTCGGCGGCGGCGGGACGTCGGGCCTGCGCTTCCTCTTCGGACTGTGGGCCTTTGCGCTTCCCGTCGTGTTGATCGTCGTGGGCATTGCGATGGTCGGCACCATGCCGAAGGCGGACTACGCCAGGCTCACCATCGGGCTCATCACGCTGTTCGTCGGGTCGATGGCGATGTTCCACCTCATGACCGGTGCTCTCTCGCTCGCCGACAATGTCGACCAGGTCGTTGAACGCGGCGGCGCCGTCGGTTCGCTGGTCGCTTTCCCGCTGCGGCGGCTCATCGGGTTCTGGGGCACCTTCGTGGTCCTCGCCGCCGTGATCGCGCTCGGTGCGCTGCTCGTCACCAAAGCAACCCTGCGAGATGTGTGGCTGACGGTTCGATCCAGCTTCAGCACTGCTCGCCGCACCCTGGTCGCTGCCCGACCACGCACCGTTGCCCCCGAGGTCGTTGGTCCGATGCCCGCCCCGCAGCAGTCAACGGCACCAAAGAAGCAGTCCCCCCCGAACCCGGAGGCGGACAAGAGCGCGCCCCGCCAGCGGAAGCCCAAGAAGCAAGCAACCCCAACTCCGCCCCGGCCGGGCTCCGGCTACCGCTTGCCGCCGCTCGAATTGCTCGGGACCAGCGAAGGCGCCGGTCACAATCGCCGGGTGCTCGAGGCCACTGCGGCGGAACTCGAGCAAGCGCTCCACCAGCACGGCGTCGACGCCAGGCTGACCCGCATCGTTCCCGGTCCCACCGTGACCCGGTACGAAATCGAACTCGCCCCAGGGGTGAAGGTTTCTCGAGTGACGGGCCTGTCGCACGACATCGCCTACGCGCTGGCTTCGCCCGACGTCCGCATCCTGGCCCCGATCCCCGGCAAGAGCGCCATCGGGATCGAGGTACCCAACCGGCGACGCGAACTCGTCACCTTGGGCGATATCCTCGGCAGCGCTGAGGCACAGGCCAATCCCGACCCGCTCCAAGTCGGGCTGGGCAAAGACATCTCCGGGGCGCCCCGCATGCTCAAGATCGACGAACTGCCCCACGTGATCATCGCCGGCGCCACCGGAGCCGGGAAGTCGTCCTGCATCAACGCCCTGGTGTCGTCCATCCTGATGCGGGCCACTCCCGATCAGGTCAGGTTGATCCTTGTTGATCCGAAGCGAGTCGAGCTTGGCCAATACAACGGAGTGCCTCACCTGTTGACCCGGGTCATCACCAACCCCAAGAAGGCGGCCGACGCCCTGCAATGGGCCGTCGCCGAGATGGACCGGCGCTACGAGCTGCTGGCAGACGCCGGGGTGCGCGACGTGATCTCGTATCGCGAGAAGTGGGAAGCCGGGATGCTCGACGAGGAGGGCTTCGACCGCTTCCCCTTCATCGTCATCGTCGTCGACGAGTTGAACGACTTGATGATGGTCGCCGGCCGCGCCGTCGAAGAGTCCGTCGTGCGGATCGCCCAGATGGCGCGTGCCGTCGGGATCCACCTCGTGCTCGCCACCCAGCGCCCTTCGGTCAACGTGATCACCGGTGTGATCAAGGCCAACGTGCCTTCCCGGCTGGCGTTCTCGGTCACCTCGCAGACGGACTCGCGAGTCATCCTGGACTCGGTTGGCGCCGAGAAGCTCGTCGGTCTCGGCGACATGCTCGTGGTCACCGCCCGCGACCCGAAGCCCGAGAGGATCCAGGGAGCCTTCATCTCCGAGAACGAAATTCACGGTGTCGTGGATTGGGTTCGGGAACAGGAAAAGGCCCAGTACCGCGACGAGGAAGTGTTCGAGGTCGCCCAGCAGCAGGCCGAGGTCGACGAGGCGTTCGAAGGCGAGGACGCCGAGATCATGCGGCAGGCCATCGAGCTGGTGGTTCGCTCGCAGCTGGGCTCGACATCGATGCTGCAGCGCAAGCTTCGCATCGGGTTCGCCCGAGCCGGCCGCGTCATGGACATCCTGGAACGCCGGGGGATCGTAGGCCCGTCTGAAGGTTCGAAGGCCCGCAGCGTGCTGATCACAGAGGAAGAACTCGACAGCGTCGTGGCGAGCTCCACGCCGTCCTGACCTGTTCTTGCGTGGCTGGGGGTCCAGAAACCGCGCCGTGGCCACGCCAGAACGGATTGAACGCTCCCAAGCTCTGGCCCACCCACTGGTAACCTGACCGCGCTCCGGGCCAAGAACGACGGGTCCAGGGCCAACCAACGCATGGACACCACTTCGGATACCTCAGCCCCAGAACCCGTCGAGAGCAATCGGGGGACTCGCTACGCCTATCTGCGCAGCGACGGCACGCTCGACATCATCCTCGGCAGCCTCGTAGCCGGCATCGGCGCCTATATCTATCAGTTTCTCGGCGGGCGTTCGCTCGGAGCCGAAGCATTCGCTCCCATTGGTGCACTGCTGACGGCCCACTTCCTAGCGTTCGTCATCTTCCTGCTTCCCGTCGAGCAGTTCGTCATCCGCAGGCTCACCCTGGGCGATTCAGGGTGGGTGGTTCCGGTGCGGGCCATCATCATGGTCGCCACCGTTGGGATCGCCGCCGGGGCGGTGGTCTGGACGGTGGCCGACGACTACTTCGATGGTGACGCCAAGTTCATCTTCTTCGTGTTCGCCACGGTGGCGTTCCACTTCTACTTCGCCGTCGGTCGCGGCTATCTGGCCGGGTACCGTCGCTTTCGGGCCTACGGACTGGTGAGCGGATCAGCGTCGCTGTTCCGCCTCACCATCGCCATCGGCGTCGTCGTGGTGGCGCCGTCGGTCGCCGGTTTTGCCTGGGCGCAAGTCCTTGGTCCACTGGTCATCGTGTTCTGGCGGCCGTTCCGAGAGCCTGAGGAGCGAATCGAGAGCAGCCGGGGCAGCCTGGCCGACCACCATGTCGAGTCCATCGACGACAAGGGACTTCTGTCGGGTCTGGTGCTTTCGTCGGCGGCGTCGCAGGCGCTGCTGCTCGCCGGACCTCTGGTCGCCGGCGCTCTGGGAGCGACCGATGTCCAGTTTTCGGTCCTGTACGCGACACTGCTGCTGGCCCGCGCTCCGCTGACGTTCGGCTACAACCTGATTGCCCGGGTCCTGCCGCCGTTCACCGAGATGGCGGCCCGGGGCGAACGACGCGAGTTGCGGGCGTGGGCACGTGGCATGGGTATCGCCAGTGCCTTCCTGGCCGTCATCGGGGCAGGTCTGGGTGCGCTACTGGGGCCAGTTCTGGTCAGTTTTGCATTTGGTAACGACTTCACGCCTCCCGCCGACCTTGCGGCATTGGCCGCTGCGGGCGTGGTGCTGGCCGGGGGCGGCTTGTTCATCGGACAGATCCTGGTGGCACGGGGCCAACCGCTCCGTCTTGCCATCGCTTGGATGTTCGCATTGGTTGCCGCCGCCGCGGTGGTCGCACTGCCGATCGATGACCCGATCATGAATGTGACGGTTGCGTTCCTGGCCGGAGAGATCGTTGCCATGATCGCTCTCGTGACCGGGGCGTTGATGCGCGACCGCCAAGAGGTCGAGATCTCTCACGGGTACATCGTCGTCAAGCGGTCCATGGACATCGGGATCGCGTTGGTTGCGCTCATCCTGCTGTCACCGGTTCTGCTCATTGCCGCGATTGCGGTACGGCTCGACTCCGAGGGCCCGGCCTTCTTCCGCCAGCAGAGGGTCGGGCGCGGTGGCCGCTACTTCTGGATGACCAAGATCCGGACGATGGTCATCCATCACGAGGAAGAGGTGTTCCACCGGCACCTGGAGCGCATTCAGGACACCGACGCCGATGATGATGTCTACACCATCAAGATCGACGATGACCCCCGTATCACGAAGGTAGGCGCCGTCCTGCGCCGCTTGTCGATCGACGAGCTCCCCAACCTGTGGAACGTGCTGAAGGGTTCGATGACCCTGGTGGGTCCTCGCCCGCTAGTCAGGGCCGAGGCCGAGCTCATCGGACTCGATAATCCTCGCTTCTCGGTCAAGCCCGGCGTCACCGGCCTGGCCCAGGTGCGAGGTCGAGACAACATCTCGATCGAGGAGCGCACCGCCTTCGACGAGGAGTACGTCGCCGATAGGTCGGTACGGCTCGACGTCGAGATCCTGGTCGCAACGGTGGGAGCCGTCTTCCGCAATCCCGGGGAGCACTCTGAGGCGTGAGCGCCGATGGCACCGGAGCGCGCAAAGGAGGCCTGCCAGATTCGATTCACCCGCGTACGCTGAAATCAATGGGTCCCTGTGCTCGCTTCGATGATCTCACCGCAGGAGCGGAGCGCTCCTTCGCCTTGAGCAACCTCCGACAAACCGTCGTGGCGCAAGAACTCGACGAGGTCGTTCCGGCGTTGCTCCGGGTCGAACAACTGACCGCCCAAGGTTTGTGGGCTGGCGGCTTCGTGGCCTACGAGGCGGCACCGGCATTCAACCCTGCCCTGGAGGTGGCGCGGCCGCTTTCCGATGGCCCCTTGGGCGACCTTCCCCTGTTGTGGTTCGGGCTGTATGGCACCCGGGAAGAGGTCGAGCCGTTCACGCCACGGCATCGCCTCCCGGCACCGTACAGCGTGTCGGCGTGGAGGGCTGAGATCGACCGGGACGGCTACGAGCAAGCTCTCGAGCAGATACATCATCGGATCGAGGGCGGCGACACCGAGCAGATGAACTTCTCCTTCCGGCTTCATGCTGCCTTCGCCGGCGAGCCGGGTGAGCTCTACCGTGATCTGTTGTTAGCCCAACGTGGTGCCCATGGGGCGTGTTTCGAGGCCGACCGCTACCACATCGTGAGTGCCTCTCCTGAAGGGTTCTTCAAGCTGTCGGCCGACCAGATCGAGGTGCGGCCGATGAAGGGAACCTTGGAGCGGGGACGCTGGGCGGAGGAAGACCGCGAGCAGGCGATTCGGCTGCTCGGGTCGGACCAGGAGCGCGCTCAGAACCTGCGAGTGGTGCAGGCGATCTCCGAGAGCCTGGGCAGTGTGTCCGCCCCCGGGTCGGTGCGGATCGAAGAGGTCCTCGAACTGGAACGGCTCGAGACCGTGTGGCAGCTCACCTCTCGGATCACGGCTGAACCCAAGGCAGGAATGTCGGTTGTCGATGCCTTCAGAGCGCTCTTCCCGCTGTGCTCGATCACCGGTATTCCGCAAGCGAAGACGATGGAGATCATCGCGGAACTGGAGTCGTCGCCGCGCGGGGTGTATTGCGGTGCGATTGGCTACATCGCGCCTCCGGGCGCACCTGGGTCGCGAGCCAATTTCAACGCCGCGATTCGCACCGTCGTCATCGACCGCGAGGAGGGCCTCGCTGCCTACGGGGTCGGCGGTGGGATCTCACGGGACTCATCATCATCAGCCGAGTACGACGAGGCTCGCTCCAAGGCGCGACTCCTCGCCGAACGACGGCCCGATTTCGAACTGTGGGAGACGGTGCGGTGGGAGCCTCCTGAGAGGTTCTGGCTGTTGGAGGAGCATCTCGAGCGCCTGGCCGCCTCGGCGGACTACTTCGGGTTTGTGTTCGACCGAGAGCGGGCGCGCCGTGCCTTCGACGAGGCGGTGCGTGGTTGTACGGAGAGGTGCGCCGTCAGGCTTGCGATCGGACGAGACGGCGAGACCAAGGCGTACGTCCTCGAACGTGAGGTAGCGGTGAAGGGGGAGCCGGGGTCTGGGCCCAGCGCCCGAGTCGCCATCGCCCGGGACGCCATACCGTCGCACAACGTGTTCCTCTTCCATCAAACGAGCCGCCGTGAGGGCTATTCGGATAGGGCCAGAGCGTCGACGGTGGTGCCGGCCGACGATGTGATCCTGATCAACGAGCGCGACGAGATCACGCAAGCAACCGATGCAAACGTTGCCGTCCTCATCGACGGCCGCTGGTGCACACCTCCGATCGAATCGGGTTGTGTCGCCGGGGTCTATCGACAATCGCTCATCAAAGAGGGGATGCTCGAGGAGCGGCCGATCACC
>CAYXMJ010000103.1:0-1105 GCA_964465915.1 uncultured Acidimicrobiaceae bacterium
GACATCACCACCCCAAACCATCTCCATGAGGAAATGGCTCTGGCCGCCATCGCCGCCGGCAATGCGGTCTACTGCGAGAAACCGCTGGCGCCGACTGCGGCCGGTGCGGGTCGAATGGTCGCGGCCGCCGAGGTCGCCGGGGTCCGCACGATGGTCGGGTTCAACTACCTGAAGAGCCCGATCGCCGCCTTGGCCCGCGAGATCATCGAGTCGGGCGAGATCGGTGACGTGTTCGGGTACCGCGGCTGGCATTTCGAGGACTACATGCACGATCCCGACACGCTGGTCAACGGGTGGCGGCTCAATCCGGATGCCGGCGACGGTGTCACGTCCGACCTCGGTAGCCACGCTATCTCGATGGCTCGCTACCTCGTCGGCGATATCGCTGAGGTGTCGGCCCGCCGCACGACGGTCAAGCGGACTCGGGCGGTGGGGGAGGACGGGCAAGAGGTCGAGGTCTCGGTTCCCGACACCGTGGCAGCGTTGGTGCGGTTCGGCGCCGGAGCCAATGGGACGATCGAGGCCTCCTGGATGGCGCCGGGCACAAGCACACGATCGCGGTCGAGGTCTTCGGTACCAAAGGCACGTTGGCGTTCGACTTCGAGCGTCTCAGTGAACTCAGGCTCTACCCGGCCGGCCAACCCCGAGCCCGTGAAGGGTTTACGACCATTCTCGCCGGGCCGTCACATCCTGACTTCGCCGCGTTCGTGCCGGCGCCGGGCCACCAACTCGGGTTCAACGACCTCAAGACGATCGAGATCCGCGACCTGTTGGTTGGGTTCGATCCTGCTGCGGTGGCCCCGTGGCCCGACTTCCGGGAAGCCTGGGAGGTCCAGAAGGTGGTCGACGCCATCATCGACTCAGACCAATCCGGCAATTGGGTCCCGATCGGCTGAGCCCAAACCCGTTCGTGCGTGGCTGGAGCGCGAAAAATCGCGCCTGAGCCACGCCAGAACGGGTCTAGTCCTCTGAGTATCCGGGGCTGGTGATGAAGGTGCCGCCTTCGGCCATCACGGGGATCTGGGGCATCGAGCCGCCGACGCCCTTGAGCACCGTGTACATCTCGGCGGCCGGCTGCAGCGAGAGGACCTCGCCATCGGTGGCT
>CAYXMJ010000103.1:1205-11707 GCA_964465915.1 uncultured Acidimicrobiaceae bacterium
CACCGTGTACATCTCGGCGGCCGGCTGCAGCGAGAGGACCTCGCCATCGGTGGCTGCCGCCGTCGGGGTCGCCTCGATCAACGCCAAGGTGTCGGCGTCGAGCTTGGCGGTGAACGCCGGCGAGGTGTACTCGATCTGGCCGTTGACCTCGATGCGATGGGTCTGGCCGTCGATCCGAGCCTCCATCACCGAATCGCCGAACGCCATGAAGGCGTTCGTCTTCTCGGCCTCGAAGTCCGCCCGATTCAGATAGAGCCGCGGCTTGTCGCGATACGGCTCGCCCGAGGTCGGGCAGGCCGTCACGCAGTTTCCGCACTCGTTGCAGAAGTCCGTCAGCACCGCGATCTGGAGATTCTGTCCCGCCACGAAGGGCGACACATCTCCGGCAACGACGGCGCCGTCGGCGACGGTGAGTGCCGGCAGTTTGGCGTGCACCGACTCCATCTCGTACGTCATCAGCGCCATGTTGGGGCAAACCCCGACACACAGGCTGCAGATCTCGTGGCAGTCGAGACACCGTCCCGCCTCCTGCATGGCCTCTTCGGCCGTGTACGAAAGCACCGTTTCGTCGAAGCCGTCGCGTTGGTCGAGCGGGCTGAACTTGATCGGCACCCGGTACTCGCGCCGTGCCCGGCGGATCACCATTTCGTGCAGGTCAATCGGCCGTTCGGCTTCGACCGGCATCACCCGATCAGCGCCGTACTTGGCGGCAATGGCAGAGGCTACGAGTTTGCCGTCGGCGGCCGCCTTGACGATCGACGACGGTCCGTGGGCGGCGACGTCGCCGCCGGCGTACACGCCGGGGATCGACGACTCGAACGTCTCGGGGTCGACTTCTATGTAGCCCCGCTTGGACAGCTCCGGGACGTCGTTGCCGAAGAAGCCGAGCACCGAATGCTGGCTGATGGCCAGGATCAGCGTGTCGAGCGGGATCTCGAACTCCGAGTCGGGCACATCGAATGGGATCTTGCGCCCCGAATCGTCGCGATCGCCGCGGTACTCGGTCTTGGTGCAGATCAACCCGGCGAGTTTGCCGTCTTCGATATGGAGCGCGGCCGGGTTCGACAGTTCGACGATGTGGATGCCCTCTTCCTTGATGGCGTGGATTTCCTCGGGATCGGCCGGCATCTGGTCGATGGTGCGGCGATAGATCAGGTACACGTCCTCGGCTCCGACTCGCAACGCCGAACGCACGGTATCCATCGCCGTGTCGCCCGCGCCGATGACGCCCACTTTGGCGCCGATTGGGACGGGGTTCTCCTCGCGCACGCTGCGCAGGAAGCTGATGCCGTCCATCATCCCGTCGGCGTCCTCACCAGGAAGGTTCAGCTTCTTGGCGAGCTGGGCTCCTACGGCAACGAAGACGGCGACATAGCCGTCGCTGCGGAGTTGCTCGATGGTGAAGTCCACACCGGCCTTCTGGCTGTACCGAATCTCGACCCCGAGTTCATCCAGGATCGCCAGGTCCTGATCGATCTGCGCCTGGGGGAGCCGGTAGGACGGAATCGCCCCGCCGACCATTCCGCCGGCATAGGGGTGCGCCTCGAAGATGGTGACCGCAAACCCGTAGTAGCCGAGTTCCTGGGCGGCGGCGAGGCCGGCCGGGCCGGCGCCGATGATGGCGACCTTGGTGGGTCCTGCCGGAGCGCGGGTGAACAGCACAGGCTGCTCCTCCTGCTCCATGATGAAGCGCTTCATGTGGCGGATCGCCAGTGGTTGATCCAAGTGGGTGCGGATGCATGTGTTCTCACACAGGTGATCGCACACCCGGCCGAGAATCGACGGCAGCGGGTTGTCCTCGCGAGCCATCTTCACCGCACCAAGGAAGTCGCCATCGCGTACCGCGTTCATGTATTGCGGCACCTTCTGGTCGACCGGGCACTCGTCGACACAAGGTGCCTCGATGCAGTCGAAGTAGTGCAACTTGCGCGGAGTCTTCGAGCGATCCATCCGGAACGAGTGCTTCTGATACCGCCACTCGTCGCGCGCTTGCACGGCATACTGACGGAGGTTGATGCGCGAGAGCACCTTCACGGCCAGCGCGATGACACCGTCGGCTCGACCCTCGTCGAACCCGGCCTCCAGGGCCCACGTCCGGATGACGTCGACCATGGGGGCGGCGCCGTTGGCGGCCATCAGGGTTCCTTGGAGCCCGACACATTGCTCCAACGTCAGGTCCAGCCCGGTATCGGTCAGGGCGGCGAACTTCATCATCGGGGCAAACTCGACGATGCCGGGCTGCTGCAGCGCCGACTTACAGATGTAGTCGGCGGTGTCAACGGCTTCAAGCTCGTCGAAAGCGGCGTTGACGTTCTCCATGTATTGGAGCATCCGCAAATAGCCACCGGTCTTGAGCAGGTCGGAGCACACCGTGACGGTCCTCATCCCGGAACGCAGCAGATCCTGCATGTTGAAGCAGTCGGCCCCGCCGGCAAACGACAGCATGAGATCGCCGCGGAACTCCTCCGAGATCCGCGATGCCAGATTGGTCGTGATGGGGTGCAGGGCTCGACCCGACAGGTACATCATCTCGTCCTTGTCGAACACGGTGCGCCAGTTGTCGACCTCGAGCGTGTTCGACAGCTTGAGCCCGAACGTCAGGCCTTTGGCGGCGGCGACCCGGCGCAGGTTGTGGAACATCGGAACCGCGTCGACGTACTTCAAATCGTGCCCGAACGCCTCGTCGGGAACCGGGATGTCGTCGAATTCGAGCGAGTCGTTGAGGATGCCGCGCACCCGATCGGCGCCGAGCAGGGTCGGGTTGCATTTGACCGAGGTATGGAGGCCGCGTTCTTCGAGCAGGTAGAGCGAGATCTTCTCGATTTCGTCGGGCGGGCAACCGTGCATGGTCGACAGCGTGATGGTGTCGGATAGTTGGGCCGGGATGTCGATGTCGCGCACCGCCGGGTAGCGCTCGGCCACGATGTCGATGTAGGCGGGCAGGTACTCGGAGGCGTCTGCCATGGTGTCGAAGTACCACTGCACGTTTGGCTTCAGCATGCCCTCGAGGTTGTAGCCGACGCTCATGTTGAAGACCATGCCGGGTCGCTCGCCGAGCCAGCCGAACTTGTGATGCAGGGCGTGAATCAGCACCCAGGCGCGCAGGTACTCATCGAACGACTCGAACACCTTGAGTTCCTGGGACCACTCGACGTTGTAGCCCTCGTCCTCGACGTCGATGCACGGTTTACTGACGTCGAGTTCATCGAGGGTCTGGATCGTCTTGAGCTCGATGAGCCGGGCTCCGACCAGCCACGACACGATGATGTTCTGCGCCATCTGTGTATGCGGCCCAGCGGCCACGCCAAACGGGGTATCAAGGTCGACGCCGTACTTGGAGAGGCGGAAACGATCGTCCGCACTCGGGACGAAGAACGCCGAACGCGGCACGTTGAACAACGAGTCCTTCTGCTCCAGCTCGGTGAAGACCCAGTTCGTCAACTGCTCCATCGAGATGGGGTGAAAACGATCAGACATTCCAGTCCTCCACTTCAGTTGTTCGGGCGATCTACAGCTTGGCGTGCAGCCGTGCGGCTTGTTCGGCGGCTTTGGCTCTGACTTCGTCGGCGTCGACCCTGGTCGGTTTGCCGTTGGTGAACACGACTTCTTCGTCGATCGTGATCTCACGCGGCATGATCCCGGGAGTGAACGCGATGTGCCATGGGTCCATCGGGTCGTAGCTCCAGACGACCTCATCATTGCGGGCCTCGGGGATGATGCTCCACCCGTTCTCGAGCCACGACCACGCCGTGTCCGGGCCGCAGGTGACGTCGACAGAGCGCTGCATCACATAGGCCAGGCGGAACGACTCGAGCACGTTGCCACCGATCCCGTCGGTACCGAGGGCCACCGGGTTGCCGAATCGGGCCGGGTTCGCATATCCGACCGCGTTGTTCAGGTTCGACATGGGGTTGTGCAGGATCGTGCCCTTGAGGGTGTGCTCGGTGGGCAGATGGACACAGTGGCTCAGCAGCCAGTTGTCGCGGGTGAGGCCTTCGAGGCGCTGCGGGGCGTCGACATCGCCGATGCCCTCGCACACGTGGATGTGCACCCCGACGCCGAGATCCTCGGCCAGCCCGGCGGCTGCTTCGAGCGACTCGTCGCTGCAGGTGAAGGTGGCGTGCACGGCCACCATGCCGGGCCCGCCCGACTCGATGAAGTGCTTGTTCTCGGCCAGGCCGCGGCGGGCGCCATCGGCGCCGTGGCGATCCGTGATCCCGTAGCCGGTCAGGACACGGACGCCGACCTCCTCGCAGGCCTGGGCGATGACCTCGAGGCTGCCCTCGATGGCGTTGGGTGACTCGTGGTGGTCGACGATCCCGGTCGTGCCGTTCTCGAGCGCCTCGAGCGCCCCGAGCATGGCCGACCAGCGGATCATGTCCAGGTCGAGGGCGGTGTCGAGTCGCCACCAGATCTGCTCCAGGATGCCCTGGAAGTCCGTCGCCACCTCGGGCGGGGGTGGCATCCCGCGGGCCAGGGCCGAATAGAGGTGGTGGTGGGCACAAACGAGACCGGGCGTGACTGCACTCACAGAACCCTCCTTGAACTGGACGATCGGTTGTCTTCTTCAATTGAATCTAGAGGCGCGCCCCAACTCCCGGAAGGGCCGGAAGGCGGTTTGGGCGAAGCTGAACAGATGGGGCGGAGCGGCGGGCGGGTGCCTGCCGTCACGAGCCCACCGGGTGGTGGGCGCTCATCGGCAGCTTGTTGCGCCAGACCCCGTCGACTTCGTGCAGCGCGGCGGCGACTGCGCCCGCGGTGGGAACCAGCCCGATTTCGCCGACCCCCTTCACCCCATACGGCGCGCGGGGCTGGGGGACCTCGACCAGGATGGCCTCGATGTCGGGGATGTCCTTGGCCCGCAGAATGCCGAGGCTGCGGAGCGTCATGTTGGTCGGTCTGGCGTCGGCGTCGGTGGGAAACTCTTCGGTCAGGGCGTAGCCAAGACCCATGTGTACGGCGCCCTCGATCTGGCCTTCGCACAAGACCGGGTTGACGGCCCGGCCGACATCGTGGACCGCAACGACCTTCTCGATGGATCCCGTCTCGGGATCGGCGATCACGAGTTGGGCGGCGTACCCGAAGGCGGAGTGGATGATCGGGTTCTCAACGCCTTCTTCGAGGGCGTTGGTCCAGTCGACGATGTACTCGCCGACGTAGTCGATCCCCGGCTGCATCCCGCCCTCGCGGGCGACCCTGCAGGCGTCTTGGACGGATCCGGCGCCCATCAAGGTGCCGCGCGAACCGGTGGTCTGGCCGGCCCCGAGGTCGCGGGTGGTGTCGACGATCACCGTGACCTTCTCGGGATCGACTCCGAGTTCTTCGACCGCAACCTGTTGCGCCACGGTGTGGATGCCCTGGCCCATCTCGGTCCAGCAGTGGCGGACTTCGACGCCGCCGTCCTCGTCGAAGCGGACCACGGCTCGGGAGACCTCGAGGAACCCGTTGCCGAGCCCCGAGTTCTTGAGGGCGAGGCCCATCCCGATCGCTTTACCCGCGGCGCGAGCCTCGTCGTAGGCAGGCTTGATGGCGTTGAGGCATTCGCGGGCGCCGCGGCAGCCGTCGTCCATGATCTGACCCGGTCCCCAGACGTCGCCGGGTTCAACCACATTGCGGTCGCGCATTTCCCAACCGCTGATGCCGACCTGGGCCGCCAACCGATCGAGGAGACCCTCGGAGGCGAACTGGGCCTGGTTGGCGCCAAAGCCGCGGAAGGCGCCGCACACCGGATTGTTGGTGCGCACCGCGATCGCCTCGACGTCGACGTTGGCGATCTCGTAGGGACCGGTGGCGTGGCCGGCGGCCCGCTCGAGCACCTTCATCCCGACCGAGGCGTAAGGGCCGCTGTCGCCGATCATACGGGCGCGGTAGGCGGTGAGCTTGCCGTTCTCGTCGCAGGCTGCGGTGGCTTCGATCCGAATGGGGTGGCGCTTGGCGTGCATCAGCAAGGACTGAGGCCGCGTCAGGGTGCACTTGACCGGCTTGCCGAGCAGGTAGGCGGCGAGGGCGGTCTGCGCCTGGTTCGACATGTCCTCTTTGCCGCCGAAGGCCCCACCGTTGGAGACCAATTCGACCGTGACCTGGTCTTTGGGGATGTCGAGCATGTCCGCGATCTGATCGCGATCGTCCCACACACCTTGACCTCCCGAATAGACCATCAGGCTGTCGTCTTCCCCCGGGACGACCATCGTCGACTCGGGCTCGAGGAAGGCGTGCTCGACCCGCTGGGTGTAGAACGTCTCGGTGACCTGGTGAGCCGCGGCGGCGATCGCGGCATCGACGTCGCCACGGGCGTACGTCGAACGGGACAGCACGTTGCCGTCGAGGCCCCATACCGCGTCTTCGTCCGCGTCGAGTGCGCGGTCGGGGTCGGCGAATGGCTCGAGCACGTTGTACTCGATGGCAATGGCGTCGGCCGCCTCCCGGGCGATGGCGACCGTGTCGGCGACGACGATGGCCAGCACGTCGCCGAGGTAGGAGGTGCGCCCACCCACCGGGATCATCACCGGCCAGTCCTTGTAGATGATGCCGACTTTCAGCACTCCGGGGATGTCGGCGGCGGTGTAGACGGCGTGAACCCCATCGAGAGCCAGGGCGGGGGAGGGGTCGATGGAAACGACGTCGGCCCTGGCGTGGTCGGCCAGTCGGAGCGCTCCGTGGAGCAGACCGGGGACTCGAAGGTCGTCGACATATCCCCGGTCACCCAGGGCCAGTTCCGGTGCCTCGTACTTGACCCCAGAGGTGCCGACGCCCCCCGGCAAGGTCGGGAGCGGGATGCTGTCCTCACGCAGCATCTCGATGGCGTCAAAGATCTTGGTGTACCCGGTACAACGGCAGAGATGGGCGCCGAGGCGGCCTGCCGCAGTCGCCTTGTCGAGGTCCTTGCCCTTCTGGTCGAGCAGGGCTTTGGTGCGTACCAGGATGCCGGGCGTGCAGAAGCCGCACTGCAGGGCTCCGGCGGCCGAGAACGCGGTGGCGAGTCGGTTTCTTTCGTCGGGGTCAAACCCTTCGAGGGTGGTGACTTCCTTGCCGGTTGCCTTTTCGAGCGACACGAGGCAACTCTGGATCGGTTTGCCGTCGAGGAGCACCGTGCACGCACCACATTGGCCGGATGGAGAGCAGCCGTCCTTGGGTGAAGTGACGTCCAGCTCTTCGCGCAACGCGGCGAGCAGGTGGGGGTGGTCGGCGCGGACGGAGACCTCGTGCCCGTTCACCACAAATGTGGTGGTACTCGTCGGCGTGAGTGTCATGTCCAACCCTCCCCAGGGCTCGAGGATGTTTGTACCGGACTCGGCTCCACTCTGCCACTTTTCGTGAGGCTTAACAATTTGTCAAAACCGAGGTCGCGGTTGGGCTCCTGCTCAGCATACGCGCCCTTCGGTTTCGGCGGCCTGGGCGTCGCCGATAGAGTCCTCGGGACCCACAGAGAGGACCACGGCTAATGCGAGGCAAGGCGGAGTTCACCGTTGAACCGTTTGTCGATGCCAACCCCGGTCCCCACGTCTTGGCGGCAATCGACGAGGTTCGCAGTCGGGGGTTTGAGGCCGAGATTGGTCCATTCGGGACCGCGATCGCCGGCGACGCCGCAGCCGTGACCGACGCGATCGCGGCCATGCTCGAGGCGGCGCGGGCCGCAGGAGCAACCCGGGTCGCGCTCCAGATCGACTTCTCGGACTGACATGGCCGACCCCGCCACACACCCACTCTTCCAGGCGATCGAACCGCTGCTGATCCTGGTCGGCGGCGAGGTGGTCGGCCTCGACGAGCTTGATCAGGGGGACGTGCCGATCACCTGGGAGGGTGCCGTCGTCGGCGGGGTCCGGGTTGGCTCGCTCACCGATGCCCTCGACCGAATGGTGGTGCACGTCGAAGCCGAACTGGGAGCGGAGCTCGCGTCCCTCAGCAGGACGGATAAACAGATCGCAGTCCGGATGCTCGATGACCAGGGTGCGTTCTTGTTGCGCAAGTCGATCGAGGACGTCGCCGAGCGGATGGGGGTCAGCCGGATCACCATTTACAACTATCTGACGCTGAGTCGCGACTCGTGACACTGCGATTTGGCCCGGTTTGACATTTTGTAAGCGGATGGCGAGTCTCGCGCCGGACGGAGTGAGTCCTGTCGGACGAGTGGGAAGCGGACGGGTGTGACCAGCGCGGGAGCGAACCTGCGATCGAGGTCGAAGTACCTCGCCTACTTGGTGCCGCTCGCCGCCGTTTTTGTCGCTCTTCTGATCGCCGCCATCATGTTGGTGGTGCTGGACGCCAGTCCGGCCGAGGGCTTCCAGGCGATGTTCGAGGGTGCCTTCGGCAGCGGCGATGCGCTCATCGCCACCATCTTGAAGGCTACGCCGCTGCTCTTTGTCGGCGTCGGCATCACCATTGCGTTCAGGGCCAACGTCATCAATATCGGCGGTGAGGGCCAGATGGTGCTCGGTGGCCTGTTTGCCACCATGGCTGCCCTCCTGCTTGGCGACCTGCCCGCCGTCATCATGCTCCCCGCAGTGATCATTGCCGGGATGCTCGGCGGAGCTATCTGGGGGGCGATTCCCGGGTTCCTCAAGGCCTACTACCGGGTCAGCGAGATCCTCAGCACGATCATGCTCAACATCGTCGCGGTCCAGTTGATGAACTACTTGCTGCGCGGTCCGCTGCTGGACCCGGCCGAAATCGAGCGTGGGACTCGGATTCCGCAGACCGAGCGCTTGCCGGAGACCGCCGACCTCCCCCTCATCCTCAACAGCGACCGCTTCCACATCGGCCCGCTGCTTGCGGTGCTCGCTGCCATTGCGGCCTACATCTTGCTGTGGCGTACTCCGCTCGGCTACCGGTTGCGGGCCGTCGGCCAGAACGTCGATGCCTCCCGGTACGCCGGAATCCCGGTCAAGCGCACCATCGTCATTGCCATGATGCTCAGCGGGGCCATGTGCGGCCTCGCCGGCGCGGTGCTGGTGTTCGGCAGCGAAAGCCACCGGATGGTCACCGACGGTTCCACCGCAGGTTTCACCGGGAGCGCGGGGTTCAACGGCATCGTGGCTGCGTTGTTCGGCGCCTTGCACCCGTTGTGGACCATCCCGGCCTCGTTCCTGTTCGGTGGATTGCTGGTGGGGGGCAACGCCCTGCAGCGCGCCGTGCAGGTGCCCTCGGCGTTGATCCTCGCCATCAACGGCATCGTTGTCGTTCTGGTGGTCTCCACCGATCGCTACAAGAAGCTGCTCCAGAACCGGGCAACCGAAGCAGAGACGGCCGCCGCCCTGGCCAAACAGGAACAGATCGAACAGGCGATCATCCCCGACGAGCCCCCGCAACCGCCGGACGCTGCGACGCGCCCGGATGACTTCGGCGACCCTGACTACCTCCAGGACGATCCATGAGCGACTTCTTCACCGAAGCCGTCATCATCGCCACCGTGGCCGGGGCGATTCGGCTCTCCGTCCCGCTGTTGTTGGCCGCGCTCGGAGAAACCTTCGGGCAGCGCAGCGGTGTCCTCAACCTCGGGGTTGACGGCATCATGCTGCTCGGCGCCTTCGCCGGCTACTACACCGTGCTGAAGACCGGCAACGTCTGGTACGGACTGCTCGCCGGCCTCGCCCTCGGCATCGTGATGGGCGTGATCTCGGCGGTGATTGCGGTGTCGCTCCGGGCCGAGCAGGGGATTGCCGGCATCGGGGTGTTCCTCTTTGGCCTCGGCATGAGCGATCTGCTGTTCCAACGTCTGGTGGGGACTCCCGTACCGATCACCAAGTTCCCCAAGCTCGATATCCCATTCCTCAGCGACTTGCCGGAGCCTTTCGAGTGGGTCAGCGGTATGTTCTTCAACCACAGCGTCGTGGTGTACCTGGCGTTCCTGGCGGTGCCGCTGGCGACTTTCATCATCAACCGCACCACCTTCGGTATGAACATCCGCGCCGTCGGTCAGAACCCGGGAGCGGCCGACAGCCTCGGGGTCAGCGTGACTGCCGTCCGCTACGCCACCGTGACCATCGGCGGCACCATGGCGGGTATTGCCGGCGCCGCCCTCGCCATCGACCTCGGCATCTTCCAGCAGAACCTCACCAATGCGATGGGGTTCGTTGCGATCGCGTTGGTCTACTTCGGGGCCTGGCGGCCCATCGGGGTCATGCTGGGCGCCCTGCTCTTTGGCTTCGTCAACTCGCTGGTGCTACAGCTCAAGACCGTCGGTGTCGTTCCGCAGGATTGGAGCGACATCGCCGCCATGGCTCCGGCGGTCATCACGATTCTGGCCCTAGTCTTCGTGGCCAGCCGCTTCCGGCCACCGGCAGCGCTGACCAAACCGTTCACGAGAGGAACTTGACCATCGAGTTGGGCTTTGGCCCACGCCGTTCAGATAGACACATAGAGGAGAACCCACGTTGAGTAGAAACACATGGATCTGGATCGGAGTCGCCGCTCTTGCGGTGATTGTGATCGGCATCGTGATCGCCAGCAGCGGCGGTGACGACGAAACAACCACTACAACCGCTGCCGCCGGCGAGACCACGACC
>CAYXMJ010000104.1:0-11441 GCA_964465915.1 uncultured Acidimicrobiaceae bacterium
ACCTGCGACCTACGGATTATGAGTCCGCTGCTCTAACCAACTGAGCTACGGGCCCCACCAACTGAATCGTAGACGGCCCTTGATTACGCGGCTCGCCAAAGGCACTTCGCGATCTCAAGATGAACCGTTCGCCACGACCCGGTACCGTGTGGCCGGTCACCTGCCGGGCTCAAGTGGCTGCGGCGCCAAGACGATATAGAGACGGCACACGAGGGTTGGCAAGAGGGCCATGGACTTCACGGCGTTCGTCGATGATCTAGCGAGCGAATTCACCACTGTCCGGCTACAGCACGGCGGTGGCGAACTTGTGGTGCCCGATATTCCCGTCGACCTGGGTCTGCACGCCGAGGATCACTTCCCGCCCGATGTGGTCGACGAGCGCAGCGCCTACAAAGTCATCGGTGACGCCGCAAGGATGACCCCGCTCATCACCTACGAGTGGGACGAAGAGGGCTCGTCCAACTGGCAGAGCACCCTCGACCTCCTCATCTTCGGATCGGTCGCCTTTGTCACCATGCAGCCCGACGACGATGTCGACCAACCGTGGGAAGCGTTCGTCATGGTGCGCAATCCCGAGTCGGCCGAGGTGTTCGACGCCCTCTACTTCGACTTGATGTGGGACAACGGCGAGTCGTATGGCATCGAGTTGTTCTCCAGCCTTCCGACCTCCATCAGGTCCGCTCGGCTCGACAAGGAGAGCATCCGGGCCGGTCTCCATCTCTTCGTGGACTGGGACGAGACCCGAGCTCCGGGAGCTTGGGTCAACGCGGCGACGCAGCTGCCATCGTGGATGCGGGAGAATGCTCGCCTCGCCGCCGCCGCCGACGCCCTGGCGGCCGACGACACCGAAGCCAACCGCGACGCCTTCATCGAGGCGTACGTCGAGATCGCCTACGTCGACTGACGGCGACCCACTGCATTTCCGGCCCCTACACCCTTGACAGAACACCGGCTAGATCGTACCATTCGATCTAGATCGAACGATTAGTGAGACATCGTGACTGTTTCCGGACCCAAAGTGCAGGACTTCACCGACCGCCGCCGCCGGCTCCCGGTTGAGGTCGACGTTTCCCCCGTCTACGAGCTACTGCTGGCCTTGTTCGTCTATCAGAGTGGCCATGGCGAGGTCGACGAGTATGAGAGCGGTTCCACGTTCTTCGAAATGGTTGATAACCATGCATCGCCCGAGCTCAAGTCCGATTTCGCCGAACTCGCCGGATGCGGTGCGCTGTGGCTGACGATGATCGGGATCGCCCACGATGCCTCCGATCGGTCGTCGGTCGACGGGTTCCTCGCCCACTTCGCCACCTTTGACCCGGTCGAACTGCGCCGCATGCTGCTCGCCGACGCCGGAGTCAAGCCCGCACGTGGCTTCGACCCGGCTGTCATCGCTGCCGCCGCCGAAGGTGACACGAGGAGCGCCCAGACCTTGCTCGACCAGGCAACCGAAGCGCCCGGCAAACCCGTCGACCAAGGCTTGCGACTCCTCCTCGGTCTCGAACCGAGCGCCACCCGCGACCGCATCGC
Source organism: uncultured Acidimicrobiaceae bacterium (assembly GCA_964465915.1). GTDB lineage: Bacteria > Actinomycetota > Acidimicrobiia > Spongiisociales > UBA5794 > CAVPHV01. The sequence goes on from CAYXMJ010000104.1 coordinate 1,528, forward strand.
CGACGTCGTGAGCCGCTTCAACACCGACATCGTCCCCCACCTCGAGCCGGTGCTCCCCGTGCTCCAGCGTGACGCCGACGAGAAGCGCGCGATGGCGGCCCGCATGACCGCGGAGCGCCTCGTCGAAACGGCCACCAACGGCATCACCTTCGAGATGCAGCCGAGCGTCAGCGGAGTGCTGCTCATCCCCTCGGTGATCGTCAAGCCCTGGGTCGTCATAGCCGAGCACGACACCCTGCGGATCTTCTGCTACTCCGTGAGCGACGAGCACCTCAGCGCCGACCCCGACGCTCCCCCGACCTATCTCGTGGATCTCTACAAGGCGCTCGGCGACGAGCGTCGACTGCGCATCCTGGGCATCCTGGCCGAAGGTGACGCCCCATTGTCCGCCGTCGCCGAACGGATCGACCTCGCCAAGTCAACCACTCACCATCACCTGCGCGTCTTGCGCAGCGCCGGCCTGGTGCGCGTGATCGTCGGAGACGACGACAAGCGCTACTCGCTGCGCTCGGACGCCGTGCCAGAAGCCGGCCGCCTGCTCGAGGGCTACCTCGGCAGAACGCCTACCTCCCACTGAGCGAAAGGACCCACCATGCAAGGCCCCGGCCACCTCGATCATGTCACCGCAACCCACGCAGCCCGTGGTGATGAGATACTGATGTCGTACCGGCACCGCGCCACCCGACGCCGGCACCGGACCGTCGACCGGCTCCGCAATCACCTCGGCAACAGCCTCATCCGCACCGGCCAACGCGTCATCCCCAAACCGTCCGAGCGGTTACGAACCGCGGGACCACCCTGCTGACCGGACCCCCTCACCCGAACGACCGGCCGCCGGCTACCTCCCGGCCGGTCGTTTCGCGCCTTGACCCGGCGATCCAGGGACCTTTGACCCATACCGACCCGTCTCGGCCCCGGTACGATTCCCCCAAGGACGCAACCAATGATGGAGGCTCGAGATGCTCCGGAAGGGAATGAGAGTCGCCCGCCAGACCAAGAAGGTGGGTCAGGCTTCTCCCGAAGGCAAGGTCGTGGAAGTTCACGGCGATCACGTCACGGTGAAATGGGACGATGGGCACGAGAGCGTCGTGTCGCGAGTCGGCATCCACCCCGTCAAGCCCGACCAGGACTGAGGAGACCGCCGAACGGTCACCGCCCCTCGCGGCGGTACCAGTAGGTGTATGCGGGGTTGAAACCCAACCTGCGATACAGGCTGACGCCGGCGCCGTTGGCCTGCTCCACTTGCAGGTAGGCCTGGGTGGCGCCCTGGGCCGCGCCCCACGCCAGCAGGTTCTCGCTGAGTCGGCGCCCGACCCCGCGGCGCCGGTAGGCGGGGTGGACGGCCAGTTGGAACAGCCCGACCCAACCTCGATCGGCAACCGCAAACCCTGCGGCCACGACACGACCGTCGGCCTCGAGCAATCCAAATCCCGTCGCCGGTTCTACTGAGGCGAGGATACGCCACCAGGCGTCGACCAGGTCGCGCCGGTCGGCGCCGAGCAACGGCTGGTGGAATCCGAACCAGTCGTCGCCCGGTTCGGCGGTGATCTGGACCCCGGCATCGTCCCTGGGCGACGGCAGATCGACGCTCGTCATGATGTCGACGGGCGACTCGCGGCTGAGCCCTCGCGCCGCCAGCGCAGCATCCACCCCATCCATTCCAAAGGTGAGACGCACCACCAAGCTGAGGCCACGATCGGCGTACCACCGTCGAGCGAACTCGAGTCGCCCGTCCAGCCCTTCAACCGAGCCGTCACCAGGCGTCACCGAGTTGAGCCGACGCGAATACCCGCCGGCATACCGCAGCAGCCAGCCGTCATGGTCCATGGACTCGAGTGGCGGCCAGGCACAAAACGACAGTGCCTCCAACCGATCGCGCAGCCCGATGATCATGCCTCGACTAGATACGGCTCTAAGGCCGCCGCCAATTGACTCGAGAACCGGACCGGCTTGCCCGCAGTATCGGTCATGGCAGCCTGCACCACCTGAGCAGCGATGACCTCGTCGCCCCGCATCAGCCGCTGTTGCCAGCGCGAGCTGGCGCGCCGGATCTCGAGGACCTCGGTTTCCACCACCAGCGCGTCGTGAGGACCCGCCGACTTCAGGAACCGCGTTTGGATCTCGGTGACCACGATGTGGCGGCCGAGAGCCTGCAACTCGGCGAGTCCGAAGCCGATCGACTCCAGCAACTCGACCCTGCCGACCTCGAAGTACTGCACATAGGAGGCGTGATTGAGGTGGTTGTACGGGTCTAGTTCGTAGAAGCGGACCTTGATGGGATAGCGATGTGCCATGACGGTCACGCTACCGGATGCGACCGTTCACAGCGGCGCCTCGATGACCCTGAAGCCATGTTGCCGCCACGCCTCATAGACGGCTACGGCCGCGGCGTTGGCGAGGTTCAGACTGCGCCCACCGGGGGCAATCGGGATCCGAAGCCGCCCTGCGACCGCTTTGTGCTCGAGGATCTCCTTGGGGAGCCCGACCGACTCCGGGCCAAACAGGAGTGCGTCGCCCGACCAGTAGCCAACTTCGGTGAACAGCTGCTCCCCGTACTGGGTGAAGGCATAGACCCGGGTCGGCTGGACCGCATCGAGGAACGACTCAAAGTTGGCATGGTGCCGCACCTCGGCGAATTCGCGGTAGTCGAGCCCCGCCCGGCGCAACCGCGAGTCGTCGACGTCGAACCCGAGCGGGTGAATCAGATGAAGCCGGCAACCGGTATTGACGGTGAGCCGCATCAGATTCCCGGTGTTGGGCGGAATCTCCGGTTGGTAGAGGACGACGTTGAACATCCGGCGATTATCGCCGGATCACGCCCCTGCGCGCCCGATCGCTCCGAACCAAGCATCAGTCTGCAGCCTGCCGGGAATCCCAGGAGTCTTGCGCGCCCACAGTGCGCTATCGACTCCGGTCATGCCGCCGAGGCGGCCCCGCAGCGTGTGGATTGCACCCGCGTCGGTCTTGGTTCCGAGATCCTCACCTGGAGACCCAACGGCCAACCAAGAGAGTCCGAGGCCATCGAAGTTGCCCACGCCGAGCCGTGCGCCAAACTCGTCGCCCGCTTCGGCCGTGCTCACGACCTTCTTTGTGTCTTGATCAATGAGCTTGGCGCCGTCGGCGGTCACTCCGGCATTGCCGCCGTTGAGTACCACGATCGCCCCCGCTCCCCCGTTGGCACCAGGAGCACCGACGGCAATGTCAAAGTACCCATCACCGTTGAATTCGCCCGAGGCGACCGCAGCGCCAAATTGCTGGCCGGATTCCGCGTCGCCGGGAACACCGTCGACGGTGGAATCCCACTTCTGATTGCCTGCCGTGGTGAGACCACCATCGCCGCCGTAGATGATGTGGACGCCACCAACCTTGCTGGACCCAGCTATCCGATCGCCGGGAACACCTACGGCAAGGTCATCGTGGCCGCTGGCGTCAAAATCGCCGACGGCCAAGGCGGAGCCAAAGGCGTCGCCCTTGCTACGCCCGCCGGCCATACCATCCTTGCCCTGCGCGAAGCGGTCCGCACCGCTGGCCGAGAGTCCTGTCTCGGATCCGAGCAGCGTGATCACGGTGCCGGTGTCGGCAACCCCGTGCATGTGCTGCCCGGGTGCCCCGATCGCCAGGTCGTGATAGCCATCTCCGTCGAAGTCGCCGGCAGCCAATGCGGTACCAAACCCGTTCCCGGCCCTGGAAGCGCTCGGGACGCCGGAACTCTGCTGAGTCCATTTGGTGCTGCCACCGAGACCGTCGGCCGACCCGGAGATGATGAGCACCATGCCGGCGTCGTCGTACGTTTTGACCTGTTCCCCAGGGACTCCAACGGCGACGTCGTCGTAGCCATCTCCGTCGAAGTCGCCAACGGCGAGTGCGGCGCCAAAGCGGTCCCCGTCTTCACCTACGTCGCGAACTCCAGATCGATCCTGATGCCAGAAGTTGCTACCGACCGCTTCGAGTCCGTTGCCCGAGCCGTAGAGAACGTTGAATGCTCCCGCGTCCTCGACGGAAGTGTCCTCACCGGGAACGCCGACGACGAGATCGTCATAGCCGTCGTTGTCGAAGTCCCCACAGGCGGTGGCTGCGCCAAACGCGTCGCCGGATTGCGTCCAGTTCCCGACCCCGGGGGAGGATTGCCTCCATGAGGTTGCGCCATCGCTCGTCGGACCCGACAGCGATCCTGGAATGATGACGACTTCGCCGGTGTCTGGCTTTGTCGACCGGTCGTAGCCGGGTTCGCCGACGACGAGGTCGTCGTAGCCATCGTTGTCAAAATCGCAGCCGCGCACTGCGGTCTTGACGTACGGATCGTAGATCACCGTCGCCGCATTGAGGTGCTCGAACGGATTGAGCAGCGAACCATCCGGGCGGTGGAGCTCGTAATGGGTGTGCGAACCGGTGTTCTCAGCGTTGCCGCTGTCGCCGACCCAACCGATCAGCTGGCCGGCGGTCAGGTGGGCGCCCAGCTCGACGCCGGGGGCAAAGCCGAAGCCCTGGCCGTCGTCAGTGCCTTCGGTGTCGTTGTTGAGGTGGATGTAGTACGAAACGTAGTTGTCGTCGTGACGCACCCCCATGTGGCAACAATCGCCGCCCTGGGTGTCGTCGATCCAATAGACCGTGCCCGATGCAACGGCGACAATCGGCGTCATCTTGGGCGCCATGATGTCGATGCCGGCGTGAGTTCGACCTCCGCTGCGCGGTGCCCCAAACGTGTCGCTGTAGTAGCCGATGCCTTCGAGGTGAGGGAAGATCATCTCGTAAATGCCGGTGTCAGGGTTCCAACCCTGCGTCGCCGGAGTCTCTATGGGTTCGAGCACAAGATCATGTTCGGGTTGGCCCGGGGCAATGCCCTCATCGGTACCGGCCATCTCGTCCTCGACCGGCTCCTGGGTCACACCGGGCGCGGCGAGTCCCAGCAAGAGCACCATGACGGCAAACAGAATGTGCATTGAACGACGCGCGGTCATAACGAATTGATCCTTCTTGACACGAAAAAGCGGACGCCCCATCGGGGAGAATATCGGATTCTGGGACCTTTACCTTTAATCGTGAACCAGGAACAGGAACTAGCCTCGGTCAGCGTGAGTTCAGCATCCGACTTCCTCTTTGTACCCGACGGCGAACGTTTCATCCCAACCGGGCTGAGCCGGGGTGGATGGAGCGACACCTCGCAACACGGCGGGCCTCCCTGCGGCCTAATGGCTCACGTGATCGAGGCCGCCGTTGCGCCGGTTCCGATGCAGGTGGCCCGCATCACGTTCGACCTGCTACGCCCGGTACCGCTGACACCCTTGATCGTGCGCTGTGAAGTGATCAGGCCGGGGCGTCGCATCCAGGTCGTGCAGGCCGTGATGGAGGCCGAGGGTCTCGAGGTGGCTCGCGCTCTTGCTCTCATGATTCGCAACGCCGAGGTGGAACTGCCCGAGCCCCCGCTCGATTGGATCCAGCCACCGCCACCCGGCGACGCCCACCCGCTCGAATTCCAGCACTGGGCGGCAGGCGAGGCCCATCTCCCCCGGTTCCATCTCGATGCGATCGAGATCCGCACCTTCAACGACAGCTTCTACCGCCCGGGAAGAGGCGTGTCGTGGTTCCGGCTTCGCTACGAGGTGGTCGCCGAACACGAAACCACCCCTCTCGTGCGGGTAGCCACCCTGGCCGACCTCAGCAATGGCAACAGCATGATGCTCGACCCGCGGGTGTTCTTGTACGTCAACCCGGACGTGACTTTGTACGTCCACCGGCTGCCAAGCGATGAGTGGCTCGGGATGGACTCGATTGCCTATCAGCACGCCAGCGGCATTGGGGTTGCCGACTCGCTCATCTTTGATCCCCTCGGCCCGCTCGGCCGCGTGACCCAGGCGCAACTCATCGAGCGGCATGGGCCGGAGCGCCCATAGACGGAACTCCGTCGAAGGTAGACAATCGCAGGGTACGACCAGGAGGTACACCTTGACCCGCCCGAAGCGGATGCTTCCCTTGCTCGTTGTCCTCGGCCTTGCGCTCACCATGCTGGTGCCGATCGCGGCGTCTGCCGCCCCAGTCCCGACCTGCAATGGCAAAGATGCCACCACCTGGGGCGACGCCGGACCCAACACGCTGCACGGCACGACCGGAGACGACGTGATCTGGGCCGGGGACGGCGATGACGTGATCTTCGGCCACGGGGGCGACGACACGGTCTGCGGCGGTCGCGGCGACGACGACGTCCGCGGAGGTGACGGCGCGGACGTCCTGTATGGAGGCGGCGGCGACGACGACGTCCGCGGAGGTGACGGCGCGGACGTCCTGTATGGAGGCGGCGGCGACGACGAGATGTGGTCGGGGGCCGGGGTCGACGCCATGTTCGGCAACGCAGGCCGCGATGTTCTCCATGCTGGACCCGGGCTCAACTTCTCATACGGGGGCAAGGGCAACGACCGCATTACCATGTTCGCCGGCGATGGCGAGATCTACGGCGGCGCCGGATTCGACACGATCGACGGCCGACGGGCGGCCGGGCCGGTTCACATCGACCTCGCGAATCCCAACGGCTCGGGCGGCACCTTCTGGACCTTCCAGGGTGGGGCGCTGCTGTTCGGCATCGAGAAGGCGATCGGATCCGAGTTCAACGACCGACTGCGCGGCAACTACAACGACAATGTGTTGGTCGGCCGGGGCGGCAAGGACACTATGGGAGGTCGCGGCGGTGACGACACACTCTACGGAGGCAAGGGCAACGACCACCTCAACGGCGGCAACGGCACCAACCATCTCTATGGAGGTCACGGCAAGAACGACCGCTGCATCAACGGGATCTACCACGGCTGCGAGGTCATGGCGGTCTAGTCGCCGCCCGCTCCGGCTCGGCGGGCCTGGAGCGCTGCCAGGCGGTCGTGGACATCGCGGTCTGATGGGCCGGTAGGCGCTGCGTTTGGCGCCGTCCGGGGTGATTCGCGGCGAGCGGGAGGCGCAGCGGCCGTCTCCTTGGCCGCGGGCAGTACGGCCTTGGTCGCCGTGGCAGGTGCAGCCACCTCTTGACCGAAGCGCACCACGAGCAGCAAGACGACGATGACGATGGTCGCCACATACATGCTGAGCACAGCAGGATGCTGCGTATCGGTTCCCGCCATCACGCCGTGAGATGCGGCGGCCGCAAAGGTGCCGAAGGCGAGGAAGTGGATTGTCCGCCACACGGCCTGGCCGATCCACTTCTTGACGTAGAAGCTGGCCGACACCACGAAGGCGGCGTAGAACGCCACGATCCCGAAAGCCACCGCAAGCGGCTCCCAGGTCGATGCCCCGGGGACGAACAGCTCCCGTGGCCCAAATTCGACGAAGTCGTCACTCCAGAGAAAGAACAGGTGCGCCCCGGTGGCGAGCAGCGCTCCCACGGCGAGTCCCTCATGGAGCCAGGTCAACGGCTTGGCCTTGACGACGCGGACAAACAGCCTCGACGAGAGGGCGAGGCCCCATATGGTCGATGCCGCCAGCATCAGATAGGCGACAAGGCCGGTGCTGCGGATGAGCATCCACTCGAGGTTCATGCCGCTAACTCCACACCCGGGGTGGCAAACACGTTGCCGTCGTGCCACACCACAACTGCCGAGCGAATCCACGCCTGACGCGCCGCCCACGCCAAGCCGCCCGCACCGAGGATGAGTACCGCCTTGGCCCCTGCCTCGGCCTCCGCGGCGGTCGCGGCGATGACCGTGGCAGAGAGAATCGGAGTAGCGGCGGGGTTGCCGGTGCGGGGATCGATGATGTGATGGGCCGGACCGCCGGCGGCCGTCCAGCGGCGACGGCCGACCGAGCTCGTCGCCAACCCGCCCACGCCCAGCCGTAGGTGCGCGGCGACCTCACCCCATTGATCGAAGACCTCAGCGGTGGTCGATGGGTCGCTGCTGGCGATGTCGCCCCCGGCAGATACCACCGCGGCGTGACCAGCTTCAACGGCACGATCGGCCGTCCAGCCTTTGGCGACACCACCGAGATCAAATCTGATGCCGGGGGTGCGCCCGATGAAGTTGCCCGCCAGGCTCCACTCCACAGGGCTGAGCTGCGCGTCCGGGATTTCGGCCACTTCACCGAGTTCGCTGAAGGTACGGTCGTAGCCCCAGTCGATCACCCGGCCGCCAACGGCAGGATCGACCAGCCCGTTCGTGCGGTGTGCCAACTCCTGGGCTGTGGTCAGAACGGCTGCGAGCAGGCGTGACAGCTCGACCCGGGTCTCCATGGTCGCGTTCAACCGGCTGAGTTCGCTCGAATTGCGGAATCGGGAGAGGCACGACTCCGCCAAATCGAAATCGGCCCGAACCGCGGCGTGGCCGGCCGGGCTATCGGCCCGGACCTCGACCCAGGTGCCCATAGCGTCAAAGCGCTCGACGGTTCTCATGATCCGGAGGTGGGTACGGGATCGGACGGTGTGGGCGCCGATCCACCACCGCCGCCACCGCCACCGCCACCGCCACCACCACCGCTCACCGTCACGGTGCGAGTGATGACCTGTGGGGGCGGTGCCGGAGTGGGCGTGAACCTGAGGACAACCAACCCGTCATCGGTTGCTGCGGGCAGCGGGGTCAGGGTGGTGGTGGTCGTCGTCGGAATGGCCGCTGGTTCCTCGGGCGGCGGAGGCGGTCCGGTATCGGCGGCGCGGCTCGACTGGACCACCAGTAGCGATGTCGCCCAAGCGATCGCCGCCCAGGTCCACGCCAGAATCCGGGCCCAACGGTTTGGGAAGAATCGCTTGATGATCACGGTGACGCCTCCGGGTCGTCCTCGGCAACTCGCAGCACGACGTCGTTGTCGGCGAGGACGTTGACGACCGACGCAGGTAACTCGAGCTCTCCAGTGCCTTCTCGGCGCACGTTGCCGGCGGCTTCGAGGGCGCGCACCACGGACTCGGGCAGCTCTGCAACGACCACAGGGTCCGGAGTGATCACCATCGTCTCGACCACCGGCGCCTTGGTCACCGTCGAGGTGACCAAGGTGGTGGGCTGCTCGGGCGTCGCCTCCTCAGATCCCGTCGAGGTGTACCAGACGAGCGGAACCACGGCGGCGGCCGCCACGACGAGGCCGGTGATCACGGAAGCCATGCCCCTGCCACGTGAGGAAGACGCCATCAGTCGTCGTCCTCGTCATCCTCGTCATCCTCATCCTCATCGTCGTCCTCATCCTCATCGTCTTCGTCATCCTCTTCGTCTTCGTCGTGGTCGTCGTCCTCGTGGTCGTCGTCCTCGTGGTCGCGCGACCCGTCATCGTCACCCGCCGGAGCGTCGGATGCGTCGTCGCCATCGCCCCCGCTAGACACCGTCACGGTCCGAATCACCGGGGGTGGCGCCGGCGGGCCGGCGAGTTCCATCCCGGCTTCAGCGCAGATGGGACGCAGTGCGTCGAGCGCAGCCTGCTCCAGTTCGGTGATGGTTCCGTCCGCCTCGGCCGCGACGAGGGTCCAGCCGTCATCGCCGCACGCCGCGGCAAGGTCCGCAGCTGGATCGATCGTGGTCGGCACCGCGACCGTTTCGACAACCTCGGCCTCGGTCGTCGTTGTGGATTCCACTGCAGCCACCTCAGGGGCGGGTTCGGTCGTCTCACCGGCCACCAGCGCAAAGGCGGCAACGGCACTGATCGGAACCAGCAGGAGGCCCATCAGGAAGGAGGGGGCGTACTTGCGACCCCCGGCCTGGCCGGCCATCAGCGCAGCTCCACAAACTGCCGCCCGGCCGCTGCGTTCATGGTCATCGTTGTCATGAGTGTCAGCTCGCTCCTCGCCATCCGTGGCGCTCGACGTCCGAACAGGCTGCACGAGGCTCGGATAAGCGAACGCTAAGCGTCACTCAAAGACCACTTAGCGTTGGGACATGGCGAGGCATGACGACGCACCCCTGGGAGCAGTTGGGGTCTTCCGCCCCTGGTCAGCGGCGTGCCGAACCGCCAGCGTGGTC
>CAYXMJ010000105.1:0-11382 GCA_964465915.1 uncultured Acidimicrobiaceae bacterium
GGCGTGGGCACCGAGGGCCTTGGCCGTTGCCGCCGCATTGGCTGCGGGGCCTCCGGCGTCGTCGAAGAACGCGGCTGCGGTCAGCTTCTCGTCGGGCCCCGGCAGCCGGTCGACCACCTGGACCACGTCCAACGTGGTGAGGCCGCAGCACACCACCGAGACCGGATCGTTCATCATCGCCCGGCAGCGTAGCGACGGCCGTCCGACACGGCCGGTCCGCACGCCAGTGTTCGCTGGAAGTGACCGTTGACTGCCGCGGCGACCTGTTTCCTACGAAACTCCTCAGAGCCGCAGGTTCGACCTCGCTTCGGATCGGTTTGCCCATTGACGCTTCAATTCTCAGGGGTACGCTTTGAAGGTGAGCAGTGCGTGCGGGCATGGAAGGGACCTCCATCATGCCCGATAGCGTCACGCAGATCCTCAAGTCCGGTCCACCGGGAACCAAGAAGAACATTGCGGTGCTTGGCGATGGCTTCGCGGCCGGGGATCAGACGGAGTACAACAACAAAGTCGCGGAGCTGCTGCTCGACGGCGTCTTTGGTCATGACTACTTCTATGAGGATGCCCAGGCCTTCAACATCTACCGGGTCAACCTGATTTCGGCCGAGTCCGGGGTCAGTCAGCGGGTCTACGACGAGGCCGGCACCCCATCGGATGCCAGCGACGACACGATCGTCAGCACCTCGCTGAAGAACACGGCGCTTGGCTACATCTACAGCGGATCCTGGGCGCATTGCTGGCTCGAATCGGGGGCCGGCACCGCCGGCAAGGTCCAGAACGCGCTCAACTCATGGGTTCCCGACTACGACCTCGTACTGATCATCCTCAATGAGGCGAGCTTTGGCGGATGCGGGGGAGGCGGCTTCCAGATCGTGACCCTCGGTTCCAGCTGGGCCGTGATGGCCCATGAGTTCGGGCACGGGACCGGTGGCCTCGCCGACGAGTACTGCCGAGCAGGTACCTACACCGGCTCGGAGCCGGGCGCGGTCAACATCACCACGAACACCAACCGCAACACGCTCAAGTGGCGGCAGTTCGTGAACCCGAGCACTCCGGTTCCCACCGGCGTCAATGCAACTCCCGGCACCGGTATCTGCACCGGATTCAACCAAGGCACGGCCCCTGCGGGTTGGAGCAGCAGCCAGGATGTTGGGCTCTTCGAGGGTGGGCAGTATGTGGACTCGGGCAAGTACCGGCCCGTTGTCAACTGCCGGATGCGGGGCAACTCGCCGCCGTATTGCCCCGTCTGCTACACAGAGCTGAAGACAAAACAGTATCCCTACACCGGCCACAGTTTTGACCGGTGCTATGCCGGCGACTTCAACGGCGACGGCAAAGATGACCTCCTCGTACACAACGGGAACTCGATCCTCATCTACCGGTCGAACGGATCCCAGCTCGATCTCGTTTTCAGAGCGGTTGAACGAGTCCCGGGGTCATGGCAGTTTCAGCCGGGCGACCAGTTCTATGTCGGTGACTTCGACAACGACGGCAAGGACGAGGTCGTGGTCTACAACAGCACCAACTGGTCGAAGGAGTACCTCGGGTTGCTGATTGACGACGGCAACGATGGGTTGAAGCTGGTCGCTCGCTACGACGACTCGATGCCGGGATGGCAGTTCCACAAGGACGATCAGTTCTATGTTGCCGATTTCGACGGCGACGGCCGCAAGGACCTGTTTGTCTTCAACGGAACCAATTGGGCGATTCCCTACCTCGGTATGCTGCGGTCTACTGGGAGCGGCTTCGGATTGGTCCGCCGCTACGACGGGAACCTTCCGGGTTGGCAGATGCGATCCGGCGACCGACACATGATCGGCGACTTCACAGGTGACGGCCGTGAAGATCTCTGGGTCTTCAACGGCGACGACTGGTCGGTTCCCTATCTGGGCATGCTGAGGTCTGGGAACACTTCGCTCAAGATGGCCCGACGGTACGACAACAAGTTGCCGGGTTGGCAGATGCGGCCCGATGACAGGCATTACGTCGGCGACTTCAACGGTGACGGCAGGGCGGACCTCTATGTGTTCAACGGTGAGGACTGGTCGATCGCCTACCTGGGGATGTTTCGCTCGCTGGGCAAATCGTTGTGTCTCGTCGAGCGATACGACGGCAATGTGCCCGGCTGGCAGATGCGGCGCCACGATCGGCATTGGCTGGCGGACATCAATCGGAACGGGCGCAGCGACTTGTTCGTCTACAACCACGCGGACTGGGGGCCCGAGTACCTGGGCACCATGCTCTCGAACGGAAGCGGACTCTCGGCCTCGTGGTCTGCCGACCGGGTCGGAGAGTGGAATCTCGGCTCGGTCGACCAATTCGAGGTCTGTGACTTCGAAGGTGTTGGCGGCAACCGCGACCTCTTCGTTCACAACCGATATTGGCTTGGGATGATCCGAGCGACTCCGGCGCTCTCGCTTCGCAAGATCTACTACAAGTGGATACACAATTACCGCTACGGTCGGAACTGGTAGGTGTAGCTATGGCTGACAAGAAAACATCGAAGCGCAAAAGAACGGCGGACAAACAACGCGAGGGTGTGGCGGCCGTCGTCGAGAATCCCGATTTGCCTCGCATGGGCGAGATCGAGGTAGCACCGCGTCGCATTGGACGAAAGATCGTGACAATGCCCGAGAAACCACGAAAGTACCGAGGCACTCGGAATCTGATGGATCCGGTGCCATCGCGGCGGTCCGTTGCCAAGACGGCGGCGGAGTTGGATGATCAAGAACCACGACCGACTCGCAAAGCGCGCGCAAAGGAGTCTCCCATCGACAAGGAAGGCTACGTCAGGTTGCAGATCCGCGTCTCCGATGGAGAACTCTCTCTTGCCGGAGCAAGCTTCGTAGAAGGTCCGCTGACCCAGCCGGAGCTAGTACATCCCGGGCTCTCTTACGAGGTGAAGATCGGCCGTCGACGAATCGCAGTTGGCGACGTACCCGACCCAGAAGAATGGCGCTCGTATCCCGATCCGCTGGGCCGCCCCGGCCTTGACCAACACCACGTCACCAAGCCCGACACTTACGAGTTCACGGCGCGGGTGCCTGCTGCAGAAGTCAGCGACGAGTCCCTCGAGCAGACCCAGGTGTCGCTGTACCGGTGGACCGGTGCGGGACCAGGAGAAGCGTTGTCGGCGGCGGCGCTGACCAAGCAGCCCAAGGGTGCGGTCGCGCGAGTCGGTGTGCTCAAAGGTATCGACATTGGAGCCCTGCCCAAAGCTGTCCAGAAGGACATTCGAAGGGTAAGTCAGTAGTCGCAGTTTGGACAAGTGTCGGTTGACGCTCCGCGTGCTCCCGCCACCAACGGCAGGGGAGGGGATTTGGCTGACGTGCTCCTCAGCGCGCCGCTTCCGCCAGTCGATCTCGGGTGCGCTCGTGCCGCTCGACTAGGGAATCCCACCGTTCGGTCACGCCGTCGCGCACCAGATCCAGCATCTCGGCATCGGCCATGAGCGGCTTGAAGCGGCCCTGGAGCGAGAAATAGTCCTCGATGGGCAGCGGGTCGCGGGGGAACATCGTGATGGTGGTCTGGCGGCCATCACGGACCTCGAACAGCGGGAAGATATTGCAGCGCACGGCACGACGCATTGCCTCGATCGCCTGCTCGGCAGGCATCTTCCACCCCGGTGGGCAGGCCGACAGAAGGTGGAGGAAACGCATGCCTCCCTTCATCCCCACCGCGGTGCGCACCTTGCGGGCCAGGTCCTGCGGGTAGGCGGCAGTGGCGGTGGCGGCATACGGGATCCGGTGGGCCGCCATGATCGCCATGATGTCCTTCTTCGGGCGCGGTTCCGGGCGTTCGTTCGGGGTGGTCGTTGTCCAGGTCCCCGTCGGGGTCGCCGAGGAACGCTGGATCCCGGTGTTCATGTAGGCCTCGTTGTCGTAGCAGATGAACACGATGTCTTCGTTGCGCTCGGCCGCACCCGACAGCGCCTGAAGGCCGATATCGAAGGTGCCGCCGTCACCGGCCCAGGCCACCACCGTGGTGTCCTTGCCCTGAACCTGTTTTGCCGCCTTGACCCCGGTGGCGACGACCGCCGCCGTCTCGAAGGCGGTGTGGAACACGGGAATGTTGAGGGCGTGGACCGGCCACGGTCCGTCGATGATCGACCAGCAGCACGCCGGCAGCACGGCGACCGCGTCGTCGCCGAGCTCCTTGAGCACCTGGCGCATCGAGAGCGCTCCGCCGCAGCCCTGGCAGCCGAGTGTGCCCGGGTCCATGAATTCGGCTTCGGGAACTGCCCACCTCATTGGGCCACCTCCAGCGGGACGGGTCGGTGGATCGTCGAATCGCTCCGCAGTGGGCCGATCTCCAGCCCCTTGACGCCGACGAACAACGCCAGCTCGGGTTCATCACGGATCGTCAGGTCGTCGAGGACATCACTTGCCGTCTCGACTCGCACGTCGCGTCCGCCGATACCGACGACGTAGCCGAACACCGGGGGAGCGTCGGGTTGACCGGACAGTGCGGCGCGGATCTCGGCGGCGAAGATGCCGGAATGGCCTGCGCTCATGTTGCGGTCCAGCACGGCGACCTTGTGCCGACCGGCGAGGAGGCGTCGCACCTCGTCAACGGGGAAGGGGCGGAATGCGATCATCCGCAACAGGCCGACCTTGACCCCGCGCTCTCTCCAGTCCTTGACCGCCTGGCGTACGTTCGACGTCATCGCTCCGGCTGAGACGATCACAAATTCGGCATCGTCGAGCATGTACTCCTCGACCGGCCCGTAAGGGCGCCCCAACACGTCGCCGAACTCCTCACCTGCGGCGACCAGCAGCCCGGCGGCGCGGTCCATGCTCTCGTACATCTTGTAGCGCAGCTCGTAGTAGTGGTCCCGGTTGACCAACCCGCCGTAGGCGCGGGGCTCGGCCGGGTCGAGGTCGTAGAGCGGTTCGAACCGCGGCAAGTAGGCGTCGACCGCGTCCTGGTCGTGGACGATGAGCGGCTCGGCGGTGTGGGAGAGGATGAAGGCGTCCATCCCGACCATGCCGGGCAGGTAGACTTGCTCGGACACTCGGTAGAGCCAGAGGATGAAGTCCTGGGCCTCCTGGACGGTCTCGGCAAACAGCATCATCCAGCCCACGTCGCGTTGGGAGAGGATGTCGCTCTGGTCGCTCCAGATCGACCACCCCGGTGCCATCGCCCGGCTGACGTTGGTCAGCACGATCGGCAGCCGCGCCCCGACCGCCCAGTGCAGCATCTCGTGCATCAAGGCGAGACCCTGGCCGCTGGTGGCGGTGTAAGCGCGCGCTCCGGCCGCCGACGCCCCGACGCAGGCTGCCATGGCGGAGTGTTCGGACTCGACGGTGATGAACTTGGCGTCCAGGCGACCCGAAGCGGTCAACTCGGAGAGCAGTTCGACGATCATCGTCTGCGGGGTGATCGGGTAGGCCGAGATCACCTCGGCTCGCGCCAGCATCGCTCCATAGGCGGCAGCATGGTTTCCAGTCAGGAGGAGACGTTCAGGCATTGGTCAACTCCCGCTCGTTGATCAGGATCATGGCGTGCCCGGGACACTCGACGACGCAGATGCCGCACCCCTTGCAGAACTCGTAGTTGACCTCCGGACCGTCTGCCCAGGTGATGGCGCCGTCGGGGCAGAACACAAAACAGGTCCCGCAGTCGTTGCAGTGGCCGCAAGAGGCGCAGCGTTCGATTTCGTTGCGAACGTCGGCCTCGTTCAGCGTGACCAAATCCTCGGCGAAGGGGTCGACTTCCCTCGTCGGCATCTCGGGGACCCGGCGGTGACGCGGCACATAGGTGGGGTTGATCTCGCCGGCCGCCACCACATCGGCGGCGTTTTCGGCTGGCCAAAGGTCGTCGAATCCAAGCTGGTGATCGATGGCCCTGGCGGCCCGCCTGCCTGCGACGATGGCTTGGATCACGGTGGCCGGGCCGGTGGCCAGATCGCCACCGGCGAACACCAGCGGATCGACGGTGGCACCGTCGGCATCGAGGTTCAGCCAGCCGTCGCCGTCTTGCATCCTGGTCGGTAGCGGCGTCAAGTCGGCGGTCTCGCCTGTCGCAGCGAAGATCGCATCGAACCGCTCCTCGCGGATGGTCCCAGTGGCGACCGGGCGTTTCCGACCTGAGGTGTCGGGGTCGCCGAGACGCATCTCCTCAACGGTCACCACCAGATCGGCGTGGTCCTTGATGATGCCGCGGGGTAGCGCCAGCCACTCGAAGGTGACGCCTTCGGCGACGGCCCGTTGGTACTCCTCGCGGATAGTCGGCATCTCGCCAGCAGTGCGGCGGTACAGCACGGTCACGTCGGCACCCAGTTTGCGCAGCACCCTCGCAACGTCCATCGCCGTGTTGCCGGCGCCGATCACGGCACAACGCTTCCCCGGGGCAGTGGCCCCACCGCGACCGGCGACTTCGAGGAAGGCGAGGCCGGAGCGGAGCAGGTGTTCGCCCTCGATTCCGAGCGAGCGCTCCCCCCAGGCGCCGGTGGCGACGAACACTGCGGCGTTGCCGGCTTCGAGGTCGTCGAGGGTGATGTCGACACCGAGGGTCACGCCGGTGCGGAACTCGATGCCCATCTGGAGGAGACGGTCGACCTCGTCGTCGACGATGGTCGCAGGCAGGCGGTAGTCGGGGATGCCGTACCGCAACATGCCGCCCGGCTCGGCGCGCCGCTCGTAGACCGTCACACAGTGGCCGGAGCGACGCAGGTAGTAGGCGGCTGCCAGCCCGGCAGGCCCGGAACCGACCACGGCGACGTGCTTGCCGGTCGGCTCGTCGGCCACGGGGTGGGGGAGATCGGCGGTGGCGTCGCCGAGCCAGCGTTCGATGGCCCGCACCGAGATCGCCTCGGTGCCGTTGCCCTCAGGGAGATTGCAGTTGTCCTCGCATGGGTGGGGACAGACCCGGCCGGTGATGCGGGGGAAAGGATTGCGGGCGGTGAGGGCGGCAAACGCCGCGTCGAGGCGGCCGGATTGGAGATCGTCGAGGTAGGCGGGAATGCCGATGCCGGCGGGACACCCGGCGCTGCACGGGGCGGACCGTTCAGTGAGGATCGGGCGGACGCTGCGCCAAGCGCCGGTCTTCAGGAGAGTGCTGGTGGATGCAAGCGAAACGGGAATCTCGGGGTAGTCATCGACGTGCTCGAGACCGCTCATACCGCCACCTGGAGGACGACATGGTCGTGTGCTTCCGTTGCGGCCACTTGGTTCTCCTCCACCTTGTTCGGGACTTCATGCTCGATGGCAACCAACAGGTCTTCGAGGGTCACGATGCCGGTGGCCCGGACAAACGCGCCGAGAATGGCGGTGTTCACGACCGGCTGGGCTTCCGATCCGAGGCCGTGACGCAGCGCGATGGTTGAGGCGTCGACGGTTGCGACTCGGAACGAAGGATCGATCCCCAGCGCCTCGGGCGGGTCGGGCGTGTTGACCACCACCCAGCCGGCGAGGCGCAGCCCGGCCAATGGGTTGGCCGAGGCCAGCAACGTCTCGTCGAGCACGAGAATGTGGTGCGGTTCTCGGATGTCCTGGCGGACGAAGAGGTCGTCGCCCGGCTCCGCGATCCTGGCGAAGGCGACCACCGGGGCGCCACGCCGTTCGACCCCGTAGTCGGGGTAGCTCTGCACGTACCGTCCGGTCAGAAACGCCGCCTGGGCCAGCGTCTTTGAGGCGACGACGGCGCCTTGCCCACCCCGACCGTGGAACCGCAACTCAATCATCGATGCACTCCGGACTCAGGATGTTGTGCCGTCAGGATGGCGTGCGGAGGCGCCCCCGGGTATGGGCCGGATGGACCTTTTTGGTGGGGCGGTTGGCGGCGCCCGCCTCAGGTCATTCGATCGCCTCGTTGGCGTCGGCCCGCTGCCACATGGCGAGCAGGTCGGTCCAAGTGGTGTGTTGGGGGTTGGCCTTGATTCCGAATCGCATGCCATCAACTCCGCGCCGGGAAACGCCAGCCCTACCCAAGCGGCCGGACCCCGTAGGCTCGGCCCATGCCGCGCGACCCCGCCGTGACGCACTTTGTCCTGCTTGGCCCGATGGGGGTCGGTAAGACCACGATCGGGTGCCTTCTGGCAGAGGCCCTGGAGCGTCCCTTCCTCGACTCAGACACCGAGATCGAGCGGGCGACCGGGCGTACCTCGGGAGCGATTGCAGCAACCGATGGTGTGGCCGCGCTTCACGTCATCGAGGCGGCTGCATTGCTGGGCGCTATCCGCAGCCCGATCGTCGCCGTCGTCGCTGCCGCGGCCAGCGTCGTCGACGACGGGGCTTGCGTTGACGCGCTGACCGGTCAGACCTGTGTGCTGCTCGAAACGCCCGATGCGGTACTGGCCGACCGCACCGAGGACCCCAGTCACCGTCGGCCGGCCGACCCCAAGGAGCGGGCTGCGTTGTTGCGCCGTCGCGAGGACAGGTGGCGAGAGCTGAGCGACGTGATCATCGACACGTCCCAGTTGGATCCAGCCAACGTTGTCGCCGCGATTCTCAAGGGTCGGTGAGCTGGTAGATTGGCTCCGTTTCGGGCCTGTTTCGAGTTTTCGCGTCCTACGGCCCACATCTGTGTTACTGTTCCGTCCGCCGCACCGGGTGGAGGCCAGCGCACTGTCGCTTCCCCGGTGGTCAACGGCTCAGTTTTCTCACCCGGCAGGACCGCCTCTTCAGCCGACTCTCGATCCCGTAGGCAACTGGATGCCACACGGTCGAGCGAGACATCGGCATATCTAGCAAGCAGCCCGTCCGGGCCAGGAGTCATCATGTCACTTACGTTCGCCCAACTCGGGCTACCCCAACCTCTCGTCCGCGTCCTCGCCAAGCGGGGCATCACCGATCCGTTCCCCGTCCAGGAAGCCACTATCCCCGATGCCCTCGCCGGCCGGGATGTGTCGGGCAAGGCCCCGACCGGTTCCGGCAAGACGCTGGCCTTCGGGCTGCCGCTGCTGGCGCGGGTGGCCCCGGCGGCATCGAAGCGTCCCCGGGCGCTCATTCTGGCCCCGACTCGGGAACTCGCCGAACAGATCAAGAAGGAACTGCAGCCGGTCGCTGCCGCCGCGGACCGCAAGGTTGCTGCGGTTTACGGAGGGGTGCGCTACAACGGGCAGATCAACGCGCTCAAGAAGGGCGTTGACGTCCTCGTCGCCACCCCGGGACGCCTCGAGGACCTCATCGAGCAGCGGGCCCTCGAGTTGAAGCATGTCGAGATCGTTGTCATCGACGAGGCCGATCGCATGGCGGACATGGGCTTCATGCCGGCAGTGCGCCGCATCCTCGACCAGACCTCTGATCGCCGCCAGACGCTGCTGTTCTCGGCAACGCTCGATGGTGACATTGCGGTATTGAGTCGGGACTACCAGCGTGATCCGGTCCGTCATGAGGCGGGCACCATCGAGCCGGAGACCATCGATGCTCGGCACCACTTCTGGCTAGTCCAGCACGACGATCGGGTGCGGCACACCGCCGAAGTTGTTGACGTGGCGGGTCGCTCCATCGTGTTCACCCGCACCCGTCACGGTGCCGACCGACTCGCTCGTCAGCTCGCCAAGCTGGGCGTCGGCGCGGTTGCCATGCACGGCGGACGTTCCCAGAACCAGCGCACCAAGGCGCTCCAGCAGTTCTCGTCCGGCAAGGCCCAGGCGTTGATTGCCACCGACGTTGCGGCCCGCGGCATCCATATCGATGCCGTTGCCTCGGTCGTCCACTTCGATCCCCCCGCCGACCACAAGGACTACCTCCACCGCTCGGGACGCACCGCCCGCGCCGGCGCTACCGGCACCGTGGTGAGCCTGGTGACCCACCAGCAGAAGCGTGCCGTCGGTCGGATGCAACGCGACCTGAACCTGCAGGTACCCATCGAGTCACCTGAGTTTGGCGATCTCCACAATGGTGGGCATCGGATGGGTGAGCCCGTGTCATCCGCCCCGCGGCGCAACGGAAGCTCGGCCAGGCAAGGTCGCCGGGCCAAGCAGAACGGCGCGGCCTCGCCGCGGCGTGAGGCCGCAACCCCGGCTCGTCGGGAACCGACCCAACCCGAGACACGGCGCCCGGCGGCGCCAACACATCGGCGGGTTCGGCCGGCCGCAAAGGCGGCTGAAAGCATCTATGTCGCCAACCTGCCGTGGAGCGTGGACGAGGACGGTCTGGTCGAGATGTTCGGCCGCTTCGGGGAGGTTCGGCAGGCAACGTTGATCAGCGACCGCCGCTCCGGGCGTTCGAAGGGCTTCGGCTTCGTGGACATGCCCGAAGGCGCGGCCAAGGCGGCCATCAAAGAGCTCAACGGTTCGCGAGTCAATGGCCGCGACCTCACCGTGCGTTTTGCCAGGCCCCGCACGTGGGGAGCCGATGGAGAAAAGGCCGCTCGCGGCCATTCCCGCCAGCGGGCTTAGCCAAACCAACCTCCGAATCCTCTACCTCATCTCTCATGGGCGAGGCGACACCGGTCGCCCCGGCCCCGGGCCAAAAGGGGCCCACATCGAAAGGAGTGCCAATGTCGGCACGACAAACCTCAGGCGCAGACGCGCCGAATGACATGAACCACCTCAGACGTGGAATGCACTACACCGCGACCACTGCGGGCGGCTCCGCCACCGGTGAGTACCTCGGCATGGAGTCGGTCTACGGCGACCGCGCCATCCTGCTCCGGCATCCCGACGGAACGGCCTCAATCGACCTGCGCGACGTCGAGTCCATCCTGCCGCTCGTCGCGTAGCGACGGGCGCGTGCCCGGGTCGGCCGTGAGGCGATTCCGGGTCGACACCTCCTGGTAGCGTCGAGCCGCGCACGGCAGGGCTTTCGCCTCAATCGGCGCACGATTGACCCACAGGGAGTTCAGCAATGGCGGAGTTTTTCACCGACGTCCAGTCGCCAATTCGGTACGAGGGACCGGACACGACGAACGAGTTGGCCTACCGGTACTACGACCCGGACCGCATCGTTCTGGGCAAGCGGATGGAGGACCAACTCCGGATGGCCGTGTGCTACTGGCATTCGTTTGCGTGGCCGGGCAACGACGTATTTGGATCGGGGACGTTCGACCGTCCGTGGATGGATGCGGCGACGGATCCAATGGCGGCGGCTCGGATGAAGATGGATGCCGCTTTCGAGTTCTTCTTCAAGCTCGGGCTTCCCTTCTACTGCTTCCACGACGTCGACATTGCCCCCGAGGGCGACACGTACGCGGAGACCAAGGCCAACTTCGAAGCGATGGTGGACTACGCCGAAGGCAAGATGGCCGCAACCGGGGTCAAGCTGCTGTGGGGAACCGCCAACGTCTTCAGCCATCCCCGGTTCGCCGCCGGCGCTTCGACCAACCCGGACCCAGAGGCGTTCGCCTATGCCGCCGCGCAGGTTCGCAACGCGATGGATGCTACCAACCGCCTCGGCGGTGCCAATTACGTGCTGTGGGGCGGCCGCGAGGGCTACG
>CAYXMJ010000106.1:0-11051 GCA_964465915.1 uncultured Acidimicrobiaceae bacterium
TGGTTTCCATGAGATTCGCGAGGTTAGCCGGGAGCGGCGCTGCGGGAGTCGGGGCTACTAGGAGGCGCCCAGCGCGTCCCGGCATGCGGCGACGAGTCCCTCTCGTGCTACTTCGCTGCTGTCTCCGGTGGCGAGGTCGCGGATCTGGGCGGTACCCGCCGCCCACTCATCGGGTCCGACGATGATGATCAGCCGATGGCCGCGCCGCTCCGCGTATTTGAATTGGTTGCGCAGCTTCTTCGCCTCTGGATAGACCTCAACACTGAAGCCGGCGTCACGCAACTCTCCACCGAGGGCGACGTAGTCGTTGCCCCGGTCCGCATCGAAGAAGGCAACCAACACGTCTGCGGCCCCGGTTCGCGGGGCACCGGTGTCGAGTTGGTCCATCGCCGCGAGGAGGCGGTCGACCCCCACCGAGGCTCCAATGCCGGGCAGGCGGTGGTTGGTGTATACCGAGGCGAGGTCGTCGTACCGGCCTCCCGAGCAGCAGCTCCCGATCTCCGGCAGGTCGGTCAGGAAGGTCTCCACCACCGTGCCGGTGTAGTAGTCCAGACCGCGAGCGATGCTCACGTCGACCACGAGGCGATCCTGCGGCATGCCGGCAGCCTGCGTTCCCCCGACCACGGCCCGCAGATCCGCAACGCCGCTGCGGCCGGTGGCCGAAGCGGCGACCGCCGCGTCAAGGGCCTCGAGGACCTCGGCGTTCGTGCCTGAAATCTGCGCAAAGTCGAGGATCTTCAGGGACTCATCCCGGTCGATGCCGGCCGACTCTTCGAGTTCGTCTACCACGCCGTCGGCTCCGATCTTGGGCAGCTTGTCGATAGCGCGCAGCACCACGGCGCTGCGATCGGCGATCCCGAGGGTTTCGAGCATGCCGTTGAGGACCTTGCGGTTGTTGATCCGAACCGTGAACCTCTCAAAACCGAACGCCACGAAGAGGTCGTGGATGACCAGAATGGTCTCGACATCTGCGTAGGTGCTCTCGGTGCCGATCGTGTCGAAGTCGCACTGCATGAACTCGCGATATCTCCCGCGCTGCGGGTTCTCGGCCCGCCAGACCGGGCCGACGTGATAGCGCTTGAACGGGGTGCCAACCACGCCGACGTGCTGAGCGATGAAGCGGGCGAGAGGGACCGTGAGGTCGAAGCGCAAAGCGATGTCCCGACCACCACGATCCTCGAACCGATAGAGCTGTTTGTCGCTCTCATCTCCGCCTTTGCCCAAGAGGATCTCGGAGTACTCGAGGGCAGGTGTATCGATCGGGGCAAACCCATACGAGCGGCATACCGCCCTGGCACTGTCGATCAGCCATTCCCGGCGCAGCATGGCCTCGGGCAGCAAGTCGCGAAACCCCTTGAGGGTGCGTGGTTTGATGCGATCGTGATCGGTCATTGTTGGTGTCCTGGTTCGGCGGCTGGCAACCGACAAGGTAGCGGTCCCCGGTGGTCCCGAGTCGCTCCGTCAGCCGGAATGGGGTGTGGCGGCGCTGCTGGGCCCGGTATCGGCAGCTCGGGGGGATACCGCCGGCTCGGGAGTGGGCTTGATCCGAGTCGCTGCCGCGTTGAGGGCTTCGGCCACACTACGGGCGCCGGTGCGCGCCATGGTCTCGGGGGTCAATTGACCGCGAGCACGTCGTACTTGGTTGCTCAGGTAGGCGAGTGCCCCGAACATGGAGGCGGCGCCAAAAAGGAACCAGCGAACGCGCTTCAGCATGCGGTGGAGATTAGTGAGGCCGGCGCGGGTCCGGCTACCCCGCTCACAAGTCGAGGGCTCACAAGTCGAGGGTTCACTCTCCTCGCTCTCCTGCGGCCTTGCCGAGCATCTCGTCGATGTCTCGCAGCCTGTCCGCGAGACGGGCTTCCTCCCCGAGCCGTTTCGGGCGATAGGCAACAGCGGAGGTGGCCTCATCCGGCAGGTACTGCTGGGGGGTGACGGCATCGGCGTGGTCATGGGGATAGACGTACCCCACGCCGTCGCCCAACGCCTTCTGCCCGGCGTGAGCAGCCGAGCGCAGGTGGGGCGGAACCCGAGCCGCAGGGCTCTCGTCGACGAGGCGGCGGCTGCGACCGATCGCGTCTCCAACCGTGTTGGACTTTGGTGCGGCAGCGAGATAGATGACAGCGTGGGTGAGCGCGTAGGTTGCCTCCGGCAAACCGATGACCTCCACCGCCCGGAATGCGTCAACTGCGATGGCAAGTGCCCGGTTGTCCGCCAGGCCGATGTCTTCGGAGGCCAAGATGATCATGCGGCGGGCAATGAACTTGGGGTCTTCACCCGCGGCGAGCATTGTGTGCAGCCAATAGAGCGCGGCGTCGACGTCGGAACCCCGCATGCTCTTGATGAACGCCGAGATGATGTCGTAGTGACGATCGGCCGCCTTGTCGTACCGAATCACCCGGCGCTGCAGCGCCTCGCTCACGTCTTCGAGGGTGATGGCGGTGCGCCCCCGGCCACCGGCGATGCGGGCTGCCACCTCGAGCGAATTGAGCGCAAGCCGGGCATCGCCGCCGACCCGTTCCGCCAAGGCTTCGAGCGCGTCGGGTTCGAGCGAAACCCCACCCCCGACACCTCGCATCTGGTCATCGATCGCTCGATGCAACAGCTCGGAAACATCCTCGGGTCCAAGGGGTTCGGTGCGAAACATCGTCGATCGGCTGACCAACGGAGAGTTCACCTCGAAGAACGGGTTCTCGGTCGTGGCGCCAACCAGGATGACGATGCCATCCTCAACCCCGGGTAGCAATGCGTCTTGTTGCGACTTGCTGAACCGATGGATCTCGTCGAGGAAGAGCAGCGTTCGACCGCGGTCTTCCTCGATCCGGCGTGCGGCCCCAGCGAGGACCTCCCGGACATCCTTCACCCCGGCGGAGGTTGCCGAAAGCTGCTCGAAACGGGCTCCGCTGTTACCGGCGACGAGCCGGGCCAGGGTGGTCTTGCCGGTGCCGGGCGGGCCCCACAGGATCATCGAAACGGGATGCCCGGACTCGACGATGGATCGGAACGCCGCACCAGGAGCGGTCAGGTGGGGCTGGCCGACGACCTCATCGAGACTGACCGGACGCATACGCGCCGGCAGCGGGGCGACAGAGCCGCGCTTGGCGGCTCGTTGCTGGGCAAAGAGGTCATCTTGGTCGGACATCAGCCACCACCGTAACCGTGAGCCGTGACAGATCTGTGGCCCGGGGGTGCGTCCGCAGCTCGGCTCAGTCGGATTCCGATTCCGCCCACGTGGCGCGGACCTCCGGCAGGACGTCGATGCCGAGCTCAGCCAGCTGGGCCACCTCGACCTTACTGGGAGACCCGGTCAGCGGATCAGAGCCGGTCTGGGTCTTCGGGAACGGGATGACCTCTCTGATGTTCGGCTCACCCTGGAGGATGGAGATCATCCGATCGACCCCGATCGCAAAGCCCGCATGCGGCGGCGTGCCGTAGCGCAGTGCTTCGAGGAACCAGCCGAAGCGACGCTCGGCCTCGTCGGCCGAGATTCCCAGGATCTCAAAGACCTGCGCCTGGACCTCCGGGTCGTGGATTCTGACGCTGCCCGAGCCGAGTTCGCTGCCGTTGAGGACCATGTCGTAGGACTTGGAGATGGCCGTCTCGGGCGAGTTGCGCATCTCCTCGACGGAAACCGGAGCTGTGAAGGCGTGGTGGGCGGGAACCATCGAGCCGTCCTCGCCAACCTCAAACACCGGAAAGTCTACGACGAAGAGAAATGCCAGCTCAGCGTGCCCTTCGGGCTGGCCATAGTCCAGCCTGAGTTGACCCAGTGTGCTGCCCACCACAGTGGCCTTGTCGGCGACGATGAACAACACATCGCCGGGCTTGCCATCGAGTGCCGTCGTGACGCCGCTGCGTTCGTCCCCACTGAGGAACTTGGCAACGGGGGATCGAACGGATCCGTCGGGCTCGACCACCATCCACACCAGCCCGGCAGCTCCGAGGTCTTGGGCGCGCTGCGATGCGGCGTCGAGGGCCGATCGCGCCATGTCACGTGCGCCGATGTTGATGCCACGGACAACACCGCCATCGGCCAATACGCCGGCAAACGCCCGGAACTCGGTCGCGGCAAACACCGTCGAGAGGTCGTGAATCTCCATACCGAACCGGATATCCGGCTTGTCT
Source organism: uncultured Acidimicrobiaceae bacterium (assembly GCA_964465915.1). Lineage (GTDB taxonomy): Bacteria > Actinomycetota > Acidimicrobiia > Spongiisociales > UBA5794 > CAVPHV01. Next base: position 4,123 of record CAYXMJ010000106.1, read on the forward strand.
GTCCCGTAGCGAGCCATCGCCTCTGCATATGTCATGCGCTGGAATGGCCGCGGCAGGTCGATTCCGCGCACATCGCTCACTACCGCAACGGCGATATCTTCAAGCGTCGCGAGGACGTCATCCTGGCCCCAGAACGAGCCTTCGAGGTCCAGCTGGGTGAACTCGACCTGGCGATCGGCCCTGAAGTCTTCGTCGCGGTAGCACCGCGCTACCTGGTAGTAGCGCTCCACGCCACCGATCATCAGCAGCTGTTTGAACAGTTGTGGCGACTGGGGAAGGGCGTAGAACTGCCCCTTGCGCAACCGGCTCGGCACCAGCATGTCGCGGGCGCCTTCCGGCGTCGAGGCGATCAGCGTGGGTGTCTCGATCTCGAGGAACCCTTTGTCATCGAGCACTCGCCGCATGGCGCGGATCGTGGTCGCCCGGTTGCGCAGGTTCGCCGCCATCCGTGGGGTGCGCAGATCGAGGTAGCGGTATTGGAGGCGTCGTTCCTCGGTGACGTCCACGCGGCCGTCGAGCTGGAACGGGAGCGTCTCTGCGGTGCTGAGAACCTCGAGCTCGGCAGCCTCGATCTCAACGCCGCCCGTCGGCAAGTCGGCGTTCTCAGTCCCATCGGGGCGTGGCCTGACGGTGCCGCGCACCGCAATGCAATACTCGCGTTTGAGGTTGCTCGCGTCCTCCATAGCGCCGGCGGCAACGTCGGGGCGGAACACGACCTGGATCACACCGGAAGCGTCGCGGAGGGTGACAAACGTGACTCCGCCCTGATCACGGATACGTTCTGCCCAACCGGCGGCGTGAACCTCACGATCGGCGTCACCAGGCCGAAGCTCCCCGGCATGGACGGTTCTCAGCGGTTGGATGCCCATGGGGCGTGCTCCTCGACTCTCGTGCGGTGATGGTGATTCGTCGGGCAGCCGGATTGGGCCACCGATGGATTCACGGCCCCAACAACTCTTGGAGGAAGGGGTTGATGAGCCGTTCGCGGGCAAGGGTAGTCGTCGGCCCGTGCCCCGGAAGCACCTCGGTGTCTTCCGGCAGCGGCAACACTTGGGACGTCATCGACCGCATCAGCGTGTCATAGTCACCGCCGGGCAGGTCGGTTCGTCCGATCGAGCCGGCGAAGAGCTGGTCGCCCGAGAACAAGACCCCCTCCTCGCGCAGGAGGAAGCAGCAGTGACCGGGGGTGTGACCCGGGGTGTGAAGTACCTCGAAGGCCAGCCCGGCAAGGTCGAGGCGTTGGCCGCCCGCCAGAGGTTCGTAGTGATCCGGCGGTGCAAAAGGCGCCGCTCGATTCTCATCCACCGCGACCCCGAAGAGCATGCGAAGCTGATCGGCGGGGTGCAGTGTCATGAAGTCGTCATCGGGATGGACGTACGCGGGTACGCCGGTGGAACGCACTACTCCCCCGGCGCCACCGGCGTGGTCGATGTGACCGTGGGTCACCAACAACGCAACGGGAGTCAGGTCGTGCTTCGCCAGGATGGCGCCGATCCCTGCAGGGTCGGGCGGGGCGTCGATCACCACTGCCGGCCCGCCGGTCTCGGGGGCAACGACGTAGCAATTGGTCTCGGCCAGCCAGAGCGAACGGGAATCGATGAAGAGTGTGGTGCTCAAGACGAATCAGCCGGTCTGTGGCACGAGTCGGTATGCATCAAATACGCCATCGACCGCCCGCAGGTCGGCGATGGCACGTTCGAGCAATTGGGCGTCGGAGAGTTCCACCTCGTAGCGCAACACCGCAATTCGGTCGCGTCCTGTCGCTGATGAAGACGCGTGGATGTTGGCGCCGAGGTCGGAAAGCGTCGATGTCACGTCGCGCAGCAGCTTGGGCCGGTCGAGGGCTTCGACCTGAATCCACACGAAGAACGATCCCGTCTGCTCGGGAGCCCACGCCACCTCAATGATGCGCTCGGCACGCTCTTCGAGCGCACCAACGTTGGCGCAGTCGGCGCGGTGGACGGATATGCCCCGTCCGACGGTGACAAACCCGACGATATCGTCCCCTGGCACCGGGGCGCAGCATCGGGCGATCCTCACCAGGAGATCATCCATTCCCTCGACGATGATCCCGAGCGAAGGTCGGGGCGCCCGCCGGCGCGGCACCGGCGGTTCGAGAAGATCCTCGTCTTCCTCAACCTCGGGGTGAATGACTCGAGCCAGTCGATTGGAAACCGTCTGGGGGCTGAGCCGATTGTCACCGACCGCGACGTAGAGGGCCTCGAGATCGTGGTAGCCGAGGTCCTGGGCAACCGACTCGAGCAGCTTCTCGCGTCCCGGGCCGGTCAGGCCGAGGCCCTCACGCCGAATCGCCTTGGCGACAAAATCTCGCCCGTCCTGCAGCGATGCCTCGCGGCGCTCCTTCGTGAACCACTGCCGGATCTTGGCGGCGGCACGACTCGATTTGACGAAGTCGAGCCAATCACGACTCGGCCGAGCATCCTGCGCCCGAGATGTGATGACCTCGACGATATCGCCCGACTCGAGCTCGCTTGAAAGGGGCACCAGACGGCCGTTGACCTTGGCGCCCACGCAGCGGTGACCGACGTCGGTATGAATCCGATAGGCGAAGTCCACCGGCGTCGAACCCCGCGGGAGCGTCATCACGTCGCCGCGCGGGGTGAGGGCGAACACCTCGTCTTGGTACAGGTCGAGCTTCAGATTGGCGAGGAAGTCGGCCGGGTCGGTCGATTCCTCGTCGAGGAAACGCAGGTCGGCGGCGAAAGGAACCTCGGCGGGATGCCCGACTCCCTCCTTGTACCGCCAGTGGGCGGCAATACCCGACTCCGCTCGGCCATGCATCTCCTCGGTTCGGATCTGAACCTCGAGAGCCTTGCCGTCGGTGCCGACCACTGTGGTGTGCAAGCTCTGATAGAGATTGAACTTGGGCATGGCGATGTAGTCCTTGAACCGACCGTGGATCGGCGCCCACATCGTGTGGATGAGACCCAACGCGGCGTAACAATCACGCACTTCGGGAACGATGATCCTGATTCCGATCAGGTCGTAGATCTCCTCGAAGGCGAGCCCGGAGTCCATCATCTTGCGGTAGATCGAGTAGAGGTGCTTCGGGCGGCCGGTGACGTCGGCATCGATACCGGCTTCCGCCATGGCGGCGCGAACTTCGTTCATCGTGGCTTCGAGGTTCGACTCGCGTTGCGGGGCCCTGCGCCGGACCAGCTCCTCGAGTTCCTTCTTGCGCTTCGGGTAAAGGATCTCGAAACAGCGCTCTTCCATCTCGTGCTTGATCTCCTGGACGCCAAGCCGGTGCGCCAGAGGCGCGTAGACCTCGATGGTCTCCACGGCGATGCGCTCCTGCTTTGGGAGTGGCAGAGGGCCTAGGGTCCGAATGTTGTGGAGCCGGTCGGCCAGTTTGATGAGTAGCACCCGGATATCGCGGGCCATGGCGATCGCCATCTTGCGGATCGTCGCGGCTTGGTGTTCCTCTCGGCTGGAGAACTTGATTCTGTCGAGCTTCGTGACGCCGTCGATCAGTTCCGCGACCTCATCGCCGAAGTCGTCTCTGACGTCGTCCAGCGACACCGCCGTGTCTTCGACGATATCGTGCAAGATGGCGGCCACCAAAGTCGGGCCGTCCATCCCGTAGGCCGCGAGCACATCGGTGACGATCAGCGGGTGTGTGATGTAGGGATCGCCGGTTTGCCGCATCTGCCCTTCGTGGGCCCGTGCTGCCGCCTCGTAAGCACGACCGAGCAGCGCGACGTCTCCATCGGGGTGGTGGCTCAAGTAGGTTTCGACCAGGGTGTCGAACAACCGGTCGGGATCGGCGGTGCGTACCTCGGCTTCAGGTAGGGCCATAGTGCACCACCGTGTGCACTGCGGTGTCGCCCAACCGTTGCCGGCCCCCGAGGAACTCGAGTTCGGCCAGCACGGCGAACCCACACAACTCGGCGCCAAGGCGCTCAACAAGGTCGATCGCGGCCTTGCCGGTTCCGCCGGTCGCAAGCACGTCATCGACGATGAGGATCCGGTCACCGGGGCCTACTGCGTCGGAATGGACTTCGATGCGGTCGGTGCCGTATTCGAGGTCGTACTCCTGGTGGTGGATGTCGTGGGGTAGCTTGCCGGCCTTGCGAATGGGAACAAAACCCGCATCGAGCGAATAGGCGATCACGGAGGCGAAGATGAAGCCGCGCGCTTCGATCCCAACCACCTTGGTGATGCCCTCGTCGACATACGGTTGAGCCATGGCGGCGACCGCGGCGGCCAGTGCATCAGGATCGGCCAGCAGTGGCGTGATGTCCTTGAAGCTGACACCCGGCTCTGGCCAGTCCGGTACCTCTCGAATGAGCGACTTGAACTGGTCTTCCGTCATTGGGCCACTCTACCGCCGCTTGCGGCGCTTCTTGGGCGCCTGGGGGGTCGCACCACTCTCACGCACCTCGGGGGCAACCTCGAGAACGGCGCCGACGGTGTCGGGCGCAACCTTGTCGCCGGTGCGACGGGCGACTCGCCGTTGCATGCGCTGCCAGTGCGGCTCGGTTTCCTTCCAGAGAACCAACAACGGTGTGGCAACGAAGATCGACGAATAGGTACCGATGGATACGCCGACAAACAGTGCCAGGGCAAACTCACGCAGTGTCGCGGCTCCCAGTAGGTAGGAACCGATGAAGAGCAAGCTTCCGATCGGCAACAGCGATGTGGCCGATGTGTTGATCGAGCGCATCAGAACCTGGTTCATCGAGAGGTTGGCAATCTCGGTGTACGTGAACTCGTCGCCGAATTCGTGCTCGTTCTCGATGATCTTGTCAAAGACGACGACGGTGTCATACAGCGAGTAGCCCAAGATCGTGAGGATCGCGATCACCGTGGCCGGTGTCACCTCGAAGCCGATAATCGAATAGAGCCCGGCGGTGATTATCAGGTCATGGAAGAGCGCGGCAATTGCCGCCACCGCCATCTTCCACTCAAAACGCCAGGTGATAAACGCCATCACAACGAGCAGGAACACCACAAGCGCCTGAATCGCTGCCCGGGTGATTTCCGCACCAAAGGTCGGCCCGACTGCATCGACATTGGTGTTGTCGAAGCTGACGCCGGCTACCTCGCCCACGGCGACCACCAACTGATCCTGTTCCTCCGAATCCAATGACACGGTCTGCACCAGGATGGTGCCGCCGCTGGTGATCTGTACCCGAGCCCCGTCCTGGCCGACGACGGACAAGGCGCTGCGCACCTCGCTGAGCGTTGCCTCGCTGACGTTTTCCGCCTCGACGATGGTGCCGCCGGTGAAGTCCACACTCAGGTCAAGACCACGCACTGCAAGCGACAGGAGGGAGACGACGATGAGCACAGCAGACAACGTGAACCACCGCTTGCGGTACTTCATGAAGTCGAAGTTGGTGTCTCCCCGATAGAGGCTGCCTGCCAGACTCATGAGGTCACCGCCGTCGCCTCGTCGGGATGCCCCATGGCGCCCTCAATGGTCATCGCCCCGCCCTCGCCGAGAGGCCCACGAACCATCAACATGACTGCCGGACGCGTGTAGAAGTAGGCGACGAACACGTCGATCACGGTCGCCAGGCCCAGTGTGATGGCGAAGCCCTTCACCGGACCAATCGCCAATGCCCACAGAAGGATGGAGGCTGCAAACGTGACCGTGTCGGCGGTCACAATGGTGTGAAAGGCTCGCTGGAAAGCAACGTCGACCGCGGGACGCAACTGCCGTCCCTTACGGTGCTCCTCCTTGATCCGCTCAAAGAACACGATGTAGGAGTCCGCGGTGATTCCAATAGACACAATGATCCCCGTGACGCCCGCCAATGTCAGAGTGGTGCCCTGGAACTCTCCTAACAAGATGAGGCTGGTCAGCAGCAGCGAGCCGAACACGCTGAGACCGACCACAGCGACGAGGCCGAGCGCCCGGTAGTAGAGCACCATGGCCAGGGCGACCAAGATGAGGCCACCCATGCCGGCGAGCAGGCCGGCTCGAAGCGAGTCGTCCCCGAGCGTTGCGGAAACTGATACCTCACGCTCGCGTTCGAACGTGGTTGGGAGCGCCCCGTAGCGAAGGATGGTGCCGAGGTCCTCAGCTTCCGCCTGTTGGTCCTCACCGCCACCAACGGTGATGATGACGTTGCCGGCGTCGAGGCCCTCACCGGGAGGCACGTCCGGAGAAACCTGGGGCGCCGAGAAGACCACGTCGTCAACGACAATCGCCAGTTGGCGGCGCGGATCGCCTGCCGGGTATACAGAGAGCATGGCCGTACCCTCTTCGAACTTGACGGCCCCTTCGGCGGTGAAGGCCGGCTCAACCACCCACGAACTTTGTGTGTGCGAGGCGCCGGTGAACACGGCCCTCGCCTCGACGATGTCTGCGCCGGTCAGGAAGGCGGGTCCGACGTGATAGATGAGGCCCTCTTCGCTTCTGATATAGGCCTCTTCGTCGACGCTCACCACGATGGTCAGGCCGGTCTCAGGGTCGAGGTTCGGCGGGATGACGGGAGCGACGGTGGTCGTTGTGGTCGCACCGGCTTCGGTGGTCGTCGTCTCCTGGAGTTCCTCCGGAAGCGGCAAGGTCCCATTCAGGAACGCAGGGCTCACGACATTGGCTTCGAGAACCGGTCGGAACGACAGCTGGCCGGTGGTACCGACTGCGGCGAGGGCCCGCTCGCGGTCCTGGACGCCCGGCAGCTGAACCACGATACGGCGATCACCCTGGACGGAGATCTCCGGCTCCTGGACCTGGCCGAGGTTCTCGATGCGTCGCCGCATGATGTCGACCGCTTTGTCGAGGACCTCAGGGTCGGTGCCTTCGGGAGCGGTGAGAGTAACGGAGAATCCGCCCTGCAGGTCGAGGCCGAGTTTGGGCTCGAGCCCCACTGCAAGCACGACCGCGAGTGACCCCCATGCAATGGCGAGAGTCAGCAGCAGCGTGACGACAAGGCGGCTTCGGTTCACTCCTCGTC
>CAYXMJ010000107.1:0-10986 GCA_964465915.1 uncultured Acidimicrobiaceae bacterium
CAGTCAGAGGCGCGGGTCTACGTGGCAAACGGAGACGGCACCTTGAGCCACCACGGCGGGGCTAAGGGGCGGGCTTGGGCCCGCACGCTGCGCGACGTGGTGGAAGACCTGCTGGCCCAGTCCGTTGGAGCGCCGATTCCGGAGCTCGAGTGGGGGCCGGATCTGATGCGGTACTCGGACGATGCACTCCGACAGGAACTCCGCCGCCGCGACGCCGATCCGATGCGTTGATGTCATCCAGGGACGGCCCCACGTTCGTGGGGCGCCGGCAATCAGCAGGGTTCGGATCATTGCTGCTGTTGGCGATGGCCGTCAGCACCGCGACCGCTTCGACGCTCGGCATCATCGCCACGTTTGTCATCGACGACCTCGACATAGATCGCGAGCAACTCGGGTGGGTGGTGACGGCGATCATCGTCGGCGCGGGCCTGTTGTCGCCGTATGCGGGCAAGCTCACGGACCGAATCGGCGGGAAGTCCGCTTTTCAGGGCCTCTTTGTCGCCAGCGCGGCCAGCTTCCTTTTCATGGCAGTTGCGCCGGTCTACGCAGCGATGTTCCTCGGGGCCGCGTTTGGTGCGGTCGCCCAAGCAGGGGGCAATCCATCCACGAACAAGCTGATTGCCCTTCATGTCCCGGCGGGGAGTCGGGGCGTGGTCACCGGGATCAAGCAGTCGGGGGTCCAGCTCGGGATCTTCTTGGGTGGGCTCCTCCTGCCCTTCATCGCCGAAGCCATCGGCTGGCGATGGGCACTCGGGTTGGTTTCGTTGGTGGCTATTGCCCTTCTGGTGCCGGCTTCACTGTTTGTGCCGCGCGATCGCCCGGACCATGGCGCAGGCGTTGACGCCGGTGACGGGCTGCTGCCGCGCTCGATCTACTGGCTGGCCGTCTACGGGTTCTTGCTCGGTTTTGGGGGATCGGTCACGTTCTTTCTGGCGCTCTACGTAGAGGAGTCGCTCGGGCGCAGCCCGCGATTGGGCGGGCTTGCGGTCGGCCTGGCCGGGCTGACGGCCATCTTCGGCCGCATCGCCTGGGCGCGGTTCGCCGAGCGGCTGGGTCGTTTTGTCATGCCGCTCACTGCGATCGCGGTCCTGTCGGTTGTGGCGTCGGTGGCGCTGCTGGCTGCAACGAACGCCATCGTGTTGCTGTGGGTTGGAGTGATATTGACCGGTCTGAGTTCGAGTTCGTGGAACTCCGTCGGCATGCTGGCGGTGATGGACGAGGCAGGGATGGAGCGGGCCGGCCGGGCATCCGGGATCGTGATGCTCGGATTCCTCATCGGCCTCGGCATCGGTCCACCGCTGTTTGGGCGTTCGATCGACAGCACGGGAAGCTACGACTTCATGTGGATGGTCTCGATCGGGACCTTCCTGCTGGCTTCCGGCGTTGCTCTGCTTTGGTCCCGCTTCGCCCCCCACAACTGACGAGAGGGCCTCCGACCCTTGCTGATCGCGGGTCGCGAGGGTGTTCGCCCTACTTGCGTTCGATCCGCGTCTTGCGAGTAGCGATGAGAAGTACCGAGCCCAGAAGCACCAGGGCGATGCCGAGCCAGAGAATCCGTCGGGCATCAATCCCGGTTACCGGCAGAGGATCGGCCGGTACCTGCAGAGCCTCTGCGGTCACCGTTGCGCCGTCGTCGTCGGCATCGGCGTTGATTGCATCGACCACGGCCACGTTTTCGAACGATCCGGACTCGATGACCGTGGTGGCGACTGTGATCGTGACAGAGTCACCGGGCTCGAGATCGCCGAGGTTCCAAGTCAACGGATCCTCTTGAGCAGCGACAGGCGATGCCGACACAAAGGTCAACTCGTCCGGAAGCGTATCAGTCAAGACCACGTTTTCGGCGACCCCGTCGCCGCTATTGGCGACCGTGATCGTGTAGGTCAGTTGATCGGCTACCTGCACGACGGAGGCGTTGGCAGTCTTCGTTATCTCGACGACCGCGGCTGCGTCGATCACGACGACCACTGTGTCGGTCTCGTCTTCGGTGCCCGGAGCCGCCACGATCACCGTGTTCTCGAGCCCCTCGCTATCACTGAAGGGACCATCCAGCCGAATCGTCACGAAGAACTGGTCGGAGAAGCCGGGGTCGCGGGCCCCGAGATCCCAGGCAACGACCCCGTCGCTGTGGACCCCACCGCCGGTGGCCGACACGAAAGTGGTCCTCGGCGGCAAGGTATCGGTGACCCGCAACGGATCGGCCGGAGCATTTCCATCCACGGTCACCTCGATTTGGTACATCACCTCGTCGCCGGGTGCCGCCGTCGTCGAGAGGGCGGTCTTGGTGATCCCGAGCACCGGGGCCGAGTCGACCGGGTTGGAGGTTGAGTCGTCGAGTGCCTCGAGATCATCTGCGATGACGGAGGCCGTGTTGTCGATCGTGCTGCCGATGTCGACAACGTCGTCGATCAGAACCTCGAAGGAAGCGGTACGGGTCTCCCCGATAGCCAAGACGGCATTCGACCAGCGAAGCCCGGCGACGTCGGCTGGGTCCGGCGGCTCGGTTGCCTGATAGACACCACCAACGAGGAATTCGGCCCCGCCCGTGGCGCTCGCAGCTACGTAGGTGGTATCAGCCGGAATCGAGTCGGTGACCAGGACATTGGTCGCATCCAGTGAGCCGCGACTACTCCAATCAAGGGTGTAAGTCAGCACGTCACCGGGTTCGACGGTTCCGGTCGGTGATACCCGCTTGTCTAGGTCGATCACGGGGGCGGAGACGATCACCGTCTCGACCGGGTTGGAATCGGTGCTGCCCGTCTGGTCGGTAATGACCGTCGCCGTATTGGGGATGACGGTGCCATCGGCAACGGGAAGCGTCACCGCCACCGTGATCCCGAAGGTCACCGGGTCCGGCGGCGCAAGGGCGGATGCCGACCACTCGATGCTCACAACGGACGTCAGGTCTCCCGGGCAAGCGCCGTAGGTGACGCCGTCCGTAGAACACTGCGCGGTGAACGGGCCGGCATCGATGGCGGACAACGTCGTTCCCGCCGGTGGCGAGTCGACGACCACGACATTCGTGGCGATCTCATCGCCGAGGTTGGTGAGCGTGAGCGTGTAGTCGAGCAGATTGCCCGCGCTATTCACATCGAGTTCTGTTGCGGACACGTCCTTCACCAAGGAAATCACCGGAGCCGACGTGACGGGGTGTGACACCGGACCGAGGACGGTGCCGCCCGGTGTCTGATCCGAGACGAGGGTGGCGGTGTTGGTGATGACGGCCCCGTTGGGCAGCGGGTTGTTCACGGTCACCGAGAAGCCCAGGTCACCAGAGTCTCCGGCGTCGACGTCGCCGACCGTCCAGCGCAGAGCTTCGACATCGGCCGGATCGGCTGGTTCGGCCACCTGGTAGGTGCCGGCTACGCGAAACTCCACAGAAGCGGCCGGGGTGGATGTCGCCGAACCTGCCACATAGGTGCTATTGGCCGGTACGGAGTCCTCGACCACGACACCGGTGCCGTTTTCGTTGCCGGTGTTCTCATAGTGGATGGTGTAGTCGATTCGGTCGTCAGGACTGACCGGGGTCCCGTCGCTCGGAACGGATGTCTTCTCCGACGCCGCCGCCCAAACCGGGGCCGAACTGACCGTCAGCGATCCGACGTCGGTGACCGGCGTCGTGACCTCATCGGAGGCGACAGAGACAGTGTTGACCAACACGGTGCCGTCGGGCTGCGGAGCGTCGACGGTGACGGGAAGCACGATGGTCACGGATCCGGCCGCGGCGATGTCGGCAATCGACCAGACGATCGTGGTCTCACCGGCGCCGGGGCCGGGCGTTACCGACGTCTCGGAGAAGCCGGTTGGGGGCGCGGCGGTTGCCGTTCCCGCTGTGTAGGTCAGACCGGGCGGCAGCGCGTCGGTGATGACCACGTTGCGGGCCGTGCCGTCACCGGTGTTGTTGACGACGATCTGGAACTGCGACGGGCTGCCGGCAACAACCGGGTCGCCGTCGGGTGTCTTGGCAACTGCGAGAGCAGGAACCCGGAGAATTGCTTGGGCGTCATCGTCCCCTGTCTCGAAAGGTCCATCGGCGTTGCCTCCGGCACCCGAGACGTCATCGCCGGACGCGTTTGCCGTGTTCACGTTGGGATTGCCGACACCGACACCGGGGTTGGTCTCAGCCCCGAGCTGAGGCGTAGCGGTGAAGGTAATGGTGACCGTCCCGCCGGCGACAAGGTCGGCGACGTCGGTCCAGGTGAGGATGTCACCGGCCACGTTCGGCGTCACCACCGGTTCGATGGCACCGCCCGGCGCCACGACCGCCGACCCGGCGTCGTAGGTCCAGTTGGGCGGCAACACGTCGGTCACATCGATGTCGAACGCACCGGCGACCGCCGACGTATTGGTGACAACGATCTGCCAAGGGAACGGCTGCAGCAGCTCGGCGTCACCGGTATCGGGGAACGTGGCCATCCCGGTTGTCTTGTCGATAGTCAGAGCCGGGAACGCCACGTTGATCGTGACGGTGTCGTCTGCAACGTTGTCGTACTCGACGTAGTCGAAGCCGTTGGCGGTCCGCTCGCCTTCGGGAACCCCCCAGTAGGAGGGAACATCGGCGGTGTTGACGACTTGCTGACCTTCGGAGAGATTGGCCGAGCCAATCAGATCTGCCGTGTAGCTGAGGGTGATCGCGTTTGCAGGACCCGGATCGATGGGTCCCGGGATGAACCAGACGATGTCGGGGTCTACCGCAGACCAACCGTCGACTACCCAAGCCGCGCCGTCAACCAGCGCCACGTTGGTGAGCTCGGCATCAGGTTGGTCGGTGACCGTAACGTCGTACGCCGGCGACGTGCCCGTGTTCTCTACGACGATCGTGTAGATGAACGATTCTCCGGCCTCGGCACTGCGAACATCGTCGTCGTCTGGGTCCCCCGACACGTCCTTGTCGAGAACGAGCTGGGGTTCGATGATGTCGACGTCGGCTGTTGCCGGGTCGGTTTGGCCGCCAAAGGGGCCTGCCGGGATCGTTCCCGGGGTACCGACGATCGTGTCGGTCGTGTTCCAATGAGTGCTCACCGAGTTGGTGAGCGGCGGGTTGGAATCCTGAACAGGAATCCCCTCGGGGTCGTACTGGTCGTCGATGTGTGCGGCGAAGGTGATGGTCAGCTCGCGCCCTGTTGGCGCTGGGGCTATGTCGCCAAAGAACCACCCCAACGTCGTCGACCCGTCGGGGTTGTCCACCGCCGGCAGCGAACTCAAGGTGACAACCGGCGGGCAGCCGCTCGTGCAGGCTGCTGTCAGGTAGCCGTCGAAGTCGATGCCATCGGGGAGCGTGTCGATCACGGTACCGTCGAAGAGGGTGAGGTCCATCGGTATCGAAACGACGAGGGTGTACACGAGGTCGTCGCCGATCGTTCCAGAATTGGGCGCAACCGACTTGGTGTTCGTGGGACGGGCGACCGTAACGGTGTCCTGGGCGGTATCGGAGTACCCGGGACCACTCGTGCGCTCACCCGTGACCATACCGGCCATGCTGGAGCCGGTGACGACCGCTGTGTTCGTGAACACCGAGGAACCCACGGCAGGGCTGTCCACCTCAACGTCGTATTCGAAGGTAGCGGTGCCGTCGTTCGCCAGCGAGGCCAGCGTCCAGGTGATGGTTCGGGCTCCGGAGTCCCAGGTGCCGTTGTCGGGGGGCACAAGGCCACCGTCCGGGACGGGGGTGCCGACGCCATCGACTGGAGTCAGGCCGACCGGTATGAGGTCGATGATCGTGAGGTCGTGCGCAGTCGACACGTTCGGCGGCGGGGCATCCTGGTTGTTGAGTGTCAACGCATATCGGATGATCTGGCCCGGATCGACGACATCGTCCGCGTCGTTCTCGTCCTTGGCTAGCTGGAGATTGGGTTCCACGATCGTTGTCGCGACTGTGTCATTGACGTTGGCAGCCGTGCTGGTAGAACTCTGCCAGTCGAAGTCGGCGCGGTTGCTCAGATCGCTGCCGCCCCGGAAGTTGCTGCCGTCGTTGTCGACGGTCACCGAGAAGTCGAGGACGAGCACGTCGTCACTGGGACCGGGCACGGTATAGGGGCTAGGGAAGGTGACTCCGATCGTGTTGCCGCTGTCGTCTAGTACAAGGCCGGAGGCGGTGGGATCGGCCCCGTTGAGAGTTCCGGTGAGGGATCCCGAGATGTAGGTCTGCCGGGCCCCCAGGGGATCGTCGAGCACAGCCGGGCCATAGACCGTCGTCCCCGCCGGAATTGTCAGCGTCACCTGGTAGTCGATCTGCTCCCCGATGGTCGCTTCGTTGCTCCCGGCATTGCCCCCTTCGGGGACTACCGTGGTTCGCGTCTTGGCCAATGTGGCGTCGGCGATGACTACGTCTGAGGGATCGTCGGCAGGCATGGTATTGGCCGACGGTTCCTGGTTCGGGTCGATGTTTCCGGATGGGATGTAGGGGAAATCTCCTCCGAGGTTGGTCGCCGAGGTGTACTCGCGAACGCCTGCGGTATTATCCAGTGACTCGCCAGGCGCCACCGTCGTTGGGATATCCACCCAGTAGGTGACGTTGGTTGTGCCCGACCCGGCTGCAACCAAGCCGGTCCACTCAATGCGGTCGTCGGCGGGATCGGCCGGGGTTCCCCCGTTGTTGCACGTTCCCCCGTCGGAAATAGCGCTCACCATGGTGCAGTCGATGACCGTGGGCAGGATGTCCCACACCTCGATGTTGTCCGCATCCCGGGTCCCGAGATTGTCGATGTCCAGTTGGTATTGGACGGCGTTGCCGCCGTTGACCGTCAATCCGTCCTGGGGCGGGCTGTATGTCGTCTGGTCGCCAGCCGTGCTGATGTTGCCGTCGAGATCGACAGTGGAGACACCCTTGACAAGGTCGAGGCGCGCCTCGGACCACTCGAAGTTGGCCAAATCCCGCAGCGGGAAGGCCTGGCCGGGGGTGTTGATGTGGTTGAACTTCATCAGGTTGTCGAGGATGTCCCCCGATGCTGCGGCGGCCGGGTCGGTGAACGTCGTGGCAAATCTGACCTCGAAGACGAGAGCCGGGTCCGTGAAGGTACCGCTGCCGAGAGTCCAGCTGAGCACACCTGCGACTGAGTCGTCGAAGCTGGCAATGGGGACGCTGTTGTTCCCGGTTGGCGTCATCGAGCCGGTTTCGTATGTGCTGCCCGGCGGTAGGAAGTCATTGACCGCCGCGTCGCCGGTATCGAGGAGGGAAGGGAAATCGATGCGGAGCTGCCAGCACACCCGGTCGCCTGGCCCGTAGCTGGAAGCCACGGTGTCGATGTAGGTAGCAGCAGCGCAGTCGAGCGGAACGGCCCCTGGTTGCGACACGCGCTTGTCAATGCTGGGACCCGAGGCGCTCTGCCCGGCAGTCGAGCTGTCTAGGTCGTCGCCCCCATCGGCTTCGTCGGCATCGATCTTGGGCTGGCCCAAGGCGCAATCGGGGTCGTTCGGAGCGCAGATCGCATAGTCGGCGCCGGCGATATCCACTCGGTTTTCCCAAGAGTCCTGCGCAAGCACGGGGGCCGCGTTCAGGCGGTTCTGTTGGTAGAACGTGCGGGTCCGGGTCGGGAATGTGATCGTCAAGCTCGATGAGGGCTGAAGGCGTGCCAACTCGGGCACGGTTGAAGAGTCCCAGAACAGTGTCCAGGTGCCATCAACGTTCTCGGTTGCTGTGGTGTACGGAGACGATGGTGTCGCTCCGGATGGGTCACAGTCTGCCGTGAAATCCGGTGTTTCGAGGTTTGCCGAGTCGAGGGGGCACAGCCCATCGGGAACGGTGTCGGTGACCCGGATGTTGTCGACGTATCGGTACTCAGAGGTCTCGATCAGCAAGCTCCAGGTGTCGACGTCGCCCTGGTTGATGGCGTCGTCGCTGACGCCCTTGTGCACTGACAGATCCTCGGCGGTCCGCTGAATGCTGTGGTCGTCGGAAACGGCCAGGGCTCCCAGGTACTGCCCCGACGCAATGGCCAGATTCACCAGTGACTGTTCGTCGACTGTTTCGGGGCCCGAGTTGTTGTCGAGATTGGCGGTTTGGCCGAGCCCGGCCGGGGTCGGCTCTCCTTGAGGCCAGCTGATTGTGTTTTCGCGAATGGGTATAGCGGCGACGTACTGGATAGTCGTGCTTGCGGATGACGCCAGATCGGCTACGTCGTTCCACACCACATGGGTATAGACGCCGGGCGGCAGCGGGCCGGCACCATCCGGGTCTGTGTTCACGGTTTCGACGAGATCGGGAATGACACAGTTGGGCGCTGCCGGAGCGTTGCCGGGGTTGATCGCTCCGGCGGCCGGGTACTCCTCGGCAGATCCGGGGTTGGTGGGGGCATCGACCGTGTTGTCGGCCGTGCCGCACGCGAGGTACTCGAGACCGGCCGGCAGCCAATCTTCGACATCAATTGAGTCGGTGGGGTCCACGTAGTTGTTCTGCACGGTCAAGGTGTACACCGTTTGGTGATCGTGAAGGCCGCGCAGGATCTCGCCCTCGGTGTTGGGCTCGGCTTTGGTGATCTCGATGGCGATGATCTCCGTGGATGCGCTGTCAGCGGCGTTGCCCGAGTAGCTCGCCGGCCCTGCGATCGGAGTTCCGTCAACGGGGTCGAAGTCCGGCACATACCTCGGATCGGAGTTGACGTAGGCGCCAGCCTGATTCACGTAGGTGTCGCCGACGCCGAGACTGCCGCCGGTATGCCGTACGTCATAGGTGACGGTGAACGAAGACGCCGGGGTGAGGTCCGCGACATTCAGCCAGATCAGCGTTGTTGCGCCGGGGGTGGGTTGGTCGACGAGCACGGTGGTCGGTGCGATGCTTGCGCTGCCGGGGACGTAGGTAGTACCGGCCGGGAGGACGTCGCGAAAAGAGAGGTTGTACCCGACCTCCGTTTCCGTGCTCGGGTTCGACGCTGTCAGCGAGACGGTTGCATCGGCTCCGAAGAGGATCTCGCCGGGTGCATCCTTGGTCAGAGCGAGGTCGGGAGTGCCGTCAGCGCGGGCGGCAGGGCCGTTTCCGATGGCAGCGATGACCGTGGTGAGTAGGAGGCAGGCCACAGCGGCAGCAGGAAGCGTTCTCTTGGCGCGCGTGTACATCGTCGATCCTCGCAATTCTCCGATTTGAGCCCCCTCACGGACCGTCTTGTCCGAACCAGATGGTGGTAGATCGGTCCGATGAGGGCTTTTCTTTAGCCAGCGGTGGGTTCGACTCTTTGGCCAGCGGTGGGTTCGACCTGGAACCGTGGCGTGTTCGAGGTTCCGCAATTGATGAGAGAGGAGCAACTCTCGTGACCCTCTGTGTTGCGAGTGGCACCCGCGCGAACGTAGATTCCGACGAGCAGCGTTGAGGGAGGCACTCGGTGGCCGCCGAGGTGATTGCCGGGTATGCCGGCATCAGCGAGGACGAATACAAACGGCGGATCCGGGCCTGGACCCTCTACGACTGGGCCAACTCGGCGTTCTTCACCACCGTCCTGGCCGCGGTGCTCCCGGTGTACTACAGCCAGGTAGCCGGCAGCACGCTGGGGAGCCCGGCCCAGGCGACCCAAATGTGGTCGATCAGCCTCAGTGTTGCCTTGTTCCTTGTGGCGATCATCTCGCCGATCATCGGCACCATCTCGGACATTCGGCGCGGCAAGAAGAAGGGCTTGGCGCTGTTCGTCGGCATCGGCGTCATCGGCACCGGTCTGCTTGCCCTGGTTGGTTCGGGCGATTGGGTGCTCGCCTCGATCCTCGTCATCGTCGGCCGGGTCGGGGTCGGCGGCGCAATGGTCTTCTACGAGTCGCTGCTCCCGCATGTGGCCCGCCCCGACGACCTCGATCGGGTCTCGACCCGCGGCTATGCCGTCGGATATCTCGGCGGGGGCCTGCTGCTGGCGATCAACATCGCCATGATCTTCGCCCTCGGCGACGAGATTGGGTCGCGCCTTTCGTTTCTCAGCGTAGCCATCTGGTGGGCCGTCTTCTCGATCCCGATCCTGCGCCGGGTCCCCGAGCCGCCGGCAGCCGTCATCGCCGACAAGGTCGGCTCCGTTCTCACGGCCAGCTTTCGCCGCCTCGGAGAGACATTCCGTCACCTGCGTCAATACCGCCAGCTGCTGCGGTACCTGATCGCCTTCCTCATCTACAACGATGGGATCGGAACGATCATTGGGGTTGCGGTGATCTACGGAGCCGAGCTCGGATTTGGGGCGATCGAGCTGATCGCCGCCATCCTGATGGTGCAGTTCGTCGGTATTCCGTTCTCGCTCGTGTTTGGCCGCATCCCCAGCCGAGATGAGCCGCGGCGAGCCTTCTTCCTCGCGTTTGTGGTGTGGAACGTCATCACGCTTCCTCTGGTCGGCATCGTCGCCGCCCACACCATGGACGGCGACGTGGTCGGCGCTCCCCAACCCACCCTCGAAACCCAGGGGGAGTATCTGGGCGAAGGCGAGTACACCGTCGATGACGCCGCTCTGGTCGGCGACTTCGTCGTTCTCTCCCCCGAGGAACTCCCCTCCGGAGCGGAGGGCGTCTACGTCTTCACTGAGACGCCTGAGGATGTGTACGCCTTCACATTCAACGGGCAGAAGGTGGACCTGACCTACAGCGAAGGGCCGGATCGCAGCCGCTGGGCCGTCTTCATCGACGGGGTCTCGTTGCTCGATGATGACAACGAGCCGCTCACGATCGATGGCTACAACGAGACCGCTCGGTTCGAACTGACCGAGACGATCGACGCGTTGACCCCCGATTGGCATCTGCTGACCGTGGTCAACACCGCAGAGCGCGATGAGGCCGCCACCGGGACAGTCATGGCGATT
The DNA here is from genome assembly GCA_964465915.1 of uncultured Acidimicrobiaceae bacterium. Classification (GTDB taxonomy): domain Bacteria; phylum Actinomycetota; class Acidimicrobiia; order Spongiisociales; family UBA5794; genus CAVPHV01. The sequence goes on from CAYXMJ010000107.1 coordinate 10,758, forward strand.
GGTGAGGTCGAAGTCCTCGATGCTCCCCGCAGCTCGAACCTCGGCACCATCATCGGTCTCCTCTTCATCATCGAGTTGGTCGGCCTCGCCGTTGCTTGGATCCTGGCCACCCCGGTGTTTGGCAAGCTGGCGGACACGATGACCACGAAGCGGACGATCATCCTTGCGCTGATCGTCTACACGGTGATTGCGGTCTGGGGGTTCTTCCTCGATGCCGTCATCGAGTTCT
>CAYXMJ010000108.1:0-10714 GCA_964465915.1 uncultured Acidimicrobiaceae bacterium
CAGCCGTCGTGGCCCGCCTTGCCGGCTTGCTCCATCGTCCCCGCGGTCTTGCCGTGGGCGCGATGGTCGTTGGCGTAGACCACATAGCCGTGGCCGTTGAGGAACTCGGCGACCCGCTGATAGCGCAAGGCGTGCTCGACGCCGCCGTGGGCGATCTGGACGACGGCTCTCGCCGGGTAGGAGGGCGCCCATTTGTAGACGAACACCTCGAAGCCATCGGGATCCTTGAACCTGAAAGCGGAGCCGTGTGTACCCATCGGTCTTTCCCTCATCTTCGTGGCGGACGTATTGCACCCCATGCTGGCTTCATATCGCTCAGATCACTAGAGGCAATCCGCCGGGCTGCCGCCTATCGTTAGTCCATGGATGTTGTTGAGTTCCGCAGCTACGACACGGAGAGCAAGGCGCGGCACGGCGCCCGGCGCCTCACCGATGGCAATGTCGAATGTCGGGTCGAGCAGGCAGGCGACACCTGGGTGCTCGCGGTTCAGCCCGGCGACAAGGACAAGGCCGAGGGGATCTTCGAAGCCTATGAGGCGATCACGGAACTGCCACCCCAGGGCACGCCCGAAGACGAACTGCCGTGGATGAAACGGCCCGGCGCCTGGCTCATCATTGGGGCCGTCGTTGTCGCAGTGGCGTTCCTGGTGTGGAAGCCCTGGTTGTGGCCGTTCTACCTGGTGATCGGGGTGCTGCTCGCCATTCTCTACATCACCAGCAAGCGTTCGAACCCGGACCGTTACTCGAGCTGACTGACTGGCCCGCTACGACTGCTCGTAGATGGTGACGCAGGCGCTGTCGAATTCGCCGGTCTCGACGCTGATGCAATCGGATACGGTGACGAACACCGAACCGTCGTCGGTGGACCACGAGACGTTGCGGATCTCGGTCCCGTCGGACTCGTAGGTGCTCTCCGACTTGGCGACTTCCTGGCCTGACCCGTCGGCCCATGATTGATACTGAGCCACTAGATCCTCGTACTGATCTCCGGGGAACATCAGACTGACCGAGATGTCCGTGTCGCTGCTCGCGGCGCCGACGACCTGACCGCCGTTCGGGACCGGCACGGTGAGGCCTTCGGGGATGTCACCGCCGCCAATGGTGATCGTCTCTCCGTCCTCTTCGATGGTGACCTCGAACGTCCCGTCGTCCTGGTTGATCTCGACGTTGTCGACGCCTTCGATGTTCTCGAGAAGCTGCTCGTTGAGCACTTCGGCGGCATCGCCGCATGCCGCGGCGAACAGGGCAAACGCGACTACGCCTGCGGCCAATGCCCGAATCTGTCTCTTGGTCACGACACTTTCCCCTCTGTCGATCTGCTTCCAACCTATCCGATAACTCGATGACGTGGGGGTTTGGTTGATACATCATTTGCGCCACCGTCGGGAGGCGGTGGCGGGTCCTACACTCGTCGCCCATGGCACCGCACCTGAGGACACTCGCGGCTGGGGTGGTCCTGATGATCGGGTCGGCCGGGTGTGGCACATCGGGTGACGCCGAGTCACCGACGACCACGGCGCTTGCCGTCACCACGGATGTCGCCACCACAGCGCCGGACCCGGTGTCGACCACCTCGACTTCGCAGCCCGCCGCGGCGTTGACCACCGTGGCTACTACCACGACCTTGCCGGCGACGACGGCGGTCGACCCGCCCGACTGGATCGGTACCCGGGTGCTCGAGGTTGACGACGATGGCAATGCCCTCCCGGTGCCGACGCCGCCCGAACTGCAGGACCGCCGGTTTCGCAGCGTCGATCTCTTGCCGCCACCGACCGACGGGTTTGTGGCCACGATCGGACCCGTCCCCGACGACGTCCTCGCCCGTTCCACCTGGCACGCCGACTGTCCAATCGCTCCTGAGGAACTGGCCTACCTCACCTTGTCCTTCTGGGGATTCGACGACCGTCCCCACACCGGCGAGCTCGTGGTCAACGCCAAGTTCGCCGACGAGCTAGCCGGCGTATTCGAGGGCCTCTACGACGCCGGATTCCCGATTGAGGAGATGCGGGTCGTTGCCGCCGAGGAACTCGACTATCCGCCTACCGGCGACGGCAACAACACAACGTCGTTTGTGTGCCGCCCGACCACCGGTGGGACATCGTGGTCGCAGCACGCCTACGGACTGGCGCTCGACGTCAACCCGTTCCACAACCCCTATGAGCGCGACGGCCGGGTTCTGCCCGAACTCGCCACTGCCTATCTCGACCGCCACGACGTCCGGCCGGGCATGATCCTAGATGGCGACCACGCCGTTGCGGCGTTCGCCGCCATCGGATGGGGCTGGGGCGGCGACTTCCGTTCGCTGGTCGACTACATGCACTTCTCCGCCAACAACCGATGACGTGGTGGCCCCATCGCGCCGTGACGATGGATACTTGCCCGGCGGTGCGTGAGGCGCCACCCTGGTCGCCATGAAGACAAAGGGTGCTCGAGTTCTCATCACAGGAGCCGGCCGCGGGATCGGACGTGCCTTGGCCTTCCGCTTCGCCGCCAAGGGATCAGCCGTCGTCGTGACCGATCTCGACGAAGCGGCAGCCCAAGCCGTTGCCGTCGAGATCCGGGCCGCCGGCGGGGCCGCCGACGCCTTCGTGATGGACGTGACCGATCCGCAGTCCGTCGCAGCAACACGGGAACAGGTCAATGCCACGCACGGTCCGATCTCGATTCTGGTCAACAACGCCGGCACCACCCGGGGCGGACCTTTCAACGAGGTCCCGATCGACGACCACCTTGCCGTGATGGAACTCAACGTCGACGGCACGATGATCACCACCCACGCGTTCTTGCGAGACCTCGAAGCGGCAGGCCAGGCGCGGTTGGTCAACATTGCCAGCGTCGCCGGCTACGTGGGGGTTCCGTTTGCCGCCAGCTACTCAGCGAGTAAGTGGGCGGCGATCGGCTTCTCTGAGTCGATCAGGCAGGAACTCAGCCGGCGCGGCCTTGGCCATGTCGGCGTGACGGTCGTTTGTCCCAGCTATGTCGAAACGGGCCTCTTCGATGGGGCGACACCACCAAAGGGGACCCGTTTTCTCACCGCTGAGAAGGTGGCGAAGCTTACGGTGCGCGGGGTGCGTCGCGGCAAGCCATTCGTGCGAACGCCGTGGCTGGCGAAGATCGCCCCACCCATGCGAGGCGTGATGCCGTCGCAGACTGCGGACCTGGTCAATCGGGTCTTCCGTGTCGATGCCAGTATGACGGGCTGGACCGGACACGCCGACGACGGGTCGGCCGAGTCCTGAGGTAGGCGCGCTCACTCGCGCGGTTCGAGCACAAACACCTTGATCTGACGATGGGCGGCGCGGCCGCGGTACTCGGCGTATCCCGGGTAGATGCCGGCGGCTCGGGAGAAGACCTGATCTGTTTCTTGGTCGTCCGCCAGTCTGGCGACAACCTCAACTGTGCGGTCGCCGTAGGTCACCGTCGCCGCGGGGTCTGCCGTCAGGTTGTAGACCCAGCCGGGAGCGGTCTGTCGCCCGTAGTTCGAACCGACGATTGCCAGGTTGTCGCCGAGCGGGATCCCGAAGATCGGCGTGGTGCGTACCGTGCCCGACTTGGCACCGGTTGTGGCCAGCATGATGACCGGAAGCCCTGACAGGAGACTGGCCGCGGTGGTGGTCCCGCCGGTTCGGGTGAAGAGCGCCTTGTCGAGCGGGGGCTGGAGTTTTGCCACGATCCACCCGCCGGGACGGGTCGCCGCGATGCGCTGAACGGCCCGCTGCGCTCCGTTGGGTGGCGTCATCTCGTAGTCCAGCGCTCCGGACAGACCCATCATCACCTCCCACATCGAGCGCGTCGATCGTCACGGTAGCCTGATGCGGTGAGCTTCACCCGTGAAGAATTGGAGGCGTTTCGGGACACTGCGGTGCCCGATCTGGTCGGCGACGACGTTCGGCTGCTCTTTGTCGGCATCAACCCAGGGCTCTGGACGGCAGCGACCCAGACCCACTTTGCTCACCCCGGGAATCGCTTCTATCCGGCGCTGCTGCAGGGGGGGCTGACCGAACGCGAGATCGACCGTTCTGCCGGGTTCAACGATGACGACTGCGCCCACCTCATGGCCCGTGGCATCGCCATCACCAATCTCGTCAACCGGGCCACGGTTCGGGCCAGCGAACTGACAAGAGACGAGTTGCTCGAGGGTGGCCGGCGACTCGAGGCGCTCGTCGCCGATCTTCAGCCCCGGGTGGTGGCCATCGCCGGCGTCACCGCCTACCGCACCGCGTTCCGCCGACCCAAGGCACAGTTGGGTCGCCAACCCGAAGACCTGGCCGGAGCTGAGTTGTGGGCCGTTCCCAACCCGAGCGGTCTCAATGCCCACGAGACCACGGCCTCGTTGGCAGGGTGGTATCGGCGGGTTGGTGCGGCAGCCGGGATCGTGTAGCCGGCCGCTCATCCCTCAACCAACGGCGCCGACCGGCGGCTGGTGGTGGCGGCGGTAGATGCGGACCGAGAGCACTGTGAGGCCGGCGACGATCAATCCCGTGATCGTGAACGCGCCGGCCGGGTCGTAGGAGCCGCCGATCAAGAGAGCCGATCCGACGGCCGGGCCGATGGCGCGGCCGACCGCCATGGACGACTGGGCGTCGCCGACCCGCTCATCGGGGGCTAGAGACCACGCAGCCACGGAGCGCAGAATGGTTGGCGTTGCCATCCAGAAGCAGAAACCCCACATCGTGATGCCGATCATGAACAGGACGGGCTCGTCTCCAAAGACAACGAGAGCGGCACAAGCCGCAGTGCCGAAGATCCATATGCTGCCGAGACGGTCGGCGGGGGGTCGGCGGGCGGCGATGAAGCCGGCGAGGGCGTTCGCCGAAAAACCCAGCGAGACCACCAGGGCACTCAGCCCGGTGCCGACACCGATCGCCGCTCCGAAGACAAACGTCGCCGAGCCAGACAGGGTCATCAGCCCGAGGGCGATCACGAGCACGATGTTCGACTTCGAGGGGCTGACATGCTTGCGCTCCCTCTTGTAGCCGGCGAACTCGGCGCGCAGAAACGCCGCGGGTAGTGACACCAGGGCCAGCGCAACGTAGACGCCGCTGGAACCGAAGTCGTTGGCAACCCACGCCAACAGCGGCACCGATACCAACACGCTGAGTGGGCCTGCTGCCGACACACTTCGCATCGATCCTGACGTTCGCATGGCATTCGACCAGGCGAGCCAGACCAAGAGGCCGGCAGCAGAGCCGGCGAAGACGCGAAGCACCAGCAGCGTCTCGAAGGTAGGAGCTACTGCGCTGAGCAGGTTGAAGATGGTTGCCGCGACGGCGCCGCCCACGAGGTAGCGACGATGGGTGCGCAGGGTGCGGCCGGCGATGAAGACCGTCACGGCAAATCCGCCCACCTGAGCCGCCGAGAGCATGCCTGAGCGGCCGATGGATACGTCGAAGTCGGCGGCAACGGCCGGGATGACAAACGGCGTTGCCGCAAACAGGATCGAGGTCGCCATGACGGCGGCGACGACGCCGATGTCAGGGTGACGGCGCAGTGAGAAGAAAAGGCGTACGGGAGCAAACATCGAAGCGCCAGGCTACGGGAAGTCGCCGCGCTCGCGACCGACCCGTGGTTACGAGGCGGTGCCCGCCAAGCGGGTGGCAACTACGCCGGCGAGGATCACTGCCTCTTCGGGTGTCATCAATGCCCCTTTCGCCTTGAGGGCTTCGTAGCGTTCGGCGCCGAGCGTGGCGATCTGTCGACTGGCCGTTCGCTCATGGTCGGCGAGACCGATTGTGGGCCGAGGTCGCGCCGCTTCGGTTTCGACGCGGAGTGCAAAGCCCTCAAGACGGGCAGCGTCGTCGACTTCGCCGCCGGCGACCGCGATCATCTGGAGCTGATCGCAGAGACGAGCGACGAGGTAGTTGTCGAAGAGGCCTCCCGAGGATCTGGCCAGCCCAGCCCGAATAGATGCGACTGCGGCGTCGGTACTCCCGGCAAGTTGGTGGACCCGCGACCGGACGGCGTGCAGTTCCACGACGCTGAAGGCGACGCCGACATCGTCGTACATGTCCTGCGCGATGGCGAGATCGTCCAACGCCCCGACATAGTCGCCGAGTTGGGACTTCGAGATGGCGCCGCAGACGAGCGCGAACGGCATTTCGGGCTTCTTGTCGAGGCTGCGGAAGACCTCGTAGGTCTCGGCGGTGGCGTCGACTTCACTCTGAAAGTCGCCCTGCTCGCGCAAGAACATTCCTTTGAAGGTCAGCGATTGGGCAATCATCGTCGGCGCCCCGAGGGCTCGCGAGGCTTCTTGTGCCATTTGCGCGGCCGCGGCTGCCTCGGCGATATGTTGCCGCATCCGTTCGCCGAAGGTGAGGAACTTTGGGATCGAGGCGGTGAGGTGCAGATCCTCGCCAGCCTCATCCAACTCGAACGCCTCATAGCCGTAGGCGACACCGCGTTGGTAGTCCATGTCGATGGCGCTGAGCCAACCGGCGGCGAGACGGGCCATCGCTGAACGCCGGCGATCGATGATGCGATCAGCGATCTCGGTGGACTGCGCGACGTACTGCCGGGCGACGGCCGGCATCCCCCGCTGGATCGCGGCGAACGCCGCCCGCGAGAGGAATTCGCTTTGGAGACCCTCGTCGTCGAGTTCCTCGACGTGCGGTACGGCGCGGCTGGTCCACTCAAGATGGTCAACGCTGTGGCTGCCGACGGCCCAGAAGTGATTGGCGGTAAGGACCAATGTGAGGGCCGCGATCTCGTGACCGTTCTCCAGCCCGAAGACAATGGCGGTCCTGAGGTTGTCGTGGTCGGGTTCAAGGCGGCGGATGGTGGCGATCTCGTCGGGTGAACGAATCTGCGCCACAGAGTCCGAGAAGAGCCCAACCATCGCGTCGAGGTGTCGCGACCGGATCTCATCTGCCTCCTCGGACTCGGTGAGCTTGCGCAGCGCGTACTGACGAAGCGTCTCGAGCATCTCGAACCGTCCCGTGAGGTCGTCGCGAGCGAGCATTGATTTGTCGACAAGCTGTCCGATGAGGTCGAGGACGTCGCGGTCGTCAACGCCGTTGCCGCCGGCCACATGTTCTGCGAGTTCGAGGCTGAACCCACCGCGGAAGGCGGCGAGCCGCCGGAACACCAGTTGTTCTTCTTCGGTCAGGAGCTCGTAGGACCAGTCGACGGTCGCTTCGAGGGTCTGGTGACGGGGGAGTGCGGTACGTTTCCCGCCGGTCAAGAGCCGGAAGCGGTCGTCGGAGCCGTTCCGCGATCCTGGCAGGGGCAAGAATCCGGATGCGGGCGGCCGCGAGTTCGATCGCCAGCGGCATCCCGTCGAGCCTTCGGCAGATCTGGACGATGGCCGCCACCGACGGGCTATCTGCCGTGAAGGTCGGGTCGACCGCCTCGGCGCGGCTGATGAAGAGCCGGACCGCGTCGCTTTCGAGGGCGTTGTCGTTGCTCGGGAGCGATAGCGATGGCACCTGCCACATGGCTTCGCCGGTGACGCCCAGCCCCTCGCGGCTGGTCGCCAGCACGGTCGGCTTCGGGCACGACCGGAGCAGGGCGGTCACAAGGCGAGCAACCGCACCTATCAGGTGCTCGCAGTTGTCGAGCACGAGGAGCAGCTGCCGTTCGCGCAAGAAGGTCGATGAGGAGTTCGGTCGGGGATCTGTCCTGGCCGCTCGCCGTGAAATCCCCCGGGCTGGTGGGGATCCGAAGTGCGTCGCCGATAGTATTGACGATCATCTCGGGATCGCCCACCGGGGCAAGTTCGGCGAGCCAGGCGCCGCGCCGGAAGTCGGCCAACGACTCCGCAGCAGCCTGGAGCGCCAGCCGAGTCTTGCCGGAGCCACCCACGCCGGTCAGAGTCAGCAGGCGATGGTCCGCAAGTCGTTTGACCACTTCGCGCAGTTCCTGTTCACGGCCGACGAACGATCCGGTCGTGGCGCTCCAACGCCGGCCGCATGTCGTCCGCGAATTCCTCCCACAATCGGGTCGATCCTTCTACGTCGGTGAAGAGAAAGGTGACGGTGCCGCTGGGGGGAGTGGACACGGACTCAGCTCCCGGTTGCCGTGTGGCCGTCGGCTTGCAGTCTCACGATTCGTTCCAGCAAGAGGTTGGCGCGGAGCTCCTGCGCCGACCCGGTTGCGGCCGCAAGCAGTTCCGTGGCCCGGTCGTCATCGCCAACGGCCAGTGCCGATCGGGCGGCGTCGATCCGCGCCACCGTGGCGGTCAGGATCAGACTGCGCTGGTCGGCTGCCTCGATCAGAGTGGTCCAGAGTTCCAGTGCCTCCTCGTGGCGTTGATCGTTGGCAGCAAGCGTCGCGGCCACCCCGTTGAGCAGCGCCTGAGACCATTCGCTGGAGTCGTCCGCCGACTGCATTAGCCGGCCAAGGGTGTCGGCCATCCCCAGCTCGATCATGGGGGCAGAGGCAGACAGGAGGAACATCGCAAGGAACACGGGATGGTCGGGAGCGAAGTTCGCGAACTCGTCGGCCAGCGATTGGGCCGTGGCCGGGTCGCCCGCCTCAGCGGCGATCATGGTTCCCAATCCGAGAGCCGGCATCAAGATCTGCGCGTCGCGAACCTCGTATCCGGCGGCAATGACAGTCTGCCATTTGCGCCACGCGGCGGACACGTCGCCGCGATGGAAATCGACGAGGGCATCAAACGAGGTCAGACCAACCGAGGTCTGTGTTCCTTTGATTTGCTCGTCCTCCCGATAGGAGGCGACGATTCCGTCTAGTTCGTCCCACCGACCGAGCGGGTAGAGCGCCTCGCAGCGGGTCATCTGCGACCAATCGACCTCGCCGACCAGACCGCGTTGCGTGCCGTAGTCGATGGCGTCTTCAATGACCTCGAGGCCCGCCTGGACGTCGCCCGTGTTGATCATGAACGTGGCGAGGTTGTTGTAGGTGCGTATCGCAGACATGGCGTTGCCGCGATCGAGTTCGATCCGCAACGCCTCCTCGACGTCGGTGATGGCCTCGAGGACGCCCATCTGGGTCAAGGCCGAGCCGCGGATAACGAGGCCACGGGCATAGGCCTCCGTGTCGCCAAGCTCGCGGGCCATGGCGATCCCACGTTCGACGAGTTCCAACGCCTCCTCCTCGTGGCCACGGAGCTGGCGTTTCCCTGCGACCGAAATCGTCACGCGGGCAACCATCGGGCTGGAGGGGAGTCCTTCCAGCAGTTCGAGCGCCCTGGCGTCCAACGTATCCACGCGTTCGGCGTTGCCCCGATACCACTCCAACCGGGAAAGGTGCATGGTCGCCTCAGCCTCGCCCTCGCGGTCGCCGGCTGCTGCAAAGATGTCGATCGCCTGAGTGAACTTCTCCTCCGCCTCAGATTTGGAGTGAAGCATGAACTTGCCGTTCTCGATTAGCGCCCGGCCCCGCTCGACATCACTGGTGGCGAAGGCCTCGGCCTGCTTGGCGTAGTCCCGGGCACGGACCACGTCGAAAGCGGCGGCCCGTTCCGCTGCAAGGAGAAGAAAGCGGTAGATGCGGCGGCGGCGGTCTGGATCCTCGAAGGGGGCCAGTTCGAACGCAGTAGCGAGGTGGTGGGCCAGCAGCTCGGCGACGTCGGCGGCGCGATCACCGCTGACCGCTTCCAGCCACCGCGCGGTGGCTTCGTGGAGCCGAGCCCGCTCGTCACGGGTCAGTCTGCCGTAAGCCACATCGCGGATCAGGATGTGGTTGAAGGCATACTCCTCTTGCCCCTGCATCGATGAGCGGCGGACCGGACGGACCAGTTCGCGGCGGGCGAGGCGGCGCAAACCCTCGCGCACCTCCTCGGGAGAACCGGCGTCGGCAAACGACAAGGCTCCGGCCCAGAAGACCCGGCCGACGACGGCCGCCGTCTGCAGCAATGTCTTGTCCTCCGGCGACAGCAGGTCGACCCTGGCGCTGATGATCGCCTGGATTGAGTCGGGTAGCGGGAGATCCTCGCCGTGTTCGGCATCGGTGAACCACCCTTGCTCTTCGGCCAACCGAACGTATTCGGTCACGTACAGCGGATTGCCCCCCGACCGTTCCAGCAACGTCTGCTGCAGGTCCGCCGCCATGGCGGGGCGATCGGTGAGGGCGACCATCAGGCTGGCTGCTTCGTCCGATGACAGCGGCGCCAGCGTTGAGGTGACCGCATCGCGCCGCCCGGCTCCCCAGGTCGGGCGGTCGGTGAAGAGTTCGGGCCGGGCGGTGGCGACCAGCAGGATGGGGGAACCCGCGGCCCATTCCATGAGATGGTCGAGGAACTCGATCACGGCGTCGTCGGCCCAATGCAGATCTTCGATGACGATGATCAAAGGGTTGCGGGCGGCCAGCGCTTCGAAGAAGCGGAGCCAAGCGGCAAAGAGCTCCTGGCGTTCGGCTCCCTCGGTGCCGCCCGCTCCAGTGAGCGGCTGGAGGCGCAAGGCGACCCAAGCCGCGTCCTGCGGGTCGTCGATCAGGGCGGACACGGCCTGTTCGAGCTTGGCGGCGCTGGCCTCGGGCGGCTCCGATTCGAGGATCCCGGCGTGCGCCTTCACGAGTTCCCCGATGGCCCAGAACGTCACGCCTTCGCCGTACGGGAGGCAGCGGCCCTGTCGCCAATAGGCGAGGTCGGTGCGGTCGTCGATGGCGCGGCGGAACTCCCTGATCAGGCGGCTCTTGCCGACGCCCGGTTCGCCGGTGATGGTCACCAGTTGTGGCGTGTTGCGAGCCATGGTGCGCTCGAAGGCATCGACCAGCAGCGAGATCTCCTCGGTGCGGCCGACGAATGGGGTGGCGG
>CAYXMJ010000109.1:0-10595 GCA_964465915.1 uncultured Acidimicrobiaceae bacterium
TCTGCGATCGCCCGATGCTCGCCGGCCGCCCGGGCTATGACTTCACCGGGATCGGCCCCTTCGGGCACGCCGAGGACCCAGCCGGCGGAGAGGTCCTGCAGCACCAGAGCATCGAGCACACGGCCGTACACCTCAACCAGCACCGGGTTGGCACAGGACCCGGCCAGAGCGGCATGGAACTGACGATCGACCAGCGGGAACTCCTCGAGGTTGGTCGGAGCCGGTCGCATGGCGAGGTCGAGCACCTCCTTGCGTTCACGAGCCGTGGCCCGGGCCGCCGCCAACTCGAACAGGCACAACTCGAGAACGCGCCGCGACTCGAGCAGCGCCCGTATCGCCTTCTTGCGGCCGTCCGCTTCCGGCACCTCGGCGCCGGGGAGCTGCTCGACGACAAACGAACGGTTGCCACGCCGCTCGACAACGCCTACAGCGACCAGCGCCTGCATCGCCTCACGCACTGAGGTCCTGGCCACACCGAACTGCTCGGCGAGGGCACGCTCGGCGGGGAGCTGCGACCCAGGCTGCAGTTCGCCGCTGGCGATCCGGGATTGGATGTCGTCGCGCACCTGCTCGGACAACGTGGTCCGCTCCACCGGCTCAAAGGGACGCGATGACGTCATGACTCGGCACCCCAGACATCGTGTACGGTCTGATAGGTGCCCTGGTCGTAGGAGAACTCGATGGTGTTCCCGTCGGGATCCTCGACGAAACAGATGTAGCCGATCGGAGGTGGCATCTGGACCGGCGGCAAGGTCACCGATCCTTCGGCAGCAGCGCGGGCCGCGATCGCATCAACAGCCTCACGGCTCGTTAGCTCGAATCCGAGATGAGCGAACGGACCGAGAATGGTCGGCGGTGCGTATCCAAACGGATCCTTGTCCGGGTGGAACTGCGAGAGCACGAGCACGAACGGACTGCCGGCATCCTTCGGATCGGCCAGCCACACCCCGACGCCGAACTCGTCGGCGCTGCGATCCAATACCTCGAACGGCGTGTGTTCCACGTACCACTCGATCGACCGCTCCAGGTCGACCACCCTCAGTGCAAGGTGGGTCAGGCGCGCTCGCGGCGGGCCCACCTCGTGGCTACCGTCGCCGGTCACGAGAAGCTCGCTTTCACCAGCGCCCCTTGATGTCGGGAGCCACCGGGGTCATCTCCCCGAAGTAGGCCTGTTTCCAGTAGACCAGCGCATCGTCGCGATCAAGCGACCCGCCATCGACGCCGGCCATCACGACGTAGGTGCCGTGGTGTTCGACGACCTTCTCGACGGTGCAGAGCAGATGCGCCGTCGCCCCCGCCAACACCGGAGTGCCATCGGGAGCGGGCGACCATTCAAATACGGCAAACGGGTCGGCTTCAGCCCAGGCGAAGCCGACCGACTGCGCCGTCTGGTCGGGGGCGAGAACATTGGCACAAAACGTCTGGCCGGGCACGAGGGCGGGGCGAGATGAAGCAGCGCCACCGATACACATGAGCACGGACGGCGGCTCGTAGGACACGATGGTGAGCGACGAGATCGTCATGCCGCGCCGCACCCCCTCGGGATCCTGGAGCGTCATCACCGCAACCCCAGCCGGCACTGCGGCCATCACGCTGCGACAGATCTCTACGGCATCGTTGTCGGCGGTCACGTTCGGCTACCTCCTCGGCTCGAGACTCAGATCTAACCGTGCACGGCCGCATGCAGGCGGCGCACCATCGCGGTCGGGTCCTCGGCACCCCAGGTGTTACGCCCAAAGGCAATCCCCGAAGCACCGGCGGCCACCACATCGGCGGCGTATTGCACGGCCTCGTCCTCGCTGTCCTTCTTGGGTCCGCCAAGCACGAACATCGGCGCCTCCATGTTGGCGACAACCTCAGGGAGGTCGGCGAGGTCGGGCGGCGCCATCGTCTTGATGGCATCGGCACCGATTTCGACGCAGATCCTGGCGCACTTGGCGATGTGCTCGGTATCCCAGGGGATCGTTCGCGCCCAGGAGCCCGGGATCGACTCGGCGATGACCGGCATACCGATCTTCTCAGCCTCGGAGACCAGCGCGGCCAAGCGCCGCAACGAGAGCTCCTCGTCGTCGGACCCGGGGAACGCCATGATGACGACGGCGTCGGCGCCGATAGTGGCGGCCAGTTCGGCTTGATACATCAGGGAGAACACGTCACCGGAGCCGTAGTTGCCCAGCTGGGTCAGCGCCCCGTCGAGGCGCAGCACCATCCCGCAGTTGGCGAACGCTTCCGGATAGCGTCGGGCGATCTGCCAAGAAACCAGGATCCCGTCCGGACCGCCTTCGGCAACCCGCTCAACCACGTCGAGGTCGGGCCCCGCTCCCGATGACGACTGCATATCGATGGCGACGAGGAAGGCTTTACCGTCCGGCTGGATGAACCGCGATGCCCGCCGAATCTTGCCGGCCCCGATGGCCGATGAGATGTACTCCATGTCCTCAGTCTCCTTCTATTGCTCTGTCACTATCTGGATCGTCTGTCTCACGCCTGCAACCGCGCCTCAGCGGCATCGCCGAGTTCAATGAAGCGGCGCAACCCCGCTCTATACACTTCGTTTGGCTCCGGCTCGATCGTCGTCATCGCCGGAACCGGCCAATCCCCCGATGATCCCTCTCCGGGTCGTGGCCACCAGTCCATGGCGGCGCCGGCACCGAGGACCGCGCCGTAGGCGGACATCTCGTCACAATCGGGGACGTCGATGGGAACCTCGAGGATGTCGGCCTTGATCGCGGTCCATACCCTGCTGCGGGACGGGCCGCCCGAACTCACGACACGCTCGAGCACCATCCCCTGGGTCCGGAGCTCGGCAACGAGATGGGCCAGGCCGTATCCGGTCGACTCCAGCAGCGCGCGGCTGACCACGCCGACATCGTGCTCAATGTGGAGCCCGACGATCTCAGCGCGCAGGTCGAAGTTCCAGCGCGGAGCCCGCTCGCCCTCGAAGTAGGGCAGCGCCATCACCCCGTGGGCACCCGGCGGCACATCGGCGGCCAGCTTGATCAACTCGGGGACGCTGCGGCCGGTCATCGTCGACCACCAATCCAGCATGGCGCCGTGGGCGGCCACCGGACCGCCAACGATGTAGACGCCGGTAACCGGGCTCGGCATCCCGTAGGTGGCGGCATCGTGGTGCTCGGCGCCACGCACCGCCAGCCCGAGGCCGCCGGTTTTTCCGCCGGGATCGAAGGCGATTCCGGGCGTGTCGATCCCGCCGGCCCAGGCCGTCATGTAGGCGTCGTTGGAGCCGGGCACGAGCATGATCCCGGCCGGGATCCCATGCTCCCCGTTCGAAACGCCGACCGGGCTGCCGACGGCGACCGGGTCGCCGAACTCGGGCAGCGCAATATTCTCGGGCCACAAACTCTGTGCAGAATCCGAGCCGCCGAGCTGCGCTAGGACCCAGTCCCACAGCTGCCGGGGTTGCACGTCGGCGCCGAAGACCTCGCGCAGATAGCCGATTTGGGCGGTGTGCTGATCCGACGGGCTGCTGCCCGCGCCTGCCGCATGACGGAAGGTGAGGGCCCGTTGACCGGTCGAGGCCACGGTGGTTGGTCCGTGTCCGCCGACACATATGGCGGCAGGCGTCGGACAATCGAGCGCCGCAATCGCAGCACAAGTGCCGGCCAGCCAGTTGAACGGATCAACTTCACCGCGCGCCACCGGCCCTGCTGGGTAGGGCGCCGTTGCCGACGCAACGACCTCACCCGCCCGATTCGCCGCCAGGGCGCGTGCCGAGGTACTGCCGACATCAACCCCGACGACGAGCGGCTCGGTCATTCTGGCTTCGGGGGCTCGACGAAGACACGGAAGGTCGGCTCGGTCGTCACCAAGGTAAGGGCGTCGGCTGCGGTCTCGAAGCTGAACTTCGCGGTGACAAGCGCATCGAGATCGTCGGCGACAACACCCGACCTGATGATGGTGGCTCCGCGCTTCCAGTCGTCGGCGACCTGCTGGAACGCGCCCACAATGGCCACTTCCTCGCGGTGCGATTTGTCGGCACCGACCGTGGCGGGGAGCTCCTTGTCGAAGGCGCTGTAGAGCACGACGGTGCCGCCGAGGTCGGCCATCTCGACGGCGAGGTCAACACCGGCCATCGCGGTGACAAACACCACATCCTGCTTGCCGCCAACTTCGATGGCATCCTCGGGTGCCGCCGTCCAGGTGGCTCCGGCCGCGGCTGCGAGTTCACGGCGCTCTTCGGAGATGTCGATAATTCCGATGCTCGATGCTCCGCCGACCCGACACAGCGCCATGTGGAGACGTCCCATGAAGCCGCCGCCGATGATGGCCACCCGGTCGCCGGCTCGGAACCCGCCCTGTCGCAGGGAGTGGACGGTGCAAGCGAGTGGTTCGCCCATCGCGGCGTGCTCGATCGGGGCGTCGCCCACCGAGTACACCGACTTGGCATCGATGGCGATGCGCTCGGAGAAGCCACCGAACGACACGGTGCCGTCGGAGAGCACCCGGCCCTGACGGGCCCGGCACAGATTGGTCTTGCCTCGTCGACAGGGGCCACAGGTCCCGCAGCGGGTGAGGAGGTCGAAGGTCACCCGATCCCCCACCCGGGGAGACCCCGGACGCCCATCGACCGCCGCGCCAACGGCGCTGACGACACCACCGGCCTCATGGCCGGGCGCCACCGGGTACCACTGCTTGTCTCCGGCAAAGAGTCGGCGTTCGAAGGTGCAGATCCCGCACATGCCGACGTCGACGAGCACCTGCTCGGGACCCGGCTCCGGCGACGGTTCGCTGCGAACCTCGACCTGGCCAACTCCGGTGAATACGACAACCTTCACGACGCCTCCCAAGGCTCATGGTCTTATGGTCAGACCATAGCATCTCTGCTCTCCACGCAGCGGGCGCAGCGCACAGCACGTGACACTGGACGACCTACCGTCGTCACGGGGGGCACCAGGGGTGCCGCAGATGGGCCTGCGGCGCTCGGATCAGTGGCGGTCGATCAGCCGTATCAACCGATCGCTGCCAGGCGATCGTCAGCCGTGACCAGCCGATATCTATGAGCCTGTAGCTGGCCCAATTTCCTCGAAGCCTTCGCCGAGCCATTCGATTCGTTTGGCAAGGTCTCCTTCGAGTTCGATCTCCATGTCGCCTCCGTAGCGGCTTGCGCTGTAGTCGAACTCCTGCACCCAGGTGTAGGTGTTGTCTCCGCTCGGGGCCAAGTCACCGACGCGGTCGTTGTTGGTAGGCCGACCGCTACTCAGCATGTAGAACTCCATGTTCTCCATTGGAATAGCGAGGTCCCCGTCGATGTAGACGCCGTCGTCGGTGAACACGGATACGACAAGGCCGGGGTCGCGGTCGTCCCATCCCTGGCCCCATGTATCGACGAGTTCAGTGGCAACGGCAAGCCGATCCGCAGCGGTGTCGCTCTCGGAGTCGAATGCTCCAGCGGCGAAGGCGATACCGACGCCGGCCAGGATGATCACGACCGCGACCGCTGCCGCCATCAGGGGGCCGCGGCGGGTTCGTGGTGGTGACGTTGGAGTTGGGGACTCGATATCGGGTTTCTGGTGGGTGACCATGGTTGACTCCTCACTCTCGGCAACGGGAGCCCCCGCCCAGCCGAGTTCGGTTTGGCGGGCGGTGGGTGTTGATCTGGTTGGGTGTTTGGTTGGAGCTTGCATGACGGCTGCCCTCCTCGTGTGAACGGCGGCGACGGCGAAGTCGAGTTCGTCGGCGTCGACGACGTCGAGGGTTGGGATCGGGTTGGCCACCCGCATGTACTCCTCGATGGTGGCGGTGCCAATCATTGCTGCTCACTTCCCCGCACCTGCCGTGTTGCCTCGACGGCGCGATGATGACCGTGGTCGAGACGTTGGTACTCCTTCGCGACCCGACGGGCCGCCCGATGAATCCGATGCGTTGCTGCGTTTTGGGAACACCCCATGATGTTCGCGATCTCAGCGTGAGGGAGCTCCTCCCACCACGCCAGGCGCAACACTTCCTGATCCTGAGGCCGCAGCTCAGCCAAGGCGGCGAGCATGACACGGTCACGTTCCTGGCGCACCACCACAACCTCCGGTGTCGGATTCGAGGCCGATTTGTCGGCTCGCAATCGTGCAACGAGGCGACGCGACCGCCGGGTGCGACGGAACTCGTTGGCCAGCACCCGCCGCGCCACCCCATACAGCCACCCCAAGCCCGCGTCCCCGTCGGGAACCTCATTGATGCGGCGCCACGCCACCAGAAACGTCTCCGCCAGACCATCGGCCGCCGTCTGCGCATCGCTACGGCGACGACAGAAGGCATACACCTGGCGGTGATACCGTTCGAACAAGCGTAGATACCGCCGTTCCGATTCGTTGGTGTCTGCCACGAGCCACCCCGCTCGGGTCCATCACCTACGTAAGTGTCCAGACATCATCATTCCTGCCTCAGTTCTTTCCGACCAGAGGCCAACAACCCCATGCACTTACCCGGTCAGAGCAATGTCCATCTCATACGTTGAGCAATGCCCGAAAGAAGAGGACCGGATTGCCTGAAACCACGTCAGGCGCTCAGCTCGCTTGAGGCATGTGTGACATCGCTCGGCCAGTCAACCAGCCTTCGTTCGGGCTGGAATTCCGAAAGCCCATGCCCAGGCCGATCCACCGTGACCAGTCTCACCCCCTCAAGGGACCCGGGATCTACGGGGCGTTCCAGCCGAGAGCTGCTCGAACCATGGAAATGGAACACGGGAGTCCCGGCATGATCGCCCCACTCCGCGAAGCCGAGACTCCGACCGTCCTCCAAACGGAGACTCTGAGCAGTCAGATCAGCAGACATCATCTCCACCCTAAGCCCCCAGGACCTGGCTCCGCTCAAACCGCCCCAAATCCGCTATGTACGCTCCGCATGAGGTCGATGTGGCCTGAGTCTCACCAAACGAAGGATGTGGCATGAAGTTGAGGATCTTCTCTATGAAGCCCGGCAACCGGAAGCCCCAGTTCGAGAAGCTCGAGGCGAGCGTGAACGAGTGGCTTGCTGAGCATCCGAACGTCGTCATTCAGAATGTGAACGATCTATCCCAACCAAACGTCAGCTGGTCGCATCTTGCGCTGGCCGTCTGGTACACCGATCACTAGACGGTCCGGTGATGGGGCACCGCGGCACCGCCTCACCCGATCACGAGGCCTGGCCCATCAAGGGTTCACGCAACCGCTGACAACCGACGCGTGACGACTGGGGATGTTGTCCGGCAATCTGCCGGGCCGGTTTCTGCTTCGCTCGTTGCCATCGCGGTATCGGTGATCCAATGCTCGGGCACGCCGGGGACGCACGCCTACGTGCCGAAGTGCGGCTATTCGTCGAGTTCGACGCCCCTTGCCTTGAGCATCTTCTTGACGTCCATCGTGATGCCGTCTTCGGGCCAGGTATCGGTGATATCGCGGTCGACATCGGGCGGGTAGTACAAGTGCGGGTCGATCTCCATGTCCCGGAGAAACTGCTCCTGCTGCACCTCACGGGGACGGGTGGGATCTGGCATCTTGATCTTGTCCGGCAGCTCACCTGGTGCGAAGAACAGCCTCGGGTCGAGTGAACCGACCGGCGACCCCTGGGGAAGGTTGGCCTTGCGGGCCCACACCGCGTCCTTGGTCACGTTGACCACCACGACATCCGGCGCACCGAAGATGAAGAGGCCTGGCCAGTGCGCTCGGACCTCAGCAATGGACTCACCCATCAGGGTATCTTCGAAGTTGGTGTGGGTGATCATTGCCACCCGCGGATCGACCTTCTTGAACAGGTACCCGGCTGCGTAGAACGGGGTGTGATAGGTGTCGACGGTGTACTGGGTCATCTCGACCTGTGTGCCCCACTTCATCGCCAGCAGCGCCGGGGTGTCCATCTGACCTTCGGTGACGAAGACGTCCACGCCTTGGGAGTACTCGACGGTCTTCTCGTCCGGGCGCCCGTCACCCGTCCATACGAACGAGAGGTCGTGATCCTCCCAGTCGAGTCGGTACGCCGATGCTCCGTCCTTGACATGTGACCTGGGCCAATGCCTCACGGTGACCCCGTCCTGGTCGTAGCAGAGCCCGTTCTCGTCCTTCCAATCGAACTCCGTCACCTCGATCTCGAGCCCACGTCCCACCGGGATATGCTCGAAGTTCTCCGTGTGCCACACCAGCATCTCTCGCATCTTCTCGACCACATGGCGAGTACCCAGGTCCGGACGTTCACCAGACGGCCCGTAGACCCGAAGCGGGTTGAACCGACCCATGGTCGCCGTGAACGGATACATGTACGGAAGGTCCGAGTAGTGGTCGATGTGGAGGTGGCTGATGAAGATGTCGTAGATCTCTGCTGGCAGCACGCCCATCCCCAGGATGTTCTTGATCGACCCATTGCCGAGATCGAAGAAGAACCGACGGGGAGCCATCTCCCCTTTGCCGAGTTCCACCATGATCGACGTACCAGACTGCGCCTGGGTGGGGGGCCACGGGGTACTCCCCGGGAACGACACCCGCATCTCGCCCTCGCCAAGCGGTTCGCCGGGCGGGAAGTAGTTGCGGTTTGTTACCGACGGCGTCGGTCTGTACTCGGCCGGGAGCGAGATCCCGCCACCCGGTCGCTTGCCATACGGATTGCTCGGAATCTCCATGTGCTCACCTCTCAAGCCGGGTCGAACCGTGTCCACGCTAATCGGTCGACAAGAGCGCATACCCGGCCGGCTGCGGCGTCCGCCTGGCGGCTACGCCGGTCGACGCAGCGGGAACGCCGCGCTCGTTGAGCACGCTCAGCGCTCACCAGGCCTCGGGTTCTCCGATCTTGATGCTGACCGACTTCTGATTCAGGAATTCGTAGATGGCATCGGGTCCCTCGCTGACGCCGTGGCCACTCGCCTTGTACGGCGATCGACTCACCTCGAAGGCAGCCGTGTAATAGTGATTCACGTACACCTGCGCGGCCTGGAGGGCGCCCGCCACCTGGTGGGCTCGCTCGACGTTCTGGGTCCACACGGCGGACGCCAGGCCGTATTCGGTGTCGTTCGCCATGGCGACGGCTTCGTCCTGGTCGGCGAACGATGAGACGGACAGCACCGGGCCGAATATCTCCTCACGGGCGATGGAGGCCCGGTTGGGCACACGGTCGAAGATGGTCGGCTCGACGAAGAACCCCTGCTGAAGTTCTGGCGCCGCCGGGGTGCCTCCCCCGGTGACCAACTCAGCTTCCCGTTTGCCTTGGTCGATGTAGCCGAGCACCCGCTCCTTCTGCTTGGCCGTGATCACAGGGCCCATCAGCGCGTTGGCCTCGGGCCCGCCGATGGTGATCTCGCCTGCCTTCTCCACCAGTCGACCGACGAACTCGTCGTGAATCGAGTCCTCGACCAATAGGCGAGAGCCCGCCACACAGATCTGGCCAGAGTTAGCGAAGATCGCAAAGATGGCGCCGTCGAGAGCCGCCTCCATGTCAGCGTCGGCGAACACGATGTTCGGTGATTTGCCGCCGAGTTCCATGACGGTGCGGACGTTGGTGCCGGCCGCGTTGGCCATGATTTGTCGGCCTGTGACGGTCGACCCGGTGAAGTAGATGCCGTCGAAGCCGGGGTGCGACGTGAACAGGTCACCGATTCCGCTGCCGCGTCCTGTCACGACGTTGAAGACCCCCGGAGGCAGCCCGCACTCGACCGCTAGTTCGGCGAACTTCAGCATCGTGAGCGGCGCCTCACTGGAGGGCTTGACCACAACGGAGTTGCCAGCCGCCAACGCCGGGGCGATGGTGCGACTGCCAATCCAAAGCGGACCGTTCCAGGGCACGATGTGGCCGGTGACGCCGACGGGTTCACGCAGCGTGTAGCTGACGAACTGACCGGGCGTGACGAAGCTGTCCCCGCGAATCTTGTCCGCTAACCCGGCGTAGTACTCAAAGCGCCGGCCGGCGACGTCGTACATCGTCCACAGACCGGTGCCGACCGATCCGCCGGAGTTGAGGGCGTACAGCTCGGCGAACTCCTGGGCTCGCTCTTGCAGCGTGGCCGCGATCCTGTAGAGCACCTGGGCCCGCGCCCGAGGATGCGTCTCACGCCACACGGCCAAGCCGGCAGTCGCCGACTCGACGGCCGCATCGACGTCTGCTTGGCCGCCGTCGGGCACCGTCGCCAGCAGCGTCCCTTTGGCCGGGTTGACCACCTCGATCGCTCCACCGGTCGACCCGGGGCGCCACTCTCCATTGACGTACATGTCAAGACGCATGATGTCCGACGACACGATCGCCTCCTCCCGCTCGCTCAGAGCCTGCTACTTGCCTCCGCCTTCTCGGTAGAACTTCACCCACTTGATGATCTCGTCGACGTCTGCCGATAGTTCCATCAATCCAACGTGCTCCATGTAGAGATCAGGGTCCATCTGTTCCTTGATCTCCGGCTCGAGTACGTGATATACGGGGAGCCCCAACGGGACTCCGGCCAATGGACCCGCCCAGGTCGGATCGCCGCTCGTGACGGTCTCTGCGAAGAGTCCGGCACTGTTGGGATCGGGCTGACCGAGGATGACGATCATCTCGTCTTTCCCGGTGTCTGCCGCCAACTTCTGCACGTTCCCCTGGTCGTCCAGGTCCATGGCTCCACCAGCTGTTCAGACGAAGCACTGCGTGAC
>CAYXMJ010000110.1:0-1247 GCA_964465915.1 uncultured Acidimicrobiaceae bacterium
GAGGAGGGGGTCGTAGTCGCCGAGGGCAAGGATCTGGCCGGCCTCAGGGACTCGCTGGTCGCTGAGGCACGATCCACGTTGGCGGCAAGGAGCCACGATATCGAGCAGGCGGGCTTGACCGCGTGGAGCGTTGGCGAGTTGCCTCAGGTCCTGGAGATCGAAGGCGAAGGAACGCAGGCGCTGGCCTACCCGGCGCTTGTGGACGAAGGCGACAGCGTTGCGATCAGGCTGATGGCGACCCGCGACGAACAGGCCGATGCGATGTGGGCCGGAACGATACGGTTGTTGTTGCTCAACCTTCCTTCCCCAGGAAAGCTGCTGCGGCCAATGCTCGGCACCGAGGCGAAGCTGGCGATCAAGGCCGGACCGTATCGGTCGACTGCCGAGTGGGTCGACGACTGCTTGATGTGTGCCGTCGGGGGAATCATGGCGGAGTTCGGGGGCCCAGCCTGGGATGCCCCAGGCTTCGACGAACTGCTTGTGTTTACCCGGGACGCCCTCGGCGAGCGGGTGACGGCGGTGGGGCTCGAATCGCTGGCGCTACTCGAAACGGCGCAGGCGGTTTCCGCAGCGTTGTCGCGATCCGGCGTTGACATGTTCGAGGACAGCGTGGCCGACGTCGACGACCAACTGGCCGCGCTGGTCTATCCCGGCTTCCTCGCCGGCGTGGGGGAGGGGCGCGTTGCCGACGTCCACCGCTACGTGCGGGCGATGGAGCGGCGGCTCGAACACCTTCCCCGCAACCCCGGCCGAGACCTGGAGATGATGGACCGGGTGCACCGTTTGGAGAACGAGTACGAACGTCTCGCCGAACTGCTGCCGAGTTCACCGGAGGTTATCGAGGTCGCCTGGATGCTGCAGGAACTGCGGGTGAGCCTGTTTGCCCAGGCGATCGGGACGCGGGGCAAGGTGAGCGAGAAGCGGGTCGAGCGAGCTCTGGCCGACCTGCTCGGCTGATGCCAGACCGCTCGTCTGGTGCCATCGCCGGCAATAGCGGTACCGTGGCGCGATCGAGTTGCCGGCGCCGGAGGTCAATAGTGGAAACGTCCGCAGCAGCCTCGCTGCCATCTGACGAGCTGTTCGATCGCATGGTGCGGCTGCGTCGTGACCTGCACCGGCGGCCGGAGTTGTCGCTCCAGGAGGAGTTGACCGCGCGGCGCATCGCCATCGAACTCGACGACCTCGGAGTCACCTATCGCTTCGGGGTAGGTGGGCACGGCATCGTCGCGGAGATCCCCGGCCATTCC
>CAYXMJ010000110.1:1347-10383 GCA_964465915.1 uncultured Acidimicrobiaceae bacterium
CCGCCCGGCACGCTTGCCATCAGCGACGGGCCGGTGAATGCCGCCTCGGACGGCTTCATCATCGAGATCAGCGGTCAGCAGGGCCACGGCGCACGGCCTCACGAAGCGGTAGATGCGGTTGTCGTCGGCTCGCTGCTGGTGACGGCGCTGCAAACGATCGTGTCGCGCGAGGTCGACCCGGCCCATCCGTCGGTCGTGTCGGTCGGTCGGTTTGACGCCGGAACGGCAGCCAACGTGATCGCAGGGACGGCCCGCCTCGAAGGGACGATCCGTAGCCAGGAAGTCGAAGTGCGCGAGCACCTGTGCCGATCGGTCGAGCGGATCGCGGCCGCCATCGGGCAACTCCACGATGCCCACGTCGAGGTGACGATCCGTCGCGGCAACCCGCCGGTGGTCAATCCGCCGCACATGGCGGACCTGGCCCGACGCGCCGCCGCAGACGTTGCCGGCACCGAGGTCGTTCCCCTGCGGACCGTGAACATGGGTTCGGAAGACTTCGGGTTCTTCGTCGAACGGATCCCCGGCTGCTACATCCGCTACGGCGGCCAGGTACCGGGGCTCGAGGGCTATCCGGCACATTCGAGCCGGTTTGACTTCGATGAGGAGGCCCTGCGGACGGGTGCGGCGTGGATGGCCGCGGTAGCTCGTCGCGCCGGGACGGAGCTCGGCTGACCGGCCGTGTGGAATGCGAGATTTGGCGGATCGAGGAGTTGCCATGACGTACACGTTCATTTCGGACCTCTCGGAGCAGTTGGAGATCCCCCCGGACGGCACGCTCAGCCGGGTGCTTTATCGCGATGATCAACTCCGTCTCGTCGGCTTTGCATTCGATACTGGCCAGGAACTCACCGAGCACACTGCGGCGGTGCCCGTGCTCATTCAGGTGGTGTCCGGCCGGCTCAGCGTGACGCTCGAGGCCCAAACAATGGAGCTGGGCCCGAGGGGCTGGCTTCGGATGGAGGCCCATGCGCCGCACTCGGTGCGCGCTCTGGTGCCGACGGTGATGGTGCTGACGATGTTGCGAAGTAGCTGAGAATGCGCTCAGCGCGTCAACACCGATAGGGTTGTCCGATGCGTCGCTGGACCGTCCTCGTATTACTTGCGGCGACGGCCTGCAGCGGTCAGGCGATCGCCGGCAGCGAACCGGTTGCAACGACGATGAACCCGACCACGACGACTAGGCCGGCGACAACGACAACGGCCGTTCCGGCTCAGGCGACCGCGCCGACCACGACAGTGAGTGCACCACCGCCGCAGGGACCCCTTGTGTCGTGGATGCCCGGTGGCCTTCTTCCCGACTTCGGAGAGATCGTAGGTTCCGTGCCGGGCGTCACCGACGTCACCGTGATCGGAACCGGCACCTCTCACATCGTGTCGTCGGAGACTGCCGATGGCGTCGTGGTGGACCGGGCGCCGGACGGCTTTGTCATCCCGGTGGAGGGCATCGCCGTAGATCCGGCTACGTATCGCGACTTCGTTGATGACGCCACCGCTGCGGTCATCTCGAGTCTCGGCTCCGACGAACTCATCCTCAGCGACAGTTCGGCTGCGCTGCGGCGACTCGGGCCGGGGGACTGGATCGAATTCGAAGGGGGCGAGGTTCGGTCGATCGCCGCGGTGTTGCCCGACGCGGCCGTTGGTGCCGCAGAGATCATTGGGGTCGGCGAGACGTCGCTGGCGGTTCCCGGATCGGAGCGAGGGTATGCGCTGATCGACTTCGACGGCACGGGTGAAGAGTTGGAGCGCGCGATCCTCGCCCGGTTGCCGCAAGACGCGCTGCTGCGGGTCCGCGATCCCCGCGATCCATCGGGCAACCCGGGCCGCACGGTGCGCTCCCAAGTCTTCATCAAGCAGGAGTTCGGCGAGTTCGCCTATCGCCCCGCAGGAAGGGGTCGGTTCGAGATCGACCCGGCCTGGCTGGAGGCCAACATCGTCGAGCTCGAGATCCCGTTGCTGGGCAAGGCCGTGTGTCACCGCAAGTTCGCCGCGGCGCTGACCGAGGTCATGGTGGGCTTGGACGATCATGGACTCGACGGTGTGATCGATCAACGTGCGTTCCGCGGCTGCTGGAACTCGCGATACATCTCTGGCTCAACACGGCTGTCGCGTCATGCGTGGGGGGCTGCGGCCGACATCAACTTCGGTAACGAACTCGACGGCGGACCCGGGTCGCCGGTCAACGAAGAACTCCTCGAGCGGATGCTGGCGGTCGGCATCCGCTCGGGTCACCTGTGGGCCCGGCCTGATCCCGGGCACTTCGAGTACTTCGGACCCGGCGCCTAGCGCACCACTAACCAGAGCCTCGGACGTTCAGCTGCCGGGGTCTACTGCGGCTCTGATGGCTTCGCCGAGGTCCACGTACTCGGACGAGGTGTTGTAGAGCTGAGCCGAGAGCCGCACCAGCCGGTTCGGTGGCGCGGGCCAGGTCACGATCGGCACCTCGATGCCGTGGTCGGCGAAGAGTGCCTGTTGCAGCGCGCTCATGCCGGATTCGGCTGGTGCGTTGGGATCATCGGGCAGCTGGATCGCCGCCATCGAGCCGAGGAGTGCATCGGGCACCGGAGCCGGCACGTCGAGCACCCGGCAGAGCTCGTCCCGCGCGAGGAGGGCCAGGCGGTGGTTGTGGGCCAGCACGGCGGCCCAGCCCTCTGGCAGCAGTGGACTCCAGAGAGCGCAACACGGTGTTCACGCCCGCGGTGGCATTCGGGACAAACACGAGATCCTCGGCGTCGGCACCGACAAAGGCAGCAAGGGACTCGCGGGCGGCGTCGAGCAGACCTTCGAGATCGTGCTGGAAGAACCGAACCGGTTCGGCTTCGAGACGAAGCCGTAGATCGGCCTGCGCGTCGAGCACCGCCGTCGGGCACGCCCTGAACGAGCCGTGGTTCAGAAACATCACGGTGGGATCGAGTCCCCAGTGCGCAGCGAGAGTGTTGGCGGACATGGGCGTAGCCTATGTGCTCGCGGGCGTTCCGAGATCGATCCGGGCTGGCGGGAGGCCAACATCTTCGAAGGCGAGATCCCGTCGCTCGGCATGGCAGCGGACCACCGAGAGAACCGGATCGTGGCTCGTTTCGGCTACGTCGACTGTGATCCCCTCGAGGCCACCGAGCGATTCGAGTCAAGCGTCAGGAACCGAGCCCGCGAAATCCTCAGGTCGAGGCCGTGTTCTCCGATGAATCCCGGATGCACACTCTCAAGTCTTCCCTGCGCAAGGGAACTCAAGGACTGATTGCCGTCGCCATTGCCGTCACGATGTTGGTGGTCGGGGCCGTGCCCGCTTTCGCCAGCGAGTTCGGCGAACCGGTCGACTACGACCTCACGTTACCGGTCGATGGCTACCACGATTTTCGCGACACGTTTTGGGATGCGCGCTCGCGTGGACTTCATTCCTCCCAGGACCTCTTCGCCAGGAAGATGGTCCGGGTGGTCGCCACTGCCGATGGTCGAGTTCGACTTGTCAACTGGGGCCGCAGCGCCGAGCTCAATCCGGCGCGTTGCTGCAGCATCGTGATCGATCACGATGACGGCTGGCAGAGCACGTACATTCATCTCAACAATGACACGCCCGGCACCGACGATGGTGAGGGTTGGGGGATCGCCGACGGGATCAGGCCGGGGGTGCGCGTTTCGGCCGGTCAGCACATTGGTTGGGTCGGCGACAGTGGGAGTTCCGAGAACACCACGCCGCACCTCCACTTCGAACTGCGCGACCGATCCGGGATTCTGGTGAACTCGTTCAGTGCCCTGGTCGCTGCAGGCGGCAACGGTCAGGGTGGCCTCGACGATCCACTCTTCGACAACCGTCGGACGTTGGAACAGGGCCTGCATGGCTTCGACGTCCGCCGACTCCAGACGGTGCTCGACACCATCGGCTACGACGTCGGCGGAATCGATGGGGACTTTGGTCCTGCGACCAAGGCGGCAGTTGTCGCCTTTCAAGACAACAACGGGCTTACCGGCGACGGTGCCGTCGGCCGAGGCACGAAGAACGCGTTGAAGAACGCTCTGGACAACGGCGGGGGAGGCCCGGCTCCAGATACGACGCCCTCTCGTCAGACCGTACGCAAGGGTGATCGTGGTGACTCAGTGCGGGAACTCCAGCAGGAGCTCAGCACTGAGGGATTTGACCCCGGCGGGGTCGATGGCATCTTTGGGCCGCGTACCGAGGTGGCCGTTCTCGACTTCCAAGCGCACTATTCCCTCACCGTCGACGGCATCGCAGGGCCGCAAACCTGGGGCGCCCTCCGACCGCTGTAGGCGGACCGCCTGACTCGTCGAACCGTTGCGGCTGCGCCGCCGCCGGTGTCTCAGCCGTGTGGCCGGTGACTTCCGTTAGGGTTACGGCGGGAACGCTTCCCGGCGCCCGGTGCGGGGCGTAGGACGGAGGAACGCGATGGTTGCACCCCAGATAGCTCCACCCAAGATGCTGATGCTCTCTCTGCATGGGTATGTGGGCGCAGAACCGGAACTCGGTCTTCCCGACACGGGCGGCCAGGTGGTTTTCGTGCTCGAGTTGGCGAAGCAGTTCCGTGAGCTCGGCCACGCGGTAGATATCGTCACCCGTCGGTTTGAAGATCAGCCCGAGGTCGACGACATGGGTGGCAACCTGAGGGTCTGGCGCATTCCGTTCGGCGGTTCGAGCTTTGTCCGCAAAGAAGACATGCACGATCATCTGGATGAATTCGTGAGAGTGTTTCTCGACACCTCCCGCGAGGGTGGCTACGACATCGTCAACTCGCACTACTGGGATGCCGGGCACGCCGGCCAACGGATCTCCGAGGAGCTTCGCATTGCCCACGTCCATACTCCACACTCGCTGGGGGCCTGGAAGCGCCAGGATATGGCGGGCGATCCGCAGAAGATCGAATCGGATTATCGCTTTGAGGAGCGAATTCGCAAGGAGTTCCTCACCTTCCGCCGCTGCGACCACGTCATAGCCACCACCAATCAACAGGTGGAGATACTCACCAACGAGTACGACGTGCCCACCGACCACATCACAATGATCCCGCCCGGGATCGATGAGGGTCGCTACACACCGGTCACGCGGTCCCAGGCTCAGGCTCAGCGGCGCAAGTTCAAATTCCGCAAGCACGACGTGTACACGGTGGGTCGGGCCGCAGCCAACAAGGGTTATGACCTCCTGATCCAGGCTCTTCCTGAGCTACGGGAGCAGGTGCCCGACGCCAGGCTGCAACTCGCCGTCGGCGCCAACTCCCGAGCCGACGAACGCAAGGTGGAGAAGTGGAAGGCCCTTGCCGGCAAACTCGGTGTCTCGGACCACGTGAAGTGGCTTGGCTATGTGCCCGAGGCAGACATGGCCGACTACTACCGGGCCGCACCGGTATTTGCCCTACCGTCTCGCTACGAGCCGTTCGGGATGACCGCGGTCGAAGCGATGGCCTGTGGCACGCCGTGTGTTGTGACGATTCACGGCGGTCTCGAGGAGATGTTCGACTTCGGCGCACACGCCCTATTCGGAGACCCGAAGCGGCCGCGAGAATTCGCCGTGATGCTCTCCATGCCGCTGCGCTATCCCCAGCTGCGAGAACGGCTTTCGATTGCGGGTGGCCGCTTTGCGCGGCGCATGTTCGGTTGGAGAGGGATCGCGCGGCGCACCCTCAGCGTGTTCGATCGGGCCAGGAGCACCCACGATTGGGACTATCACGAAGGAGCCTGATCGTGGTCGGCTTCGGTCGGACGAAGCGGGCTGGCGTCTGCCGCGGTCGCCAGCGATTCTCTGAGGAATACCGGCACTCAGGCCGCCTTGTCCGATAGGGTAGGCAGCCGGTAGATACTGATGGAGGACTGCATGACGGTGGAGCGCGTCCTGGCGACGGACCTCGATGGCACATTCATTGGTGACGATGCCGCCATGTTTGGCCTGTGGGACGATCTGGCCGCGGCGGAGATCTTTGTGGCTTTCTCCACCGGTCGCCATTTGCCTTCGATCGAAGACTTCTACGCAGTGCACCACGCGACCCGGCGTGCCGACGCGTGCATCTGCATGGTGGGTACCGAGCTGTGGTGGCGGGTGGATGGCGACTACGAGCGGGACGAGGGCTGGAGCCGGCACATCTCCGACGCCTGGGACAAGGATGCCGTCGAGGCCATCCTGAATGATATTCCGGATGCGACCATGCAGGCGGAAGAGTGGCAGTCGGAGTTCAAGAGCAGCTACTACCTCGAAGAGAACGTCAACGCCTCGCTCGAAGAAATCGCCGACCAACTCGACCGCCGTCGCCTACAGGCCAAGATCGTCTACTCGGCGGGTCGTTTCCTCGATTTGTTGCCACACTTCTCGGGCAAGGGCGGCGCCGTCGCCTACCTCGCGAGGAGCCTCGGAGTGTCACCGGGCGCGGTCGTGACGGCCGGCGACACCGGGAACGACATCGACATGATGCGCCATGATCTCGGGTTTCGGGGGATCGCCGTCGGCAACGCTACCGAGGAGCTGCGCCGGATCCGCGAACCACAGATCTATCACGCGACGGCTCCCCATGCCGCCGGCATCAGGGAGGGACTCGTCCACTACGGATGGCTAGCGGCAACACCCGGCGCCGCTGCGCCAGATGGCGTCGGGTCGAATCCAACACAGGAGGCCCAGTGAGCGACCCCGCCCAGTTCCGTGACCCGGATCGCACCCATGTGCTGATGATCACGAACCACGGCGTCCATGAGTGGAACGTCGTTCCCGGACTCCCCGACACCGGCGGTCAGAACGTCTACGTGAACCAATTCACCGAGGCGCTCGTCGCTCAGGGCTACCGGGTCACCATCGTCAACCGCGGCGGCTATCCACATCCGACGACGGGCGAACCCCAGATCGGGGTTCGGATGCACCCGAGTGGCCGGGCCAGGATCCTCTACCTCGACGACGGCCACGATGAGTTTGTCCGCAAAGAGGACATGGCGGAGCACATCCCGGCCCTCGCCGCCGACCTCGAGCGGGTGATGCGCGAGGACGATGACTCCTACGACCTGATCATCTCTCACTATTGGGATGCCGGCGCCCTCGGAGTTGAACTGAACGATCGGTCGGGGCGCAAGGCACCGCACGTATGGGTGCCCCATTCGTTGGGCGCGCTGAAGAAACGAAACATGGATCCGTCGACCTGGGCCGATCTGCGCATCGACGAGAGGATCGAGCACGAACGAGCGCTGATTGCGCGGCTGGATGGGGCGGTGGCCACCTCGAACGCCATCCGTGACACTTTCATCGATGACTACGGCTACGAGCCGAAGTACTTCCTACCTCCGTGTGTCGACATCGACCGTTACCGGCCGCGCCTCGAAACCGAGTGCGATGGGATCTATGGCTTCCTCGCCGAGATCAGTTCGTTCACTGCCGATGTCCTGCGGGAGCGACTGATTGTCACCGAGATCAGCCGTACTGATCGGACAAAACGCAAAGACATCTTGATCCGGGCGTTTGCCCAAGCCCGACAGGTAGTGCCGGCTGCGGCGCTCGCCGTCGCGCTCGATCCGCGGGCCGGCGGAGCCTATGACGAGGCCATGGCGCTCATCGCCGAACTCGATCTGGAAGACGATGTCATCGTGCTCGGTTCGGTCTGGGACAAGCTTCCCTGCATCTACGCCGTGACCAGCGTGTACTGCACGCCGTCGGTGATGGAGGGTTTCGGGATGAGCGCTCAAGAAGCCGCGGCCACCTCGAAACCCGTGGTGTCGTCGGATCTCGTGCCCTACACCCGTGAGTACTTGCTCGGCGCGGCGCCCGAGGTCCTGGTGGTCGATGGCGCCGCCGGCGATGAGCCGGTCTTGATCGGGCAGGGCGCCATTGTCGTGCCCGCCGATGACGTGGCCGGGTTTGCCGAGGCCTTGACACTGTTGCTGGCGGACGAGGAACGTCGCGACCAAATGGGAGCGCGTGCCCTCGACATCACCGTGCCCTACTTCACGTGGGCGGCACGTACCCGTGACCTGCTCGACGACCTCGGGCTTTCGGCGCCCGGCGCGCCTTCGTCGTGAGTCTGCAATCCGGCCGGCTTGCCCGGTTCCTCATCGACACATGGGAGCGGCAGGCGACCGAGGGGTTCCTGTTGGTGCATCCAGATCAAGCCAACATCGAGGAGCGCATCGTCCACGACGAGGCTTCCATGGTCGACTTCCGGTTCCGGTGGATGCCGCATCGCGAGTTGCGGACCGATATCGCCGAGCTCGAGCGTCGCGGCATCATCAATCCCGACCGAAACGAGTCGATTCTGTTCAGCGACCCGCGCGATCCGAATGGGCGCCAATGCTTTCTCTGTATCCGCAACATCACGGAGTGCAATCCGATGGAGGAGCTGGTCTTCATCGAGTTGGCGGGCCGGGCGTATGCCGCCGGAGCGAACTTCGCCTGGATCGAGCGCAACCACTACACGGTGATGGCAACGGAGCACATCGATCAAGATTTCACCCCCCATGTCATCGACGCCATGCTCGAGCTCTACATGAGGACCGGCGGGGAGTTCCGGGTGCTCTACAACGGTGCCAATGCCGGGGCAACGATTCCCTGGCACCTCCACTATCAGATCACAACCGAGCAACTTCCGGTCGAGATGTTGCCCCCTGGACGCGAAGCCATGTATCCGGCGGCGCTGCGACGGATCGAAATCGATGGGCCCGGGACGGCAGAGGCAGTCGAAGTCGTCAACGACTGGATCGAACGCGACCCCGAACACCACCGCGTCAACGTGCTGGTGGCCGGGTCGACTGATCGGCCTGTTGTCCATGTGTTTTCGCGGGATACCAGACTCAGCCACGCCGCGGTCAAGGGTCTGATGGGTGGGTTCGAGGTGTGCGGCGACCTCGTATACAGCGAGCCGGACAAGCGTGGCATTTTTGAGGACGCATCTGTGGCGGTGGCGCGCCAGGCGCTCGAGGAGATACGGCCTCGCCGCACCTGAGGGACTAGAAGATCACCCGGAACGTGAGTAGCTCTCCGGCGGGGTCCTCAACTACAACGTTGGACAGCGACTCGGTCAAGCGATCGGCTACCGGGCCGCTTGCCAGTGCTCGAGGGCACCGGCG
>CAYXMJ010000111.1:0-10350 GCA_964465915.1 uncultured Acidimicrobiaceae bacterium
TGACGCCATGAGCCTGCTCGGCGGGCGCCGCCCGGGCGACACCGTCGAACTGACCATCGACCGACCGGTCGATGATCCCGATGTGGCCTTCGAGCGCCACGTCGTGGAGATCACCCTCATTCCATACCGGGCTGTCAATGAGGATGAGGAGATCATCGAAGACCCGGACCGTGGCATGGTCGGCGTGTTCTTGGAGAACGGCGAGACCGAGATCGTGTTCCCGGTAGATGTCGAGATCGACTCGCAGAACATCGGCGGCCCCTCAGCGGGCATGATGTTTTCGCTCGAGATCATGAACCAGCTCACCGACGATGACCTGACCGGGGGGAACCGGATCGCCGGCACCGGGACCATCCGGCAGGACGGCACAGTGGGGGCGATCGGTGGTATCAAGCAGAAGGTGTTTGGGGCGATCGACGCCGGCGCAGTGTATGTGCTGGTGCCCGACGGCAACTATGACGAGGCCGTTGCTGCCGCAGGCGACGTCATCACCGTCGTCCGCGTCGTGACGATCGACGATGCTTTGGACTTTCTCGCAACGCTATAACCAAGAACTCGGGCCCTCCCCGGGTATCGTTGGCCGGCAATGACTGACGAGCTCCGCCCGAGCGCGATCCGATCTCAAGAGTTTTCGACCGTACGGCGCGGCTACGAACGCGACGAAGTCGACCGATTCAAGGCGTCCGTGGCCGATCGAGTTGCCGCCCTCGAGGCGCAACTGGGTGCCGTCGAAGGTCGGCTCGAACAGCTCGGGATCGCCGATCCTGCCGAGCTGAAGAGCGAACTCGAGACCGTGGCAGATGAGGTCGGCAAGATCATTGCTGCGGCCAAGGAGGCTGCGGCCGGGCTTCGTTCGCGGGCTGCTGAGGATGCCGCCCGATGGCGAAACGAGGCCGATCGTGAAGCCCGCGAGCTGCGGACGACCGCCCAACGCGACGCAGAGGCTGCCCGTGGTTCGGCATGGGAGACGGCGACTGCGCTGGTGGAAGAGACCAAGGCGGCAGCGGAGGTCATGCTCCAAGGTGCAGATCAGGACGCCCTGTTCATTCGTGCCCAAGCGGAGCGAGAAGCACTGCGGCTTACCGGCGATGCCCGCCGTGACGCCGAGGAAGAGTTGCGGGCCGCCCGCACCGAGGGCGAGCGGTTGCTCATTGACGCTCGTGGCGAGAGTGAGGCCACGCTGGCAACTGCCCGCCAGTCCGCCGAGGCCGCCCAAGAGAGAGCGCGCGCGCTTGAAGCCCGTCGGGCCGAACTGATGACTGAGTTGGAGACCGCTCGTCTCTCGATCGGTCAGATCGAAGAGCAAAGAGACGCACAAAACGAGGCAGGCACCCTCACCCAGCCCGGCGTGGCGCCGTCGAGGAGCCCGCGTCAGGATGGAGGCGAGTGGCTCGACGGCGACGCCTCGGTCAGGATTGTGCCGGCGCAGCTTCCCCCGGTCGCAGAGGAGCCGGTCGATGCCGATGCGCTGGCCGAGGAAGTAGCCGCGCTGCGTGCTGCGGCCGAGGCCGAGCCACTGGGCGAAATCGAGACCGCAGCCGTTGAGCCGGAGTCATCCGTGGTGGTCGATCCGCTCGCCGAGATCGAAACTCCCGCGCCAACAGCAGCAGCGTCAGAGGCGGACACACCCGGCGACGATTCGGTAACCGTGCTCGAACCAGAACTCGCATCTGACTCGGCTGCCGAGCCCGAACCCGCGGTAACTGAACTGGAGCCATCGCCCGAGACACCAGCCGAAGTGGCCGAAGCGCCGGCCGAGGTGCCGGTTGAGCCACCCGTCGAAGCGCCGGCTGAATTGCAGGTGGATGAGGTGCCGGCCGAACCCGTAACCCGCGAAGGCGTTGCGCCGAATGCGATTGACTCGCTCTTCGCCGAGCTGAGGGAGCCTTCAGCACCGCGCGAGCCCGAACCCGAGCCCGTAGTTGTTGCCGAGCCGGAACCTGTCGTGGCCGAGACTCCCGTTGCGCCCACGCCACAGGATCGGGCTCCGGAACAGGCAGAACCGGCCTACGCCACCGCCACTGACCCGTTCGAGCTGCGCGATCGCCTGCTGCTTCCGATTCAGAACCGCACTCTGCGCACGCTCAAGCGTCGGATCGTCGACCTACAGAACCGGGTCCTCGAGGAGCTGCGGGTATCCGGGCAGGATTGGACGGTTGACCGGGCCATGTTTGCGGCCGCCGTTGGTGAGGATCTGGTCCGTCTCAGTCAAGAGAGCTTCGTCGCCGGGTATGCCGGGGCCGCGGAGCTAACGGGGGCCGCCGCCACACCTCCGCCCGATCGTGGGGCCGCTCTCGACGCGTCGGCGGATTTTGTTGATGGCATCAGGGCCGCAGTCGACGACGCGCTGGCGCGGGCCAGGGCGGGAGATAGCGGGGCGCGCCAGATCTCAGCTGCGGTCAGCCGCGTCTTTCGGGCGTGGCGGACCGATGAGGCAGAACGACGGGTGCGTCACGCCGGCTACCTGGCCTATCACGAGGGGCTTCTGGGTGCCTTCCCCGAACTCGGGGTGGAGCAGGTCATCTGCATTGCCCCCGGTCGTCCCTGTGGGGTCTGTCCTGCCGGAACCGGCATGCCGTGGGCCCCGGCGGGAACGCCACCGGCTCCGCTGCCGCCGGCCGCCGCGTCGTGTGACGCCACCGTTGTGCCGGTTGCGTGAGCCGGATCGCGGCAACCGGGTGCTAGCGGCGCGACCTGCATAGAATCCCCACGTGATCAACAGGGACCCCATTCCGATCCGACCCCGCTCCCGTTCGCGCCGAGTCCTGTGGATCGTGCTCGGTATCTTCCTCGTCCTGCTGTTGATGCTGCGCACCATTGCAGTGTTCTGGACCGACTATCTGTGGTTCGACTCGATCAAGCAGACCGATGTGTGGCGTACGCTGATCTTCACCAGGGTGTGGCTGGTGCTGGCTGCCTCGTTGGTTGCCTTTGCGCTGTTCTGGTTGAACCTGGCGCTCGCCGACCGTTTGTCGCCACGCATGAGGACCTTCGGCGATAGCCCCGACGACGAATTGTTGGACCGATTCCAGGAGTGGGTGACGCCGCGAGTTGGATGGGTACGGTTGGTGGTTGCTGCCTTCTTCGGGATCATGCTCGGATTGAGCGCCGCGGTGTGGTGGGAGGACTGGTTGCTCTTTCGCTACGGCGGCGACTTCGGGATCTTTGATCCCATTTTCAACAATGACGTCGGCCAGTACGTCTTCCAGTTGCCTTTCTACCGCAGCCTCTTCACCTGGGCCTTCCAGCTAGTTCTGGTGATCACCTTGGCGACGGCCGGTCTGCACTATCTCAACGGGGGCATCCGGGTTGGTTCGGAGACCCGCCGGGTCAACCCCGGCGTCAAGGTGCACCTCTCGATCCTTCTTGCGGTACTCGCGCTGTTGAAGGCCGTGGGCTACACCCTCGACCAGTGGCAGCTGCTGTATTCGACCAACGGGGGAGTGATTGGGGCGTCGTTCACGGACGTGACGGCCCGGCTACCCGCGTTGCGTCTGCTGGTCCTCATCTCGCTGGTGGCGGCTGTGATCCTCCTGGTGAACTTGCGGTTCCGGGGTTGGACGCTGCCCGCCGTGGCTCTTGGTCTCTGGCTGGTGACCTCGGTGGTGGTTGGTGGTTTGTACCCATTCCTGATCCAACGGCTGCGGGTCGAGCCGGACGAGATCAACAAGGAAACCGAGTACGTCGCCCACAACATCGAATTCACGCGCGAGGCCTTTGGGCTGGCCGATGTAGCGGTCGCACCCTTTGCAGCTTCGCCCGACCTCGATGCTGAACAGCTTGCGGCCAACACGGACACGCTCGAGAACATCCGCCTGTGGGACCCTGGTGTGCTCGAGACGACCTATCGGGAGCTGCAGGAGATCCGCACGTTCTACGGGATCGAGGATGTCGACGTCGACCGTTACATGGTCGACGGGAAGCTGACCCAGGTGATGGTCTCGGCTCGTGAACTCGATGAGAACAGTATCCCCGGTGGCGGTTGGGTGAATGAGCGGCTTGTCTACACCCACGGTTTTGGGGCCGTTCTCAGCCCTGCAAACGAAGTGACCTCCGAGGGTCGGCCCAGCTTCCTGGTGCAGGACATCCCCCCGATCTCCACCGAGCCTTCACTCGCCATTCCGATCGAAGGATCGCGTATCTACTTCTCCGACGCCGCCGACCCCGACTATGTGGTGGCCGCCTCGAAGCAGGAGGAGGTCGACTATCCGATCGGTGAGAGTGGCGACAACGTGCAGTTCAACAGCTATGAGGGGGAAGGCGGTGTCGAACTCGGTGGCGTGTTCAGCCGGTTCGCCTGGTTCCTGCGCTTTGGCGAACTCGACACGCTCATCTCCGGCCAGCTCACGGCGGACAGCAAGGTGCTGCTGGTGCGCAACGTGCGCGAGCGGGTCAAAAAGGTGGCGCCGTTCCTCCATGCCGACGCCGACGCCTACCCGGTGATCATTGACGGCGAGATCAAGTGGATCGTCGACCTCTACACGATCACCAACTGGTATCCGTACTCAACTGATGCCAACACGACCCGCTTGGAACGGGTTCCCGGCCTGCCAGATCAGTTCAACTACATCCGCAACTCGGTCAAGGCAGTAGTGGATGCGGAGGACGGCACGATCGATCTGTATGTGGTCGACGCTGAGGATCCGCTGATTCGGGCGCAGCAGCGGATCTTCCCTTCGCTGTTTGTGGGCATCGACCAGATGCCGGCCGAACTCCAGGAGCACCTGCGCTATCCCGAGGATTTGTTCAGGGTGCAGTCGGACCAATACCGCTTCTATCACGTGACCGACCCGCAGCAGTTCCTCAACAACGTCGACCCGTGGCAGATTGCCCGCGACCCGTCGACGTCGCCACGCCCGGAGCTGCGTTTCGCCTTCCGCGACGAGAACAACAATCCGTTCCGTCCGATGCTGCCCTACTACCTGCTGATGGCGCTGCCGAACGAGGATGACCTGTCGTTCCTGATCATGCAGCCTTTCACCCCCCAGGGGCGCCCCAACATGGTGGCCTTCTTGGTCGCGACGAGCGATGGGCAGATCACCTCGTACACCCTCCCCGCCGATCGAGCCCAGCCCGGCCCAAATCAGGTCGGGGACTTCATCAACCAGAACACCGAGATCTCGGCCCAGTTCACGCTGCTCGGCCAGGGGGGTTCGGCCGTAATCCAGGGCAGCATGCTGGTGATCCCGATCGAAGAGTCTCTGATCTATGTCCAGCCGATCTACATCACTGCCGACCAGGGCGGTGGGGGGACGAGTGCAACCGGGGTCCAGCCCGCGTCGGGCACGACCGGTATTCCGGAGTTCAACAGTGTTGTGGTGTCCTTTGACGGCCGGGTTGAGATGCAGGCCACTCTCAACGATGCGCTGGGCACCGTATTCGCCGGCTTCGGTGGATCCGCGTCGTCACCGACGGTCGGCGAAGACGGCGAGCCGGTTGAGGTGCCCGAGCAGGTGGCGGCCTTGGTCGCCCAGGCGGAAGCTGCGTTCCTGCGAGCCGATGCCGCTCTGAAGGAGGGCGATCTCGGCGCATACGCCGAGCACATCGCAGAAGCCGAGCGCCTCGTCGCCGAAGCCAACCGCCTCATCGCAACCCTGCCGGTCGCCCAACCCTAGGTCAGGAGGCCGCGACGGCGGCTCGGACCGCCGGCTCGGCGTTGTCGACCGGCGCCAACTCCGGCGGAGCAAACGCTCCGGCCCCGTCCCTCGGCAAGGTGAGGCGGAACTCGGTGTGATCGGCGACCCGCGAGTACTCCAGCTCGCCGTTCATCAGCTTGGCGAGTTGCCGGGCGACGGCGAGGCCGAGGCCCACTGAGGCCGGCTCGACCCGGCCGCACTCGACTCGGCCGTAGGGCTGGAAGATGAGTTCTTCGTCCCCTGCTGGGATGCCGGGCCCGTTGTCGGCGACGGTGATGACGACCGTGGCTTCACGTTGGTCTACATCCATCCAGACCTCGTCACCGCCGTAACGGGTGGCGTTGGTCACCAGGTTGCGCAGAATCTGGCGGACCCGGAATCCGTCGGCCCGGCAGTAGGAGCTCCAGGGGGCGCGGGATGTGTTGACCTGGGTTGCTTCGGTGCTCGAAAGATGGCCCGCGATGACCGCCTCGATGGCATCGCTGATGTCGACCCGCTCCATCTTGAGGTTGAGGGTGCCGATGTCGGCGCGGGCGGCGACGAGGAGATCCTCGACGATGTAGGAAAGCTCGGCGCTCTGGTCGGCGATCAACGCGACCAGTTCGACTGCCTCGTCGGCGCTGATGAAGGCGTTGCCGCCGGTGAGTTCGTGGGCAAGGCCGACGACGGCAGTGAGCGGGGTGCGCAACTCGTGGCTGATCGAGGCGATGAACTGGTCCTTGGAGCGGGCGGCCTGCTCGAGCTGTTCCTTGAGTTCGGTGACCTCGGCGAGGGAGTCCTTCAGTTCGCCATTCTCGAGGGTTACGGCGATCCGGCTGGCGAGCGTTGCCAGCAGTTCCTCGTCATCGCGGCCGAACGCGCTGACGTCGCCGAGCCGGTTGGCGGCGACGATCAGGCCGATGACTCCGCCATCGCGGTCGGCCAGGGGGACGGCGATGCCGTTGTCGACCGGGGGGGTCGTTGAGGTGGGGCCCTCATTCGGCTCGGTGAAGCGGGCGCTCTCGCATTTGTCGATCACGCTGCGGTAGATGGACTCGCCGGGCCGCACGAGTGCGGGGCGCATGCTCTCGCGCCGATCGTCGGGACCGATTGCCGTAACGTAGGCGAGGGCGTTGGTGCCGTTGGGGAAGAGCACGATGTCGGCAAACTCGGCGTCGATCATCGAGCAAGCGTGGGTGGCGGCTGCCACGAGGGCATCGTCGATCTGCGGTGTTGAGTGCAGGTCGAGGGTTGCCTCGTACAATGCCGTCATCCGAGCTCGTTCCGACATTTGCGCGACATAGCTGCGGTAAGCCAGGAAGACGATCACCGGTGGGAGCACGGCGAGCCACGCTGAGCCCGGGTTGAGCCAGATGAGGTGGACGGCGATCAGGCCGAGAACTGCGTTGATCGTGTACCCAACGCTGCTGAGGAGCAGCACGTTGCGAGCTTCGGCGCGGTCGACGTGGCCGCCCATCAATTGGATGACTCGGCTGATCAAGGCAGCCACCATAGGGAGTGGAGCCAGCACGGCGACGATGGCGGCCACGGCGCCGATGCCGGAGAGGGGGTCGCCCAAGCCGACGATGGTGCGGAACACGATGACACTAACGGCGGCGGACAAGGCGAATTGGCTGACGTTGAAGGCGAGCTTGATGGGTGGCTGGCGACGGTGGATTGTGAGAACGAGCAGGGCGCCGGCTACCTGAGCGATGACCAACTCAGTCGGGGCAGCGAAGAACAACCCAAGGACGAGCGGGATCTCGTTGAGTGACATCGAGTGCGCTTCGCGACGGAACCGGATGTGCACCACGGCGATCTCGGCCACGTAGAACATCGGCATCAGCGCCCACCACCGAAGGGTGATGGGACTCGCCATGGGCTCCCAGGAGGCCAGGGTTGCGGTGAGGGCTACGGCGAGGGCGGCGATGAAGCCGATCAGCAGACGGACGCGAGCCGGGCCGTCGAGGCGCGGTTGTCGGCTCGCTTCCTGAGTCTGTGTGTTGGGAGTGTCGGTCATCAGGTGGTGCTGCTTCCTGTAGGCCGGCGAACCGTGGTCACTTCCAGCTCAGGCCGGTCCAGACGTCGGTCGACCACGAGAGTCCGGACCACGAGAGACCCGACCATGACAGGCCGCTCCAGGACAGCCCGTTCCAGGTGTTGTTCGACCATGAGAGGCCGCTCCAGGAGAGCCCGGACCATGAGAGGCCGCTCCAGGAGAGCCCGGACCATGACAGGCCGCTCCAGGAGAGTCCCGACCAGTCGGTGCCGGTCCAGGTGGAGCCGTTCCAGTCGCCGCCGTCCCAGGCAACCTGGTTGGCGGAGTACTTGGCCCACTTCTCTGCGTTCCAAGGGGTGCCGAAGATGTCGAGTTCACCCTTGAGGACGGAACCATCAAGTTCAACGTGGGCATCACCACGGGCGGCCTCCAGCGACCCCGTGCCATCGGACGACTTGAATGTCTGCTTGGCCTCGAAGGTCGCAGTGCCACGGGCGACCTCGAGGTCCATGATTCCGGCGCCCTGACAGATTGACTTGGCGTTTGTCAGTGTGGTGGCGGACTCCATCAGGAGTGCCTTGACCATGTCGGGGCTGAGGTCGGGCCGCTGGTCGAGTAGCAGTGCGACGCCGCCGGAGACAACGGCTGAGGCCTGCGAGGTGCCGGAGCCGAGGAAGAAGCGGTCCTCCACCCGAGCCTTGGGATAGCCCTGGTCGGCCGCTGAGCCGGGGTTGCGGAGGCTGACGATCGACTTGCCGGGTGCCACGATGTCGACGTGGCGGG
The DNA here is from genome assembly GCA_964465915.1 of uncultured Acidimicrobiaceae bacterium. GTDB lineage: Bacteria > Actinomycetota > Acidimicrobiia > Spongiisociales > UBA5794 > CAVPHV01. Next base: position 8,398 of record CAYXMJ010000111.1, read on the forward strand.
CGCTGGTGCCGCAGTTGGAGAACTCGGCAACCCGGTCGTCTGCGGCCTTGTAGTCGGTACCGTCGCTGTCGGTGGCGCCAACTGCGATGACGTAGGGGTCGATGGCGGGGTTGCGGAGGGGGTTGCCGTTGCCGTCGTTGCCGGCAGCCACAACCACCACGATGCCGGCACGCCAGGCATTCTCGATGGCGTGGGCGAGCGGGTCGATCTGGTAGCTCTGGACACCGGTGGTGCCGTAAGCCAGGTTGATCACTCGGATGTTCATGCCGTTGTCGCTGCGGTGCTGGACGACCCAGTCGATGGCCGCGATGACTTGCGAGACGTCGACGGTGCCGTTGGAATCGGCGACCTTGACGTTGACGAGGCGGGCACCGGGCGCCATGCCGAGGAACTTGGCTTCCTCGCCCTTCTGGATCTTGTAGGCGTTGTCGTCGCGGCCGGCGATGATCCCGGCGAGGTGGGTGCCGTGTCCAAAGGTGTCGAGGTAGCGGAGGTCGGGATCCTGGGACTCGAAGGAGAGGTCGGGTCCGTTGACGACCTTGTTCTTGTAGGTGAGGCCGTTGACGGGGACGACACCGGTGTCGATCAGGGCGACGTCGATGCCCTCTCCGGTGTAGCCATCGTTCCAGAATTCGCCAGCGCCGGTGATGACCTGGGCGACGTAGTACATCGACCCGTCGTACTTCTTGGGAGTGAAGGCGTACGAGAGGGTGCGTGCGTCTTCCCACTCGGTCTCGATGCCATCATCGTCGCTTTCCCACTCGTCATCGTCCTCCGCTCGTGCCGCTGCGGGGAATGCGGCGAGCATCGCGGCGGCAACGAGCACGGCGAGAACGAGCGTCAGGAGACGTTTCATCGCGAGGGGGAGGGGGGAAAGCGCACGGCTGGTCATGTCGGGGGACCTCCAGGTCCGAGGTGTTGCACCTACATAGCTGTTACCGGATCAGCCCCGTGACCCGCTACGGGTTAGTCAGTAAGGGTTGTGGCCCCGCACGAACTGACTAGTACGCCAATGAGTCGCGTTGCCCGCACGTCGCAATGCTGCCCGGCGCCGGACGTGAGCGCCTGCCTTCCTGGCGCGGTTTCAGAAGAGCGCGGTCCGCGGGACCCGCCCTTCCGTCTGCGGCCGTGAAGGCAAGTATCGGCCTGTGGTAGCATTGCGGCAACGACGCGGGGTGGAGCAGTCTGGTAGCTCGTCGGGCTCATAACCCGAAGGTCGTAGGTTCAAATCCTACCCCCGCTACGAACGGGAAGCCCTTGCACTGCAAGGGCTTCCCGGCATTTCTGATCAACTCGCAACGGGCATTATGAGTCTCCATACCGCGTCCATACCGCGAGCCGACGAGCTCGCACTGTTTCAGGACCATGTCTCACGGCGTCCATCGAGGCTCGGACGGGCATTGACGACCGTCTGGGTGTCGATGAGGGCGGCTAGGTTCGGTGCCCGATGTCGACCGTGGCCAGCGCATTGACAGCCGATCCCGGGTGGTTGCGGGAATGCGTGTTCGTGTGTGAGATTGGTTGATCTGGGTGCTCCGTTGCATCGTCGAGCTGATGGTCGAAGAAGAACAGCGTTCGTCGGAATTCGACGACGAAGCCCGGGGGAAGTTCCAGGAATCCGTGTATCGAGTAGGAGGCAACTCCATAGCCCTCCGACGCGACCGGCGACACGCCGACTTCCCGTCATAGGTCGAGATGGGTGTGCTCCAGATCATGCGCCGCAAAGAAGGGTGTCGCACATCCTTGGAAGAGCGAGATCCCGTATGCCGTGGCACCTCGTCGAGCACACTTCGTGGCCGAGGAAGAGACCACCCTCAGTGATGATGAAGCGCGAGTTAGGCGCACCTCGACGTGAGGATCCAGCGCACTCGACGCGATGTGCGTCCGTGAACCCGATCTGGTGATCGGTGTGGGGTGCTCGCTGCTGGTGTCATCCGGTGCGATCGAGGTGCT
>CAYXMJ010000112.1:0-7859 GCA_964465915.1 uncultured Acidimicrobiaceae bacterium
CCTGCCGACGTCACGGCCGTCCTCGACGCCGAGGAGGCGCAACGCTACGCCACTACGGGACGCAACGACCCGTGCCCCTGCGACAGCGGCCGCAAATTCAAAGCCTGTCATGGCGCGGCATCTTCTGGCTAGCTATCGCTCGTGGTGCGTCCGCAACAATCCGGTCACGTGCCGGAAGCGGATAGCGACCCCGTCGCGCATGCGATAGGTTGAACGGAGCCCGGGAAATAGGGCCACTTCACGAAGGGAACTCCCATGATCCAGACCATGGAGCAAAGCTCCGACACCACGATCGGCTACACGGTCATCGGCGAAGTTGGGCAAGCCGACTTCCAAACGCTCGTCCCGGCCGTGCAGGCTGCGATCGACAAGAACGGCACCATCAACCTGCTCCTCGACCTCACCCAATTCAAGTGGGAGAAGGTGAGCGCATGGAAGTCCGATCTCGACTTCGGCCAAACGTACAAGAACAAGATCGACAAGATGGCCCTCGTCGGCAACGCCAAGTGGGAGAGGCATCTCGCCAAGCTCGCCCAGCCGTTCTACGCCAACCAGACCAAGTACTTCGAGAACGACGACGACGCCTGGGACTGGCTCGGGACCAGCTAGGTTCGGAGATCGAAGTCGAGTCATCCGAAAGCACCACGACCCAGATTCCGGGCCGCGGTGCCTTCCAGGCCCGCTGGAGGACGGACGCATGACCGATCAGGACGACACTCACAAGATGGACAAAGCCACGAGGGAACGGCTCGACCGGTACCTCGCCCTCTCCGCGGCGACGCTGTTGGCGGTCGGCACCGTGGTGTATCACCTCATTGAGGACTGGAGCTGGGTCGACTCGTTCTACTTCAGCGTCATCGCCGTCACCACCGTCGGTTTCGGAGACATCAGCCCGGACACGGATGGAGCAAAGCTATTCACGGTCTTCTACGTCATCAGCGGAATCACCATCATTGCCACATGGCTCAACGAACGGATGCGAAGACACGGGCTGCGAGCCCAGCACCGGCGCCGCGGCGCTGACTGAGGGCGAGCTGAAGAGTGTTGGCCTTTCCGACGACGTCGGAGGAGGCTTCGGGGCTACTCGCCGGTGGTCGCCTCGATCTTGCCCGACTTGATGGCGTCTACGAACGCCTTGTAGTCCCTGTCGTTCTGGTCGGCGTAGGCGAAGGCAAAGTCGGCAACGGACCGGTCGAAGACGTCCCCGGAGCCGAGGTAGCCGGCGATCGCGATCGGATCTCCGGCGCGGGCGTGAGCGTGGGCAAGCGTCCATCCGCACAACGCGGCGTAGGAAGCCAGCTGACCTGGGTTCATCGCGGCTACGTCGGCGGAGCCCTTCATGTCGTGGAACTGGCGCCAGTAGTAGTGCCATTTCGAGTCCAGGTGGACCGTCCATCCGAGGAAGATGTCGCTCGACGCCTGCATCAGCCGCTGCCCCTCGACGACCCGCTTGCCGTGCTCGTGGTAGTGGCTCTTGGGCAAATGATCCTCCAGCACCGAGGATGTGGCCTCCTTGATCTGCAAGAAGAGCGGGTCGTCGTCGTCGCGACCCTGGAACAGCACGATCATGCACCGAGTTCCAACACTGCCGACACCGACGACCTTGAGCGCGATATCGACCAGGGTAAACCGATCGAACAGGAGCCTGCGGCTTTCGGTCAGGGTTGACCGGTAGCTCGACAAGCTATCGTCGACCGCTGCTCTCATCTCGTCGGGGTCCTTCGAGGATTCCAGTTCGCGCAGGGGGATCAGCAACGGTGGCTCGCTCTTGATCCGGTAGATTCCATTCACCTTCTCGGCCAGCTTCGACAGCGCCTTCAGACTGTCCTTGGAGCGAGCCTTCTTGGCCCCTTTCTTCACTCGTTTGTGGTCCTGCTTGGTGGGAGCAGCTCCTGCGATCTGCTCGAGCGAGAGTTGCGAATACCAGATGTCGAGGGTCCGCGCCTCTGCAAACTTCGACATGGCCTGCCGATAGCCGGCCACCGATCGAAGCGTCGCCGTCCCAATGTCCTCATCATCGAACTCGTTGTCGCGTCCTGCCAGGACGACGCTGGCCGCGAGGCGCTTCAGGTCCCATTCCCATGGGCCGGGGAGCGTTTCGTCGAAGTCGTTGACGTCGAACACCTGACGCCGATCGGGCGAGCCATAGGAACCAAAGTTGGCGAGATGACCATCACCACAGATCTGAGTTTTCAGGCCGGTCTTGGGGGTGTGAGACAAATCGGCCGCCATGATCTTGGCGGCCCCGCGGTAGAACGCAAACGGCGAGTCCGACATCCGACCGTGTCGAATGGGGACCAGCCACTGGACTCGACCGGTGTCCTGGCTCGTGATCACATCGACGGGGTCTGGTCGATCGGATGGCGGTGACCACTCTCCATGGCTGGAGCGCGGCACCTTCTTGCGAATCGCCTTCCCCTCAGCTCGGCGCTCCTCCGGGCTCACAGCCTTCTCGAGCTGAGGAATCCTCTTGTGCGAACTCTGACTGGACATGCCTCCGCCTTCCCTGAATTCCACGCGCTCCTGACGCTAGGCGCTGCGGCGACAAGTCGCTAGCCGGTATCGGCCCGACCGGCGGCTACGGCTGCGACGCACCAAGCAAGGCCGGCTGACGCCACGGGTTGACGTGGAGCGCAGCTCGGCCGGTCCAGCGACCTAGCGGGCGGCTCGAAGAGTCGTCGACGGCGATTCTCCGTACGTCTCCCGGTAGCGAACCGAGAACCGTCCCAGATGCCCGAACCCGATGTCGAGCGCCACCCGACTCACCTGCCCATCAGATCCGACCGACTTCAGCCTGCGGCGTGCCTCGTCGAGTGCCCAGGCGCGGAAGTAAGCCGCCGGCGACGTCCCGTAGATTTTCGTTGAACGCCCGACGTAAGCCGCGCTCCGAGATATGCGCTACGAGACACAGCTCCGTGATCGACGGGATCCGGCCGACGGCACGTGCATACTCGATGCAGGTGCCGGTAACGCGCCTCGGGTCAATCCGCTTGGCAGCACCAACCCGCTCGGAGCGGCGGTCCTCCGACAGAACCACGGTAGTGGCGTCAAGCAGTCGTTGGTCAAGCTCGTTGGTGGTCATCTGCCCATCGACCGCCTCGCCAACATATCGACCCAATTGCCGCGCAAGGGAACCAGTATCGGCCGTCGCCTTGAGCGCATGGACCTGACCGGGCGGAGGGGGTGCGAACCTCCGTCGCCGGTCGTCGGCGATTGCAGCGAGATCCTCTAGCGCAACGGTCGCAAACGCGAACCTCACACCCACGGGGTTCACCGCGGTGTGCTCCGCGCCGGACCCATATGCGACAACCATGCCCGGCTTGATATCGATCCCACACCACCGGCTACCCGGGGCAACGCCGGCAATACGGGCTACGACGATGTGGTCGTCTCCTATCGTGGCCCGGGAGAACATCGGGAATTGAACAGTCGATTCGGTTGCCACCAGGCGATCAGTCTGCACGGTCCGGACGATTGAGGGCCCGACGCCCACCCCGGTGCGCACAACCTCGATGTCGACACCCTCTACCGATCGGGAATAGGAATCGGCATCGTAGACGAGGGAGACCACTCTGCCGGGGGTCGCTCCGCCCGGACCGGGTTCCTCAGTTGCCTTCAGATCAGGTATTGCCTCGGGCAAGGCCCTCGTCTCCTCTTGCTTCGCCCTAGCAAACGCTACACGCCGGACCACGAGATCGACAGCCAGGACCTCCAGCCCGTGACGCCGTCCGGCTGGGTTTGCTCCTCGAGTTCGTCGTTCACATCGGCCGCGAGCCGGCCGGTAGAAGAGACACCCCATCCCTTCTCACCTGGCCGAGGCTCACCCGCGATGGTAGGCCGACGGTAGTCGGCCGCTATCCATCTCCGGCCCAATGGCTCCATCGTGGTGGGACCGGTTCGGTTGTGCCGGAAGCGGATAGCCCTTCGGAGGCACGCCAAGTATCGTCGTGCACGACAATGCACCGAACACGCTCGAACGAGGAGGAACTGTGAATAGAGAACCAAGCGCATGGGCCGTGGGTTGGGCGGCTTTTGCCGGTGTGATGTTGATCCTGCTGGGCATCTGGTGGATCCTTGCCGGACTCGTCGCCATCTTCAACGACGACTTCTATGTCGTTGGAGTCGAATGGGTCTTCCAGTTCTCGACAACCACGTGGGGATGGATCCACCTGCTACTCGGCATCGTGGTGCTGTTCGCTGGTTTTGGCATCTTCAGCGCCCAGGTGTGGGCTCGCACAGTGGGTGTCATCATGGCAGTGCTTTCCGGGCTGATCGCTTTCGCCTGGCTGCCGTGGTACCCGATTTGGGGCATCCTCTTCATCGCGGCTTCGATCGCCGTGATCTGGGCCCTGACCGCCCATGGCGACGACATCACGGTGGCGTAGCCTCCCTCGCCCCATCCGACACGAGGGTCGAGACCAACCGGTCTCGGCCCTCGTTGCGTTTTGGGTTCTTTGGGTGCAGACGTAGCGGGGATTGCCCCCTCCGACCGCCGGCTTTCGCCGGCGCCCACCTCCCCCGCACTCCGTGCGAGGGAGGGCACATTCAGCGCGGCTCGCGGGAGCGCGGACACATGCAACGCAGCTCGTTGAAGCTACCCCGTCCAGCCGCCGCCTCCCCGCACCCCGTGCGAGGGAGGGCACATTCAGCACGCCAACGCGCGACATGAGCCTTGCTCGCGAATCAGTGCGAGGAAATGCCCCCTCCGACCCGCCGCCTCCGGCTGCGGCCCACCTCCCCCGCACCCCGTGCGAGGGAGGGCACGTTCAACACGGCTCGTGTTCCGGTGCGCTTTCGCGCCGGGAACTGTTGCTACAAGCCTGCCTCCCATGCCGATTGCGGTGAGGCATGTGAACACACGACCCGCGTTCCAGGTGCCCTCCCCCAGCTCGCTGGGGGAGGTGGCCCGGCGCCGCTTTGGGCGCCGGGTCGGAGTGGGCCTGCCCTACGGCACGGGGCTGGTGTAGCTGGCAAGCACTCGCATGTAGTTGCTGCGGATGAAACCGTCGGGGTTGGGGGCCGAGGCCATCGACATCGAGCCCTTCATCTGCTCTACGGAGTCGTATTCGTGCTCCTCGAGCCATGCCGTGAGGCCGGCGATGACTTGGGCGGCGTGATACGGACCCTCCTGCAGCAACGCGGAGGCCATCATCACGGCATCTGCACCCACGAGCAGTGACTTCAGCACGTCATCCGACGTGTGCACGCCACCGGTGACCGCCATGTCCGCCCGCAGCTTGCCGTGGAGAATCGCCAGCCAGCGCAACGGCAGCCGCAGCTCTGAGGAGGTGCTGAGCTGGAGATTGGGAATCACCCGCAGGTCTTCGAGGTCGATGTCGGGCTGGTAGAACCGATTGAAGAGCACAAGACCGGCCGCACCGGCCTCGACGAACTTCCGAGCAACGTGGGCCAGCGACGAGAAGTAGGGGCCGAGCTTGATCGCCACCGGAATGTCCACCGTCTCGACCACGGCCGTGAGTAGGTCGAGATAGCGCCGCTCCACGTCGAGCGACGTGGCGTAGGGGTCGGTCGGGATCAGGTACACGTTGAGCTCGAGAGCGTCGGCGCCGGCCTCTTCCATTCGCTTGGCGTAGCGCACCCACCCTCCCCGGGTAGTCCCGTTGAGGCTCGCAATCACGGGGATGGACAACGCCGCCTTGGCTTCCCTGACCTGATCGAGATAGAGCTGCGGACCCGTGTTGTACGAATCCAACTCCGGGAAGTATCCGCCGAGGGCCTCGGCGAAGCTCTCCGCCCCGTACTCGACGAGCCTGTGGGCTTCCATCGCCTCGTGCTCGATCTGCTCTTCGAACAGCGAAGGAAGCACGACCGCAGAGGTTCCCGCCTCTTCGAGCTGCTTGAGCGTATCGACCGATCCGGTGAGCGGCGATGACGACGCCATCACTGGATTGGCCAACTTCAGACCGAGATAGCTGGTGCTGAGATCGACACTCATGACTGCGGATCCTCCACTCTGGCCTCCTCGTCGGTGATGGTGCGCTCGATGTCCTCAAACTGTTCGTACAGATTCCACCGTTCGTCGATATCCTCCTGCGCCATCGCAAACAGTCGCTCGGCCGTCTCGGGAGCCGACCGCATCAGCATCGCAAAGCGGCCCTCGCTCTTGGCCACCTCCGCAAACGCCAACGTCGGTTTTCGACTGTCCAGATGGAAGGCGTGCTTGCCCTCGAGCGTCACCCGCGGGTCATAGCGATACAGCGGCCAATACCCTGAGCTCACCAGGTCCTTCTGGTGCTCCATGCTGGTCTCCATGTCGATCCCGTGAGCGATACAGGTGCTGTAGGCCAGGATCAGCGACGGACCGTCGAAGGCCTCGGCCTCCTGAAACGCCTTGACGGTCTGGATGTTGTTGGCGCCCATGGCGATCTGGGCGACGTAGACGTTCTCGTAGGCCATCGCGATCTGGCCGAGGTCCTTCTTCGCATTGGTCTTGCCGCTGGCGGCGAACTTGGCAACAGCCCCGCGGGGGGTCGACTTCGATGCCTGGCCGCCGGTATTCGAATACACCTCGGTGTCGAGCACCAGGATATTGATGTTCTTGCCCGACGCCATGGCGTGGTCGACTCCGCCGAAGCCGATGTCGTAAGCCCAGCCGTCGCCGCCGACGATCCACACACTCTTGCGGACCAAAGTGCCGGAGATGGCTTCAAGGCGGCGAGCCCTCGGATCGTCGATCGTCTTCAGCTTCCCCACCAACTCTGCGACATGGCCGCGTTGGGCGTCGACCCCGGCCTGGTCGGATTGATCGGCCTCGAGCAACGCGGTAGCGAGGTCTTCGCCGATCTGGTCCGATAGCGCCGCCACCAGCACACGGGCCGCTTCCAGTTCCTGATCGAGTGCCAGTCGCATCCCAAGCCCAAACTCGGCGTTGTCCTCGAACAACGAGTTAGCCCAGGTCGGTCCCCGTCCTTCGGCGTTCACGGCGTACGGCGTTGTCGGCAGGTTGCCGCCGTAGATGGACGAGCAACCGGTGGCGTTGGCCACCATGATGCGATCGCCGAAGAGTTGAGTGAGGAGCTTGATGTAGGGCGTCTCGCCGCATCCCGAGCAAGCGCCGGAGAATTCGAACAGCGGATCGAGCAACTGGGAGCCCTTGACATTGTTGATGTTGATCAGGGTGCGGTCAGGCTCGGGAATCGTCTTGAAGAAGTCCCAGTTGGCCCGCTCCACCTCGAGATGGTCTTCCTTCGGCTCCATGTTGATGGCCTTGTGCTTGACCGCTTCCTTGGACTTGGCCGGGCACACGTTGACGCAGACGCCGCAGCCGGTGCAGTCGTCGGGAGCAACCTGAATGGTCATCACATGTTCTTCGAGTTCCTTGGAACGGAAGTTCAGCAACTGCATGCTCTCCGGAGCGTCGGCGGCCAACTCCTTCGGGAACGCCTTCATCCGAATCGCCGCATGCGGGCACACGATGGTGCACTTGGCGCACTGGATGCAGATGTCGGCGTCGAAGATCGGAATCTCCCGAGCGATGCTGCGCAGCTCGTACTGCGTGGTCGCCGTGGGGAAGGTGCCATCGACCGGCAACGCACTGACGGGGAGCAGGTCTCCCTTGCCCTCGAGCATCATGGCGGTGACCCGCTTCACGAAGTCGGGAGCGTTGGGCGGCACCACGGGCCGCATCTCGATATCGGAGAATGCGCTGGCCGGGATCTCGACCTTGTGGATCGCCGCGATGGCCCCGTCGACCGCTGCGTAGTTGCGTTCGAGCACCGACTCGCCGAAGCGGGCGTAGCTCTTCTCGATCGCCTTCTTGATGGCGGCGATCGCCTCGTCGCGAGGCAAGATCCCGCTGAGGTAGAAGAAGCAGGTCTGCAGCACCGTGTTGATGCGCC
>CAYXMJ010000112.1:7959-10345 GCA_964465915.1 uncultured Acidimicrobiaceae bacterium
GGCAAGATCCCGCTGAGGTAGAAGAAGCAGGTCTGCAGCACCGTGTTGATGCGCCCTCCGAGCCCAGCCTTCTCGGCGACGCCGTGTCCATCGACGATATAGAAGTCGAGCTGCTTGGAGACGATCTGCTCTTGTACCTCACGCGGGATCTTGTCCCACACCTCATCGGCCCCATACGGGCTGTTGAGGAGGAAGGTTGCTCCACTACGAGCCACGCCCAACACATCCATCTTCTCGAGGAAGCCGAAGTTGTGGCACGCCACAAAGTCGGCGTCGGTGATCAAATAGGTCGACTGGATTTCCTGCGCTGCGAAGCGCAGGTGAGAGATCGTGACGGCTCCCGACTTGCGGGAGTCGTACACGAAGTGACCCTGGGCGTACTGGTCCGTGTTCTCGCCGACGATCTTCACGGAGTTCTTGTTGGCACCGACCGTGCCGTCGGCACCGAGGCCGAAGAACACCGCCTTCACGCCGTCGGGCTCGGCTGCCCAGTCGGGATCCCATTCGAGGCTGAGGTTGGTCACGTCATCGACGATGCCAATGGTGAACTCGCGCGGCGCATCATCGGTCTCGGCCGTGTCGAACACAGCCTTGACCATCGCCGGCGTGAACTCCTTGCTGGACAAGCCGTAGCGGCCACCGAGCACCCGGGGCATCACGGCCCACGTGGTGCGGTCGTCGTGAGTCTCCTCGACGATGGCGGCAACGACGTCGGTGTAGAGCGGTTCGCCGACGGCGCCCGGCTCTTTGGTCCGGTCGAGGGCCACGACGGTGCGTACCGTCGGCGGCAGGGCGGCAACAAAGGCACCAGAAGCAAAGGGGCGATAGAGGCGAACCTTGATCATCCCAACCTTGCGGCCTTCGGCGACGAGCTTGTTGACCGCCTCCTCGGCGGCGCCGACACCGGAGCCCATCAGCACGATGACGGTCTCGGCATCGGGGGCGCCTACGTAGTCGAACAGGTGATATTGCCGGCCGACCAGATCGGCGAAGCGGTCCATGGCCGCTTGCACCTTGTCGGGGACGACCTCGTAGTAGAGGTTGCACGCCTCCCGGGCTTGGAAGAACACGTCGGAGTTCTGAGCCGTGCCGCGCAAGACAGGTGCATCCGGGTCGAGTCGGCGCATCCGGTGTTCGAGCACAGCGTCGAGTGACACCATCTCCCTGATGTCGTCATCCGAGAGCTCTTCGATCTTGGCGACTTCGTGGGAGGTGCGGAAGCCGTCGAAGAAGTGCAGGAAAGGCACTCGAGTCTCGAGCGTCGCCGATTGCGAGACGAGGGCAAGGTCGTGAACCTCCTGTACCGAGGCGCTAGCAAGCATCGCCCAGCCGGTGCTGCGCACGGACATCACGTCGCTGTGGTCGCCGAAGATCGACAGGGCGTGGGTCGCCAGGGTGCGGGCCGCAATGTGGAAGACGGCCGGCGTCAGCTCGCCGGCGATTTTGAACATGTTCGGGATCATCAGCAGTAGGCCCTGCGAGGCCGTGAAGGTGGTCGTCAGGGCACCGGTCTGCAACGCGCCGTGGACGGTTCCGGCCGCCCCGGCTTCGCTCTGCATCTCGATGACTTCGGGGATGGTTCCCCAGATGTTCCTCATTCCGCGCGCCGCCCAGGCGTCGGACAACTCACCCATCGGCGATGCCGGGGTGATGGGGTAGATCGCGATGACCTCATTGGTCCTGAACGCGATAGAGGCAGCCGCTTCGTTCCCGTCCAGGGTGACGTAGCGGCGAGGTGCAGATTCAGTGGACACGGCGTTTGCTCCTCGACCGGATGTGTTTTGCGCTATTCGACCACCATAGGCGTCCCAGCTCTAGGGCAGGAGGTCACAGCCAACCTCGGTACTTGGTCACGCGAACGAATGTGCCTCTGCGCCCAGGAGCCCCCTCCGGCGGTGCATCCCTACGAGATGTCCATCGCCTTCTCGGACGTCATCATCTCGTAAAACTCGATGCGGCTCTCGAGAGCGAGTTCCCGCAGCTTCGCGCCCAGGTCCCGGGTGACCTCAGGGCTCGAGGTCCCCGGCCGGTACGGCGACTCGATCGACTCCTCGGTCCACTCCATGTAGACGAGGTTCTTCTCCCCCGGCACGGTGCCGTTGTTGAAGTAGACCCGGCTCGGACTCCGCTTGCCCGAAGCCTCATAGTGTTTGCCGATTTCGGCGACGATCGTGGCGGCACGACGCGCCTCACCGGGCTTGACGGTCCACACTCTTCGAATCACGTACATAACACTCCGCTTCTACTCAAACGGCCCCCGGTGTCCGGGGGCCGTTCCTATGACTTCAGCTGTGCCCTGCTACTCGTTGAGACCGAGTTCGGCCTTCAGCTCTTCGAGCTTGGCGTCGGCCTGGACCATGTTGATGGCCTCCTTGAGCTCCGCCTC
>CAYXMJ010000113.1:0-10326 GCA_964465915.1 uncultured Acidimicrobiaceae bacterium
GTCTTGCCCGCGTCGATGTGGGCCATGATCCCGATGTTGCGAACCATCTCGAGCTTGATGCTGCGTGCCATGCGTGTCTTCTCTGTCTGCTTACCAGCGGTAGTGGGCGAAGGCCTTGTTGGACTCCGCCATCTTGTGAACGTCTTCGCGCCGCTTCACGGCCGAGCCGGTGCGGTTTGCGGCGTCGAGAATCTCGTTTGCGAGACGCATCGCCATGGTCGGTTCTTTGCGCTTGCGGGCAAACTCAACCAACCAACGGACGGCCAGCGTCTGGGCGCGGCGAGGGCGAACCTCTACCGGCACCTGGTACGAGGAGCCGCCGACTCGGCGGGAACGCACCTCGAGTGTCGGCCTGATGTTGTCCATGGCCTTCTTCAGCGTCTGGATGGGGTCTCCCCCGGTGCGCTGCTCGACGATGTCGAGCGAGCCGTAGACGATGCGGCGAGCGGCGCCCTTCTTGCCACGCCACAACACCTTGTTGATGACTTGGCTGACGACCACGCTCTTGTAGACCGGATCCGGCTCGATCTTGCGAACTTCTGCGGGTGCCCTACGCATCAGGAATCCTTCTTGGTGCCGTAGCGGGAACGGGACTGCTTGCGACCGTCAACGCCTGCGGCGTCGAGAGCTCCCCGAATGACCTTGTAGCGAACACCGGGAAGGTCCTTCACCCGGCCGCCGCGAATGAGCACGATGGAGTGCTCCTGAAGGTTGTGACCCTCGCCGGGGATGTAGGCGGTGACCTCCATCTGGGAGGTGAGACGTACACGCGCAACCTTCCGAAGTGCCGAGTTGGGCTTCTTCGGCGTGATCGTGTACACGCGAGTGCACACGCCGCGCCGCTGCGGCGAGCCCGCAAGACCCAACGTCTTTGTCTTCTTCGGCTTCGGCTTCCGACCCTGACGGATCAGTTGCTGCACGGTCGGCACAGTGCCATCTCTCTTCTCTTCGGCGCACCCCGATCCCGCAAAACGGGACGGGTTCTTACAAGCGAAAATCGGCGCCGCCACATCAAGTAGCGAAGCCGACCCCTATGGTGCCTCTCCGTTACAACAGCGTCGTGAGACGCCTCTGGGTAACCGGGTGCACAAACGGGAAAACCGGAGCGGGATTATATGCGCGCTCCGAAACAAGTGCAAAGCGCCGGCCGGGGTCTCGCACGCTCTCGGTCAGACGGCCCGCATCTCTGCCGACTCGAGGCCAACCTCGACGTGGACCCCGGGAGCGATGCCGGGGATGAACTCGGCCATCAACTCGACCACGCCGGGGGGTTGCTGGTGCTCCGGCTTGGTCTCCGGGTGCGGGTAGAACACCATTGCGGGGTACTCGGAGCCTCCGTGTCGGATGGCGGCGTGGACGAACGAGAAGGTCTCCGCCGGGTACCCCGCGAGCCAGGTGACCAACGGAAACGTCAGGTAGGGCCGCAGCAACTCGACTCGACGTGGGGCGAGGTCGACGTTGACCGTGCCCCGGTAGTAGGGCGAGATGTCCAGACCACGCTCCGCAAAGTGGGGCGCTTGCAGCGTCAAGGCACCGCCGGGGAACTGGTCGTGCTTGTTGCGCCCAGACGCAACGCCGTGTCCGGCGACGATAACTCCGGGATACCAATCCATCCGCCCAGGCTAGGTCTAGATCGGAAATGCAGGCGGATCAGGGTCCGGTGGCTTCTCCTCGGGGCGCCGTGGAGAGTCCGTGGCGTCCCCGCTCAATCGCGTCCGCTCGTGTGGTTGCGGCGGCGCCGGTTGAGGGTCGAGGGGCTGCGGCTGTTGCGGTCGCGAGGCGCGGGGCTCCGATCGCATCCCGGCGAGCACGATGAGGCCGATGAAGACGGCCGCAAAGGTCTGGTCGTTGCTGAGCAGAAGCAGGACTGCGGCCACGCCGAACAGGAACGAGAAGACCATGCCGACGGCCTCGCCACGCTTCGGAAAGGGAACCTGGAGGGCACTGGTGAGCATCTGGCCTCCATCGAGCGGGCGGATCGGCACCCAGTTGAGCACCCCCCAAACGAACGAGGGGAAGGCAAAGCTGTAGGCGGCGACCGACAGCCAGCGTGAGTCGTCGAACACTCCCTGGCTCCACGCCCAATACACCGGAGCCCCCAGCGCGATGCCGACCGCCGACCCGGCGGCGGCCACGAGAAAGCGACGCCCCGGGCTGAGGCCGGTGCTCGCAGGCCAGGCGGTGACCCCGCCAAGGGCGAAGAGGGTGACGGAAACCCGCTGAGCGCCAAACATCCGCACCGTGAAGGCGTGACCTGCCTCGTGTACCAGCACGGCAAGGCCGACCATCACCGTCCACAAGGCTATCTCGGCGCCGGTGTAGTCGCGCGGAGCCAGGAACAGCACGACCAGGAAGCTGAAGTGGATTCCGACGGGTACCGGCCCGAGCCTGAAGCGGAGCACGGGTCAGCGACGCCAGCCCGGAGGGCGTTGCACCCGCACCCGGCGACGCTGGATTTCGGCGCGCCGACACACCGAGCAGAGCCGGCCGCTGGCCGCGATCGCCCGCCCACAGGCAGCACACATGGCGTACATCCGCATGGGCACATCCTATTGACGGTCGGAGACAAACCTGCCGGTCGCTACCGTCCCCCGGATGCGCGACGCAACAGCACGACGGCTCTCCACCCTGCACCGAATACTCTTTCGCAGCACCTCCGGCCAGGTGGGCAGGCGCTTCGTGAACAACGACATGCTGCTCCTGACCACGGCCGGCCGCCACAGCGGCCGGCCCCACACCGTGCCACTCCTCTATTTGCGTGACGGCGCAGCGCTGATCGTCATCGCCTCATGGGGTGGACGCCCCAGGAACCCTGAGTGGTACTCCAACCTCGTTGCGAATCGACGGGTCTCCGTCGAGTTGCCCGGCAGGCGGTTCGACGCCGTGGCGACCTCGCTCCCCGAGCCGGAACGTTCGATCTGGTGGGACCACGCCGTGGCCGCCCACGACGGCTACGCCACCTACCAGGCGCGCACCGATCGCGTCATTCCGGTGGTGCGGGTGGTGCCGACCTAGGAGGCTGTTGAGCAATCGGCGTGAACGCTCGCCCGACCCACGAAATGCCAAGTCAGCGTTGTGGCCGCGAGCGTGAACCGACATTGTTCAACAGACGACTAGGCCGACCCCACCCGCGGCGGATCAATACCTTGCCCCGGCACCCGGCGCAAACCCTCAAGGCTGGGGCGCAACCACCATCGGCGGGACCGTTCCAGCATCAACGAGCACCCGGTCACCCAAAGGAGCGGACAACTCGGCAACGGCATCGATCTGCACCCCGACTCCGGCACACATTTCGTAGTCACCGATATCCCTGGTCCAGGCGATGATCTCGACTCGGTCGTCCGACTCGGTGACCTCTATCGAGACCACTTCGGTAACGATGTCGGTTTTTCCTGCCACCACGCAGCCGCCACCTTCGACACCGATGCCGACCGCCGTCGCATCCCGGTCAACGGGAGGCAACGGCACCCAGCGGTATGCGACGAGGTCACCGTCGACCAGGTTGGGCCGACACCCACCCCAGCCGTGGACACCGCCATCCTCGATGCTGAAGTCGGCGAACGGAATCCCGTTCTGATAGGCGAGTACCAACCCCTCGGACACCACCGTGAACCCCTCGGAAGCCATGTAGTGATGGTTCTCCGGCTCGCCTGCACCGCCGAGGAAGAACGCCGCGAGCACGGGACCCTCCTGCGTTGCAGCAGCAAACTCTTCGGGCGTGAACTCGGGGCCCTCGAGGAAGGCCGCCGCAAAGCGGGTCTGGCCGCTGATGGAGCAGGCGACCTCCGCATGGTCCTCGGCCTCGCCGCACCCGGCCAGCGCCCCGGCCAGAAGCACGAGGGTTGCCAGCCACCTCACCGCAGCCTCCGCAGCGGAGCCTGGAACTCGTTCTGCCCCCGACCCGTCAGCGGTTGAGGTGCCACTATCGCCACGTCGCCGACAGGAGCGATCCCAGCGAAGCGGTGCGCCGCTGCGGCCACTTCGTCTGCGGAGACGGCCCCCGACTCGAAGGGCCCGTACAGCAGCGTGTCGCCGTCGAAGTCCCACACGCCGATCGCGACGCCGTCGCGAATCACGACGTTGGCCACGTTACCGCTGGCGTCGACCACATAGCCCCGCCATGGGTCCGCCAGGTAGCGGCGCCGGTCGCGATGTGACATCAGGTACACATCCCACACGGGTAGCAGCACGACTCCCCCGGCATCGGGCGTGGGGACATCGAGCATCTCCTCCAACGCCCACAACTCGCCGTCGAGACCGTCGACCTCAACCCGGACCGCGCCGACGGCGTCGAGGGCGGCAACGGCGTGATCACGCTTGACCCCCGCCCACCACGCCAGGTCTTCCACCGTTGCCGGCCCGTGTGACCGCAGCCACAGCGGCGTCAGCGTTGCCAGCGCCTCAGGGAGGGTGGGGCCGTCCTGAGGTAGATCGACCCAACTGCGAGTGGCCACGTACTCATACCGCTGACTGCGAATGCCGCCGCGGGTTGCCGCCTTCAGGATGCGTCCCTCATTACCCATCTGACGCAGCGCATACGTCAGGCGAGGCCCCTCAGGCGCGGCCGCACCAAGCTTCTTGCGAATCTCCGTCGTCGTTAGCGGGCCGCCGGCCAACATCTCTTCGATCTGATCATCCAGCTGCCCGTACTCGGCAGCAGACATCTCGAGGATCCTGAAGTACCAGTCGAAGTTCCGCTCGGTGAGCAGCGCCAGCCCGGCGGGGGCCAGCTCCGTGGGCAGCAGGTAGACCGAACTGCGCATCGCAGACACTCGCAACAAAGACCGATCTTCGACGAGTGCCGTCTCCAGCATCGCCTGGCGGTAGCCGTCGACCCGCGCCGCCAGCGAGAAGTGCGAGGTCGGTGCCGAGCCGTAGACCCCGGCTCCGGCGACAACGGCCTCCTCGACGGTATCGAGTGGTGTCGCCAAGCCCTGGGCAGCCAGCATGGTGCGGCGGACGTGGTCGAGGGTGAGGGAAATGGTCACGGCCGCGCAGGGTACCCGGCACCGATGCGCCAACGGACTCGCCACAGGCAAAACACCAACGGCGGATCACCACCCACAAGCCGCCGCGGACTCGCCAAAGGCGAGTCCGCGTCAATAGGAAGCCAGCTTCCGTTCCAGCTTGCGCCGCTTCCGGCGCGACAGCTTGGGTCGATCGGTGGGGTCGAGAACGCCGAGCGTGTCGGTGCTGAAGAAGGCATACGGCGCAAAGCGCAGTGGGTTGCGCACCGTCACCAGCCTCCGTGCCGGCAGCATGGTGGTGTCGTACACGCCGTACGTCGCCGTGAGAACGTCACGCACCGGAATCTCGCCGAGGGGGTCGGCTGTCGATCCGCCCAATTCCAGCTTGCCTGTCCCTCCTTTCAGCCCCAGGCGGGGTCGGAAGAGGGTGACTTGCCGAATGAGGCGCGGGGGATCCTCGAACCCACTACCGCTCGCCGCTGGAAAGAACTTGAACAGGAACGAGACGGCCTTGAGGGCGTCCCGCCCTTCGGAGTCCTTGGTCCACGGCACTCCGGCGGGATCGGGAGCGCCCAGGTCGACTTCGTCGGTCAACTCTGCCTCTAGATGTATCAGTTCCGCGCCGTGGCGCACCACGCTGCCGACCACGTGGCCACCATCGCGTTCGAGTGTGATGGCGTCGGCCATCTTCTTGGGAAAGCCGTACCGTTCTCGCCCTCCGATCATCGCCATGTCATTGGTGACCGGCATCGAAAGGCAGTACTTGCCTATCTCACCTTTGTAGGCGGCGTTGACGAACAGCGCCCCTTCGTCGTAGCTCACGCCGAAATTGGTGGCCCGGTACCGCGCCACAAAGGCAAGGCCCAGTGGTTTTCGGGTCGGCGTCAGTGGTTTGGGCAGGATCTTGGCGATCACCTTTGGATCGGTCTGGAACACCACCCGCAACATCTCCGCGCCTTTGAATTCGGGAAGGAACACTCCCGACTTCGACCACGCCCGCAGCGTCTTCTTGTCGAGCGCATACAACATCAGCATCCTCCCTGAGCGTCAACGCAATCACCGTACGCACAACGGGACCTTGGCAACAGGGGATTCCGGCCGGTTCGTGGGTAGAACCGGGGAAACGCTACTTGGCCACCTTCGGGCGGGTCTGGGGCCGCGGTCGCTCGAGCACCACGAGACGCCGACACGGCGGGCAGAAGCCGTGGGCCTGCGAGAGGGCTCTCCCGCATCGTGCACAAAACGCAAACATTCGCATCGCGGCTCCTGAAGGCTGTCTCCTCTCATTGTCGGGCATTGCGACCGAGATCTGAAGGGCTGTGACCGCCACGCGCATCGGTGCTGGTGCGCCCCACACCAGAAAGGGCGGCCCGCAAGGGCCGCCCTTTCTCACATTGTGTCGTGGCTCCTTGTCAGGCTTCTTCGCCCTCGAGCTCTTCGTCGCTCCGCGTTCCGAGACTGGCGAGCCACTCCGCCGGGTTGGCCGGCAGTGGCTCCTCGGCCGTCTCAGGTGGTGCATCTCCGAACAGGCCGAGAGCGCTCACCACGGTGGCGTCCGGCAGCGCAGGCTGAATCACCTGATACGTCTCGCTGCCGGTACCGGCCGGGATCAACTTGCCGATGATGACGTTCTCCTTGAGGCCACGCATGAAGTCGGACTTGCCCTGAAGCGACGCCTCCGTGAGCACCCGAGTGGTCTCCTGGAACGAAGCCGCCGACAGCCACGAGTCCGTAGCCAGCGAGGCCTTGGTGATCCCCATCAGTTCGGGGCGACCTTCCGCAGGCTGCTTGCCATCCTCAACGAGAGTCCGGTTGACCTCGCGGAACTCCTGAGCATCGATGAGCTCGGCCGGCAGGAACGGCGAGTCACCGCTGGCGACCACCCGCACCTTGCGCAGCATCTGGCGCACGATGAGTTCGATGTGCTTGTCGTGGATGTCCACGCCCTGGCTGCGGTACACCTCTTGGACCTGGTCGACCAGATACTGCTGCGCAGCACGCACGCCCCGGATCTCGAGGACCTCCTTCGGGTCGAGCGGACCTTCAGTGAGCTGGGTACCGGGATCGATGATGTCGCCCTCGGAAACGCGGAGCCGGGCACGCCGCGGCAGCGGGTACTCGGTTTCCTCGTCCTTGTCGGCGACCAGGATCCGGCGACCCTCTTCGTCATCGAGCAGCTTGACCGCTCCACCGTGCTCAGCGAGCAGCGCCTTGCCCTTCGGGGTACGTGCCTCGAAGAGTTCGACCACGCGGGGCAGACCGTGCGTGATGTCCTCACCGGCAACACCGCCGGTGTGGAAGGTACGCATGGTCAGCTGCGTGCCGGGCTCACCAATCGACTGGGCTGCCATGATCCCGACGGCTTCACCAGGCTCGACCATCAGGCCGGTCGCCAGGCTCAGACCGTAGGAGTCGGCATTGATCCCGTAGCGGGACTGGTCCGTCAACGGCGAGCGGACCCGCACTTCGGTGACTTCTTCTGCTTCCGTCAGGGCCTGGAGCGCATCGCGGTCGAGCATCTCACCCGCCCGCAGCTTCACACCTTGGGAGGTCTCCACCAGCGACCGGCCGACCTTGACGTCCTCGGCCAGAATGCGGCCGAAGACGCGGTTGCGCAAGTTGCGGATGATCTTGCCCTTGGAGTCACGGATCTCGATCACCAGACCAACGTCGTCGCTCGGCTCCGAGTGGATGATGATTTCCTGGGACACGTCCACCAGACGCCGGGTCAGATAGCCCGAGTCGGCAGTACGCAGTGCCGTATCGGCCAGACCCTTGCGAGCACCGTGGGTCGAGATGAAGTACTCGAGGACCGACAGACCCTCGCGGAAGTTCGCCTTGATCGGCTGCGGGATGATGTCACCCTTCGGGTTGGCCACCAGACCACGCATGCCGGCGATCTGGCGCAGCTGCATGATGTTGCCGCGTGCGCCCGAGCGAACCATCATGTCCATCGGGTTAAAACGCTCCGCTTCGAGCGTCTCCTGCATGGCATCCTTGACCTCGTCCGTTGCCTCGGTCCAGATCTCGATGAGTTCCTGACGGCGCTCGTCGTCGGTTATCACGCCCTTCTGGTAGAGGGACTCGACCTTGACGGCACGCTTCTCGTAGGCATCGAGTATCCGCTCCTTCGACGCCGGCGTCTTCACGTCTTCGAGACCGATGGTGAGACCGGCCCGGGTCGCGAAGTGGAAACCCATCGACTTGATCGAGTCGAGTGCAAACGCAACGTCCGGCTTGTCGTACCGATGGATGATCTCCTCGATGAGCGTCCGGATGTCCGCCTTGAACAGCACGGAGTCGACATACGGGAACGAGTCCGGAAACGCCTGGTTGAGCAATGCCCGCCCGAAGGTCGTCTCCGTGAGGCTTTCGCCGTCGACCGGCGCTTCGGTCAGCAAGTCACCGAGCGTCGGCTTCAGGGCCTCGTACATCTCCTCATCGCCGGCGAGTCGGCCGAGTCGCAGCTTGATCGGAGCATGCAGATCGAGATCGCCGATGTCGTAGGCCATCTGGGCCTCGTCGACGTTGGAGAAGGCGCGACCCGCACCGACGGCATCCTCGACATGCTCGGACAGGTAGTACATGCCGATGACCATGTCCTGGGACGGGGTGACGATGGGCCGACCCGAAGCCGGCGACAGCACGTTGTTGGACGACAGCATCAGGATGCGCGCCTCGGCCTGAGCCTCGGCTGACAGCGGCAGGTGCACGGCCATCTGATCACCGTCGAAGTCGGCGTTGAACGCCTCACAGACGAGCGGGTGGATCTGAATGGCCTTGCCCTCGACCAGCACCGGCTCGAAGGCCTGGATGCCGAGACGGTGGAGCGTCGGGGCGCGGTTGAGGAATACCGGGTGCTCCTGGATCACCTCGCCGAGCACGTCCCACACCTGGGGGCGGCGCCGCTCGACCATCCGCTTGGCAGCCTTGATGTTCTGGGCGTAGTCGAGGTCAACCAACCGCTTCATCACAAAAGGCTTGAACAGCTCGAGCGCCATCAGCTTGGGGAGACCACACTGGTGAAGCTCCAGCTGGGGACCGACCACGATGACCGAGCGGCCTGAGTAGTCGACTCGCTTGCCGAGCAGGTTCTGACGGAACCGACCTTGCTTGCCCTTGAGCATGTCGGAAAGAGACTTGAGCGGCCGGTTACCTGGTCCGGTCACGGCACGGCCGCGCCGCCCGTTGTCGAACAACGCGTCAACCGCCTCCTGCAACATGCGCTTCTCGTTGTTGACGATGATCTCGGGAGCGCCGAGGTCGAGCAGTCGCTTGAGCCGGTTGTTGCGGTTGATCACCCGGCGATACAGGTCGTTGAGGTCCGAGGTGGCAAAACGGCCACCATCGAGCTGCACCATGGGGCGCAGATCCGGCGGGATGACCGGCACCGCTTCGAGGATCATGTCGCGCGGGTCGTTCTTGCCATCCGCAAACGGCGTGACCACCTTGAGGCGCTTCATGGCCCGCTGGCGGCGTTGCTGCGAATTGGCCGTCAGGTCCTCGCGCAATTTCTCGATCTCGGCTTCGAGGTCGAGACGAGCAATGAGGTCCTTGATGGCCTCAGCGCCCATGCCGCCCTCGTAGTAGTCGCCGTAGCGGTCGACAACCTCACGCCACAGCTGCTCGGATTCGACCAACTGCTTGGGCTTCATCGTGCGGAAGGTGTCGAAGGCTTCCTGGAGCAGCTCCTCTTCGACCCTGGCTCGTTCCTCACGATCCTTGATCTCGCGCTCGACCTCACGGCGACGTGCAGAGACCTCCTGGGTCTTCGCCCCGGCCTCTTCCATCTGGGTCAGCTCTTGTTCGAGCCGCTCCAAACGCTCGTTCTTCCACTCCGCGAACTCGTCCTGGATGAGCGTGAGTTCATGGCGGGTGGCGTCCTCGAGCTCGAGGAGGTCGGATTCGCGCTTGTCCTCATCGACCCACGTGATCAGGTAGGCCGCGAAGTAGATGACCTTCTCTAGGTCCTTGGGGGACATGTCGAGCAGATAGCCCAGCCGGCTGGGCACACCCTTGAAGAACCAGATGTGGGTGACGGGCGCGGCCAGTTCGATGTGACCCATGCGTTCCCGTCGTACCTTGGCCCGGGTCACCTCGACGCCACAGCGTTCGCACACAATCCCGCGGAAGCGGACGCGCTTGTACTTGCCGCAATAGCACTCCCAGTCCCGGGTGGGACCAAAAATGCGCTCGTCGAAGAGTCCGTCCTTTTCCGGCTTCAAGGTCCGGTAGTTGATCGTCTCAGGTTTCCGTACCTCACCAAAAGACCAGGATCGGATCTGGTCGGCGCTGGCGAGGCCGATCTTCAGTTCATCGAACAGCTGTGGCACGTGTCTCGCTCCAGACTGTGTTGCTC
>CAYXMJ010000114.1:0-10209 GCA_964465915.1 uncultured Acidimicrobiaceae bacterium
GAGTTGGGCGAACTGCTTGTCCACGGTGTCGCTATGCGACCTTCCTCGCCAACCGGGGTGGGACACATCGGCGGCGCTCCCGTGCTGATCCTCCCCGGCAACCCGGTGTCGTGTCTCGTTGCCTACGACTTCTTCGCCGGGCCGGTTATCCGGCGGATGGCGGGACTACCCGAGGGTTGGCCGTATCGCACTATTCGTATGCCACTTGCCGGCCGCCTGGTGTCGCAGATCGGCCGGGTCGACTACGCCCGGGTGCTAGTCGATTCCGCAGGGGTGCGCCCGCTTGCCATTTCCGGGGCGTCCGTGTTGTCGTCGGTCACCCGGGCCGGTGGCTTCGTCGTCGTTCCTGCCGGATTGGAGGGCTACGCCGAGGGGGTCGAGGTGGAGGTCCACCTCTACGACGCGGTCGCCGCGGTATGAAACAGCGCCAATTCCTCGATGTTGTCGACGAGTATGTCGCGCGCTTCGTCATAGGTGTAGCGCTGAATCTGGCCGGCCTGGGCAGAGGTCGCCGTCACGACCACGGCCTCACCTACCGGGGTGTCTACGGCGGAGGCGAGCAGCTGGTTCTCGACGGCGATGAGGTCGGCCAACCTGAGCTTGGTGAAACCGTCGATCTCGTCGGGCGGCGCCGCCGGATCATCGAGCGGAACCTCCTTACACGTGCTGTCGCCGGGCGGATCGGTCTTGAGCCGCGGTACGCCGAAGCAGGTGTTGCCCTCCTCGTCGACGAGCAAGAAACGGAGTTCACCGCCCGGCCCTTGATACACGGTGAGTTCGAACTGGGCCGGATCGTCCGAGATGACCTTGATGCTCTCCAGCGCGACGATCGCCTGCTCTTTGTTGACGTTGTTCGGCTGGGCGAAGTTCGTCATCGATAGGTAGATCGTGTATCCGATGGGGTAGATGACGAAGACGCTGAGAAAGACTATCCCCGGGGCGATGTAGCGCAGCGGGATGGTCTTGCTGGAAAAGTAGATGAAGTTGAGTGCGACGGCGCCGATCGCTAGGAGGGCCATGACCAGCCATTGCTCCTTGTCGATCAGCGTGTACATGGCCCACAGAGCCATGGCATCGACGATCGCCATCGACCCGAACCGGAACCAGAAACCGGGTCCCAGACTCCCAAACCGGCCGGTACGCGCAGAGGACGGGGCCGTCATGCCGGCCCCGTCCTCTGGTGTCCTCCAAACATCTGTCGGAGGTTAGTCGCTGACTACGTCAGGCTCCGATCAGACCGTCGATCTGCTCGCCGGCCGCGGTCAATGCGGTCGTCGGATCGGATTCGCCGTTGCGGATCTGGAGCATCGCAGCTCCCCACGAGTCCCACACATCACCCGTCATCTGCGGAATGTTGGGCATCGGCTGGCCGTTGGCAATCGACTCCGTGAAGGCAGCGACGATCGGGTCGGCCGATACGACCTCGGCCACCGTCCGGTTGGCCGGCAGGCGCGGGTCGGCGTCGTAGAGGGCTTGCTGCACCTCAGCGCCGGCGGCGTAGTCGTACACGAAGGTCTTGGCGACCAGCTCTTGGGTGGTCTGCGAGCTGATGTAGAAGCCCTGCGAACCGAAGAACGGACGCGGCGTGTTGCCCTCCATCGTTGGGACGGTGATCACCTGGATTTCGAACCCGTTCTCGGCGGCGCCGGTTTCAGCATCGCCACGGGCCCACGGTCCGGTCATCCAGAACAATGCATTGCCCTGCTGGAAAGCTTCCTGGGCATTGCCGTAGTTGTAGGACGGGATGTACCCGGCCTCGACCAGTCCGGCCATGAACTCGGCTCCGGCGATGGACTCGGGCTCATCGATGCCGGCCGTGTCCGCCGTGTATCCGGTCGACGGGTCGAACGTGAAGATCGACCCACCAAAGGCGGATTGGAACGGGAACATGTGATACGCGTCGGCACCGTCGGCACCGCCCGGAAGGGCGATGCACGCCTGGTCGCCGCTGAGCACGCTGTCACACAGCGTCGTCAGCTCCTCGAAGGTTGCCGGAGCGTCGGTGGTGGCTGCCAGGGTGGTATTCATCCACATGGCGATGCCCTCCATCTGGAACGGCAACGCGTAGAGCGAGCCACCCAGGGTGAAGGCGGTCAGTGAGGGGTCGAAGAAATCCGCGGCCGTGTCGGCGGGGAGATCATTGAGCGGTGCCACCACGCCGGCGTCCGACAGTGGGCCGGTCCAGTCGTGGGCGCCGATGAAGACGTCGGGGCCTTCGCCGGTCGGGATCAGCTGGATCGCTTCGTCGCGAATGGCGCCGAAGTCCTTCTGCACGACCTCGACGGCTACGCCGGTGGCGGCTTCGAACTCGGGGGCAATCGCCAGGATCGCCGGCGAGCGCATCTCGTCGGCCCACACCACGAGCGCTTCCGCTGCTGCGGCCTCGGTCGTCGTCGTTTCAGCGGCAGCCGTGGTCGTTGTTTCTTCCATAGCTTCGGTCGTCGTCGTTGTTTCTTCCATGGCTTCAGTGGTCGTCGTCGTGTCGCCACTGCTGTCATCGTCGCCACAAGCGGCAGCGATTAGGGCAAAGGCAAGAACAAGACCAACCAGAATCCGGTACCGACTTCTCACAGGAAGTCCTCCTCCGTTATCCAATGGGGTTTGCGCGGGGCATCTCGAGTGAGTGCCTCCGTTGCCGGTAGTAAACCAGCAAACGCGAGTAAAGCACGTTCCTTGCAAGATTTCCAGCCGCTTTCTGCAAGTCTTGCAAGAACTTGCAATGTAGGGGATAGTAGGGGGATGCGTCCCAAGCTCCAGGAAGTCGCCGCGCTCACCGGCGTGAGTGAAGCCACCGTCAGCCGGGTGATGAATGCCCGGCCGGGCGTGGCCGAACCCACCCGCCGGCTGGTACTCGATGCGCTCAGCGACCTCGGGTATCGAGAGGTACCCGCCAGCTCGGCGCGTTCGGGTGTGGTCGGGATCATCACGCCCGAACTCGCGAATCCGATCTTCCCGCTGCTCGCCCAGACCATCGAGTCGCGGCTGGCCCGCCACGGGATCATGTCGGTGGTCTGTCCTTCGACATCCGAGACGATTCACGAAGACGACTACCTCGACCACCTCGTCGACATCGACGCCGCCGGGGTAGTGGTCGTCAACGGGCGCTATGCCCAAGCCGGCATCGGGTACGAGCCGTACGAGCGGATGCTGGACAAGGGTGTCCCCACGGTTCTGGTCAACGGGATCTTCCCGGACTGCCCCGTGCCGGCCGTTTCGATCGACGTTGCCGCTGCAGCCCAGTCCGGTGTGCAGCACCTCGTTCGTCTCGGTCATACCAAGATCGGCTGCCTGATCGGCCCCCGTCGCTACAGCACCTCGCAACTGCTGGTCGATGGTTACGAGGCGGCCGTCGCTGCTGCCGGCCTCGAGAC
This sequence comes from uncultured Acidimicrobiaceae bacterium, assembly GCA_964465915.1. Taxonomy (GTDB): domain Bacteria; phylum Actinomycetota; class Acidimicrobiia; order Spongiisociales; family UBA5794; genus CAVPHV01. The sequence goes on from CAYXMJ010000114.1 coordinate 3,372, forward strand.
CGGCAGCCATCTCATCTCCGAGACACTCTTCACCCTCGAGGGCGGCCACGCCGGCATGGCCAAGCTGCTCGAAGCCGGCGCTACCGGCATCGTCACCGGCGGCGATCTCATGGCGATCGGGGCCATCGGCGCCGTACGTGCCTGGGGCGCCTCGGTGCCCGACGACGTCTCGATCATCGGTCTCGACGGCACTCCGATCGCCGCGCTCACCGACCCGGCGCTCACCACGATGCGCCAACCAGTCGACCGCATGTCCGCCGCCGTCGCCTCGATGATCGTGGCTCAGACCACCGACGAAACCCGCCCTCGGCCCCAACTCTTCCGCCCCGAGCTGGTGGTCGGCGGCTCCGCCGGGCGCTTACCGACAGTTTCCTAAGGATGGTGTTGAACAAACGCCGCGCGGGATTGCCGGGGCGAGCAAACGCCTCGTCGTGAACCCTGGCGGCAAGCCGAAGCCGGCGTTGTTCAACAGTCTTCTAACCCCCAAAGGGGCACCTCCTACGGCGCCGTCAGCCGCCCCTGGAAGTGGCCCCAGCGCCAGCTTGCGGTGCGGCCGTTGATGCGCCATTGAACCGGCGTCAGGGGCGGCTCGGCTCCTTGGGTCCGGGCGTTCACCGCAGCTCGAATTGGATCGCGCAGCCCGGTGGGCCCGCCGAAACTCATCGGGACTCGGCCGACTTCGAGGCCGCCGGTGTCAGCGGAGACCTCATGGGTCAGGCCCTGCTCGGTGCCGTAGAAGATCGCCGGGACGCCGGGCAGTCGGAGAATGGCTTCGGTCCCCGACACCAGCCGTTCGGTGTCGTCGTCCCAGCGGTGCATGCCGCGGCCCATGTCGTGGTTGTCGAAGAACCGGACCCAAGAGAAGTCCTCGTGGGCGAGCACCGCGGCGGCCTCCTGCTCGACCTCGACCAAGCCGGCCGGATCCAAGTGGCCGCCGAGGAAGTCGCGCAGTGCATACGCAAACAGGAAGTCAGTCACACCGTCGAGTACTCCGCCGTAGCGTCGGCAGAACGCCGGTGTAGCGGTGGCCTCACCAAACAGCCACGCTTCGGGATGGGTGCGGTTGAGCTCGGCCGACAGGTCGGCGAAGAACGATTCGCTCGGTCCGAGCACGTGGTCGATGCGGTAGCCGGCGATTCCGTATTCCTCGAGCCAGTGCCGGGCGGCGGCGATCAGAGCGGCCCTCGCTTCGGGATGGTTCACGTTGAGCTTGGGCATCCCGGGGTTCCCGAAGAAGGTGTCGTAGCTCCCGTCGTCGGCGATGTTGAACCAGTCCCGGGTATCACCACCCGCCTGGGCGTCGATGAACCACGGGTGCTCGTCCGAAACGTGGTTCGGCACGAAGTCGAGCAGGATCCGAATCCCGGACGCGGTGGCCGCGGAGACCAGGTCGTGGAGGGCGCCGTTACCCCCAAAGCGGGGGTCGACCTTGCCAAAGTCCTTGGTGTCGTACCCGTGGTAGCTGCTACAACTGAGGATCGGGGTCAGCCAGATGGCGTTGATCCCGAGCTCGGCGAGGTACGGGATCTGGGCGGTGATGCCGGGGAGGTCCCCACCCGCCCACGCCCGAGGGTGCTCGGGCTCGGCGACCGGACCTGCGGCGTTGGCGAAGCGGTCCACGAAGATCTGATACACGACTGCATCGTTGGTCCAGGACGGCGGACGCCGCGAAGTCACCCGGTGGGTGAAGACGGTGGCGGCCCGTTGTGGCCTGCGGCCGTCGGCATACCAAGCGCGTTCGGTCCCGTCGAGGCTGCGGACCAGGTAGTTCACGATGTTGCCTTCGGGCATGCCGGGTAACACTGCTTCCCAATGAGACCCGACTCGGCGCGCGGGATACTCGGTGCCTGCGGTCTCGATTGCTAGGGGGCTGACGGCGGCTGGGTCGGTGGCGGCAATCACCGAGACTCGACGCGCTTCGGACGTCGTGGTGACGCGCAACAGAACTGGTCGGCCGGGCCGGGGGACGCTGGGCGATCGGTCGTATTGGTGGTCGACCGCCAGGCCCTCCTGGAGGTCGAACATGCCGAAGAGGAAGGCGGCTTGGGGTCGGCGGGGGAGCATCGGGGGAGCGTAGCCGCGGGCAGTGTCACGGGCTGCCAACATGGGACTCGTGAAGGGTCGTCTCGTCTTCGTCATGCACGCCCACCTGCCCTACGTCCTGGGTCACGGCGAGTGGCCGTATGGGTCATCGTGGCTGTTCGAGGCTGCCGCCGACACCTACCTCCCGTTGCTCGGATCGCTCGAGGCTCTGAGCGCGGAGGGGGTGCGGCCGGCGTTGACCCTCGAGTTCACCCCGGTACTGGGGGAGCAACTGGACGATGACCGCTTTCGCACGGGGCTGGTTGGTCACCTCGGCGCACTCATCGACGCCGCCATTCGCAATCGAGATGACGCCGCAGCGTCGGGCGATACGGAACGAGCCGCCATTGCCGAGGCTTGGCGGGATCGCTACCAAGCGACGTTGGACGATTTCGAGCGGCGCAATCGTGACATCCTCAGTGGATTTGGTGCCCTTGATGCAGCCGGTGCCATCGAGCTGTTCACGAGCGCCCGCACTCACGGGTTCCTCCCCTTGCTGGGTTCTGCGGAGCGAACCCGCCACCAGGTAGGCGACGGCGTGGCCTGGTTTCGGGCGCGGTTCGGCCGTGAGCCACGTGGGATCTGGATGCCGGAGTGCGCCTACCGACCCGCCGGGCCCTGGCAACCTGCCGCGGGCTTGCCGATCGAGCGGGAACGGCCCGGGGTCGAGACGTTCCTGGAGGCGGCCGGCCTCGACTGGACGATCATCGACGCTCACCTCGTTACCGAGGGAGCCCCCATCGGGAACTATCCGCCGTGGTCTGCGGCTGCCGGGAAGGGGCTGTCGCCCCATCAGATCTACACCCTCGGGGACTCGACGGTTGCCGCGTTTCCTCGCGACCCCACCACGACTGTGCAGGTGTGGTCGGGCGACATCGGCTACCCGGCCAACCCCTGGTTTCTGGAATTCCATCGCCGCCACCACGAAGGAGGGTTGCGCTACTGGCGGGTCACCGACCGCGAACTCGACATCGGCGAGAAGGCTCCCTACCAGCCGGGTCGGGCGGACGCCGCCGTTGCCGAGCAGGGCCACCACTTCGCTCGCCTCGTTGGGGAGACCATCGCCAACACCGTTGCCGCCGGGGTCGAGGATCCGGTGGTCTTGGCGCCGTACGACGCCGAACTCTTTGGGCACTGGTGGCGCGAGGGTGTGCAGTGGTTCGCGGCCGCCAGGCGCGAACTCGACGCGTCCGGTATTGCGGTTGTCACCGCTTCGGAGGCTCTCGACGCAGTGGGCACAGCCCAGGCGGTGCGGGTTCCGGCGGGTTCGTGGGGAGAGGGCGGCGACTTTCGAGTGTGGGATGTGCCGTCGACCGCCGACCTGTGGCGCGCCATCTACGCCGCCGAGGCTGCGCTTGGACAGACCCAGGTCGATCACCCGGTACCAGAGCCGGCCTTGCGCACCGTGCTCGACCAGCTGCGGCGTACGGTGCTGCTCATCGAGAGCTCCGACTGGGCGTTCCTGATATCGACCGGCACTGCAGTCGGCTACGCCACCAAGAGGTGGCGAGGACACGCCGCCGATGCCGCGTTCCTCACCGATCTCGCCGGGCAATTGGCTGCGGGGTCGAGCCTCGACGCCGAGCAGGAGCGCTGTCTTGCCGACCTCGGGGAGCGAGATAGGGTGTGGCTCCCGTGAAGATCCTGATGTCGGCCGCTGAACTTGGCCCCTTCGTCCGCACCGGCGGCTTGGGCAACGCCGTCGCGGGCTTGGCCGGCGCACTGGCCCGGCTCGGCCATGACGTGACGGTCACGGTGCCGGGGTACCGCGATCTCGAGCCGGAAGGCACCGCGGTCGGTGGCAGTTGGTACCGGATTCCCGACCCGCGCCTGCATGTGCTTGCGTACCGGGACGCCGCCTTCGCCCGCCCCGGGATCTACGGGCCGGAGCCCGGCACCGGTTACGACGACAACTGGCTGCGCTTTGGGCGGTTCGCGCGGGCGACGGCAGACCTCTCCGGCGACTTCGATGTGCTCCATCTCCACGACGCTCATGTCGGGGCCGCCGCGCTGCTGGCGTCCCTCCCCACCGTGTTCACCATCCACAACGCTGCTCATCCGATGTTGGGCCCGCTTGATGAGGCTGCAGCCCTGCTTGGTGTGGCTCCGGAGGCGGCAACGCTCGGCGGGGCGCTCGAGTGGTTTGGGTCTGCCAACTATCTCAAAGCAGGCATGGTTGGCGCCGACCGAGTGACGACGGTAAGTCCCGGGCACGCCGTCGAACTCGCCGTGCCCGAAACCTCGTTTGGCCTGTCCGGCATCGTTGCCTCCCTGGCCCACCCCATCGTTGGGATCCTGAACGGGATCGACACCACATCGTGGGATCCGGCCACCGACGATGCGCTGCCGGCGCCCTTCACGGCGACTGCCCTGGGCGGTAGACAGAAGTCACGAGCCGCCTTGTTGGCCCTGGCGGGCCTCAGTGATGGTGTGGTCTTTGGCAACGTGGGAAGGATGGCGCGCCAGAAGGGTCTCGGTCTCCTCGAACCCACCATCGCCGAGTTGGTGGCTGAGGGCTTCCGATTGGTATTGGTCGGCAACGGAGAACTCGATGCCATGGTCGACGATTGGGCAGAGCGTTACCCAGATGCGGTGGCCCACTTGCCCTATCAAGACTCGTTGTCGCGGCTGGTGTCGGCCGGCGCCGATGCCTACCTGATGCCATCGGAGTTCGAGCCGTGTGGTCTCGGGCAGTTGTATGCAATGCAGTACGGAACGCCGCCGGTCGTCCGCCTCACCGGCGGCCTTGCCGACAGCGTGCCCGACATCGACGAGCACGACGAGCACGGTACGGGGTTGGGTTTCCGCACCTTTGAGCCGGAATCGTTGGCCAAGACGATTCGCCGTGCCATGCGCTACCACCTCGGGTTGCCACGCTTGTGGGAGCGAATGCAGGTGAACGGCATGACGGTCGACTGGTCGTGGGAGGCGCGCGCCGCCGAATACGAAGCGGTGTACACCGCAGTCTCCTAAGACTCAGCTCAGGATACGGTCCGGCCTGGTCGATATTTCCTTGATAGCAATGGCGAGCACTTCCCCACGCCCTGACTGCGGGACGGCAGTGCGATGACCTGGCACGGAGAACGATGGGAGGACCGTCGCGTCCGGGCCTGGCTGATTCGCGCTGTCGTCTTCATCGTGCCCGTGGTGGCGGCGATCGTGGTAGCCACTGTGGTGGCCAATTCCCTCCCTGATCCCGACGGACTCTGGGGCAGCCTGGCGTGGTGGGCTCTGGTGCTCGGATCCTCGTTCGGCACGATGTGGCTGGTCGACCGGATCGCTCGCCAACTCCTGCCGCTGGCGGCGCTGCTGCGGATGTCGCTGGTGTTCCCTGACAAGGCACCATCTCGCTTCAGCGTTGCGCTGCGGTCGAACTCCTCGCGGCGGATGCAGGCAGATGTCGAGCGGGCGCGCGCCGCCGGGGTAGACGACGATCCCACCCGGGCCGCCGAGTTTGTTCTTGCCATGGTCGCCTCCCTTGGCGATCACGACCGTCTCACTCGTGGCCACGCCGAGCGGACCCGGGCCTACACCGACCTGCTCGCCGAGGAATTGGGCATCCCGCTCGACGACCGCGACCGGTTGCGTTGGGTCGCTCTGCTCCACGACGTCGGCAAGCTCGGTGTCCCCGCCGAGGTCCTCAGCTCCGATCACAAACTCACCGAAGAGGACTGGTCCCACGTCAGAAACCACCCGGCCGACGGGTACGAACTCACCCGACCCATCCACGATTTCCTGGGGCCGTGGGCGCTGACGATCCTTCACCACCACGAGCAGTACGACGGGTCGGGCTATCCGGCGGGGATTGCCGGCGAGGGCATCGCCTATGGAGCCAGGGTTGTTGCCGTCGGCGACGCCTACGACGCCATGACTGCCTTCCGCACCTATCAGCCGGCACTGTCGACGGCGGCGGCTCGAAAGGAACTCGCCGCCGGAGCAGGGAGCCAGTTCGACCCCCATGTGGTGCGGGCGTTTCTCAGCCTCTCGATGGGGAGTCTCCGCCGGGTGGCCGGCCCCCTTGCTTTCCTCGGGCAGCTGCCGTTCATCGGAGGACTGCGGCGCCTCGGCGACACCGCCACCGCGGCCGTCGCCACCACGGCGGCGTTGGGTATTGCCCTGGTCGGCGGGCTGATCCCTGGGCCGAACAGCGGCGTGAGCGTCGGTGACATCGTCCCCTCCTACGCCAACCAGGACGTTTCCGAATACGAGGTGAGCTGGGGCGGCAACGGGACGTTCGATCCGGACAACGTCGACCCCGACTCCGTGCTGATCGTGCAGGCCCCGACGACCGGCATCGTGGCTGCCGATGACGATGGCGTTCTGGTCTATCTGCCCGAACCAGGACCGGTCACCGGAGATCGCTACGTGGTCGAGTTGTGCGACATGGATGGCGATTGTGTGGCTTTGCCGGTGGTTGTGCTTCCCGAGGACGACATCGTGGCGGCACCACCCGGCGGCGATAGTGGTAGCCCGGCGCCGACCAATCCACCCCAACCACGAGCAACGGCGACGACCTCGACGACTACCTCTTCGACAACGACGACAACGCAGTTCCCGACTCCGAGCACGCTGCCGCCGCAGACCACTACGACCGCGCCGCCCGTCACCACTACAACTACGACTCTGCCGTCCACGACTACATCGACCACCACCTCCACAACCACGTCGACGATCGCTCCGCCGCCGACGACCGCCACGACGACGACGACGGCGACCACCACGACAACAACGACAATGGTGCCGCCGGCACCGCCCG
>CAYXMJ010000115.1:0-10203 GCA_964465915.1 uncultured Acidimicrobiaceae bacterium
TGAATAGGACGCCACAACGGGCGAGGAAGTTCCCGAGTTTCGGAGAGTCTGGGTGCCCTTCATCCGCTCGGCTGCCATGCGCCGGTAGCCTGGAGATCCGGGTGGCGGCGAGCGGACCGCAGCTGTTGTCGCGATGGCGAGAGCGCAACAGGCTGTCATACCGAAGCGATACCTTGGAATTGGCAGAATCCGTCGCCCCCGGGATCAACGGTATGGCATGATGTATGGCGTGAAGCGAACCACCATCTATCTCCCCGACGAACTCAAGGCTCAACTCGAGGTGACGGCCCGATCGGAGGGACGCACCGAAGCCGAGGTGATCCGCGAAGCGCTCGCTCGCGCCCTGGAACAGCGGGCGCCGCGCCCACACCTTCCGCTGAGCGCCCCAACGAGCCGGCAGACCAACTGGGCTGAGCGGGTTGATGAGCTTCTCGATGGCGGGTTCGGCGAGTCGTGATCATCGCCGACACCTCGGGGTTGCTGGCTGCAGCTGATCCGGACGAGATCCACCACGAGGCTTGCCGTGCTGTCATCGAAGCGGCTGAAGATCCTCTTGTGGTGTCGCCGTTCGTGCTCGGCGAACTCGACTATCTGGTGCAGCGCAAGCTCGGGGTCGACGCCGAGGTTCTGCTGCTCGGCGACGTCGCCGCCGGTGCGTACCGCCTCGAGCCGATGACCCAAGGTGATATCGCAATCGCGGTATCAATTGTGAGCAAATACCGGGACCTTGGCATCGGTCTCGCCGACGCCTCGCTTGTCGTCCTCGCTGAGCGGCATGGCACCGTTGACATCCTCACCCTTGACGCCCGCCACTTCCGGGCGATGCAGACCAACGACGAAGAACCATTCCGCCTGCTTCCGGCCGACCTGTAGCGGCCGAGGTGACCGCCTCAGCCGAGTGGTTTCTCCCAACGGCGATCGGGGAACCAGGCGAAATCGGTGTCCGCCGTCTGGATGGCGAGCCCATGTTCGGACCACATCCGATGTCGTCGGTATGCCGGTCAGCGAGGCAATCGCCGTCGACCTCGCTGAGGTCGACGCTGAAGAGGTCAGCCAAGGGTCGCGCTCGATAGGCGATCACAGGTCCAGACGTTGGATTGGGGGTGAGGATTTGGCCCTGACCTGCCGATACAGAGGGGATGACTTCTCACCACAAACCATTGCTCCTATTGGATGTCGATGGGGTCATCAACGATCTGGGGGCGGTCATGAAGATCCGGCCCTTTGGGTCGGACGCTGAGGAGCGAGCCGCGGAGCTCGATGTCGATCTCATCCGGTCGCACGGCTTCTGGCTCGCCATTCCGCGGTCGATGCCAGACTTGATCCAGGAACTTACTTCGCATTTCGAGACCTGGTGGTGCTCCAACTGGCGTGACCAGGCCAACGATGAGATCGCCGAGCACCTCGGAGTCGGACCGTTCCCCGCGATCGATGACGGCGAAGGCGCCTTTGGTTGGAAGTGGAAGATCGGCGCAGCTCGGCCGCTGGTTGAGGCGGCCGTAGCGGAAGACCGGTGTGTCGCTTGGATCGGCGACTTCTGCGGTGACCTGCCCGACCTGCCGGGAGTGACCTTCATCGACACCGGCGATCGCCGTGCCTTGGACTGGACCGATCTCGGTCTCGAGGCCCCTGAGTCCGTCGCCGCCTGATTCTGCATCAGCCTGAGCGGTCGCTCAGATACCTCGCAGTGAGCGTGGCCCACGTTTCCATCATGTCCCCAAAGGCTTCCGGATGGTAGGGATCGAGCGTGGTGACATTGCCGAGGGTCGTCAGGTCGTAGCCCACCCCGACTCGACAGTGGCCGGGTCTAGTGTCCACGCACTCAACCGACACGGTGCCGGCGTGGACTCCCGGGGTGACTCGGGCGTACGAAGCCCGGTGACCGGATCGGTCAAGCTCGAGGATGACCCAGACGGTCGTCAAGCCGTCGGCGGTTGTCCGGAACACGGTTCCGGGTTCCTCGCTGGGTTGGCCGGCCGGATAGCGGGGATCCCACCCTGGCACCCATTCCCGTTCGCCCTCCGGGGTGAAGAGCCACATAGCTTCGGCCGCCGGCACCGGAAGCTCGAATCCCCCAGATGACTGCTGACGCCGCGGTTCCATCACCCCACCATACGCACCGAGAGGCTTTTGGCGGACGATGGCGCATCATGCTGCGCCCATGTCCGCCAAAAGCCTCTCGGTCAGTGGGTGGGGATCATGTCGCGGTGTTCGACCCGGCCGTCGGCGTGGATGGCAAAGCGGCCATCGGTGCGGGCGTGGACCGGGCTTCGGGTCGACCAGGGCCAGCCGCCGAACTCGGTGCGGCGGTAGTCGTCGACGGCTTGGCGCAGCTCCTCGGCTGAGTTCATCACGAACGGACCCATCTGGAACACCGGGGCACCAATCGGTTGTCCTTGCAGCAGCAGGAACTCGGCCGGTGTGCCGTGGTTCTCGAGGATGGTGGTCACCTCAGGGCGGAGCCGAACACCGTTGTCCTTGGCGAAAGAGGTTGCTGCGATGCGCGCGTCGCTCCCCTCGAAGCAGTGCAGCATCCGGTTGACGTCTGCCGGAGCGCCGGGCAGCTCCCACGAGGTGCCGGGTTCCATTCGGATCAACCAGATCGCCAGTTGCGACTCTGCTCGCGACGCCCAGGAGTCCGGTGGGGGCGCCGGGGCGGTGAAACCGTCGATGACGCCGGCCATCACGTCGACCGTCACCCCCGGAGCTGGTGCGATGGTCGGGATGTCTTCGCCCCACAGCATCCCGAAGTGGGCAGGCACCATCTTCGAGTCCGGCGGGAGGTTGAGCCAGATCTGGAACAGTTCCAAGGGGTTGGGCCCGTCGGCGTCGATCAGCGGGAACATCTCGGAGTGCATGATCCCGCTCCCGGTGGTCAGCCATTGCACGTCGCCCTGCCCGTAGCGGGCGGTGGCGCCCAGCGAATCGGAGTGGTCGACGTAGCCGCGCCGCACCACCGTCACGGTCTCGAACCCGCGGTGCGGGTGCTGGGGGAAGCCGGGGACGACATCCCCGTGGTACATGCTCCAGCCATCGAGATAGGAGAAGTCGGATCCGATCCGGCGCCCCGCAAGAGGCACGATGGGGCCGAGCAGCTCGTTGCCGGCGGGGTAGTGATCGACGTGATGCACCGTGAAGATGAAGGGGTCGAGCCCCTCCCACGGGAAGCCAAGGTCGACAACGTTGATGATCGGATTGGTCACGAGGCGCCTTTCGGCCGGGAGCTGTCACAAGTCGTACGTGTGAAGTCAACGCAATGGATGACGGGAATATGCCACAGGCGCGCTAAATAGGTACCCACCCATCCCCATCCAGACCCCATGGTTGGTCGTTTGCACCAGGAGTACCAGGGGCGACGGACCCTTCTCGTTCCGGCGTGGCCAGAGCGCCAAGAATCGCGCCGCAGCCACGCAAGAACGAGAAGGGGAGAAAGCCTGTCGTGCAGGGGACCCCCTCGGAGGCACTATGGGGTGAGCGTCGTGAAACGAGCGGCGAGATGGAATGCCCGTCACCAGACATCTTCACCGAGTTTGCCCGGCGGATCGAACCTCCGTTGCGGTATGCACTCGTTGCGGAACTGGGCTACCACCTGGGGAGGGACGCCGCTCAGGACGCTCTCGTCTTCGCCTGGGAGCACTGGGATCGACTCGATACGGTGGAGAACCCTGGGGGCTACCTGTACCGGGTAGCGAAGCGGCGGGCCTTGCGCCATCGCTTCGTCCCGACCCCGACCCGGGTCGATCCGCCGCACTTCGATCCGCCGGTGATCGAGCCCGGTCTGCGCTCAGCCCTTCGGCACTTGTCCGGCAAGCAGCGTGCCGTCGTGTTTCTCATCGAGGGGCTCGGAATGACGTACCTGGAGACAGCCGACTTCCTGGACATCTCCCGATCGTCCGTGCAAACCCACCTGGAACGAGCGCTGCGGCGACTCCGCGAAGACTTGGGGGTGAGCCATGGCGTCTGAGTTGAGGGACCAGATCGTCCACCTCGTTGATGCCGAGGCTCCGCCGATCGACGTTGCGGTGTTGGCTCGGCACTTGGCGCACGCCTCGGTCCTCGGAGCGGTTGACGAGGTGCTGGTGACGGCAACCGCCCATCCCATGGATGAACGCAGATGGCGGAGGAACGGGGTTGCCGCGTTTGCGATGGCGTTCGCAAGTGTCACCGCTGTGGTGGGGTCGGCGTTGGCGCTCGGAGCGTGGCTCAACCGGACGTCGGTTGGTCCTGTGGGTGGGACGGAAGGGCTCGGTGCGACCTCGCCAAGCGGGATAGACGTCTGGTGGTTCGTCGTTGGAGCAGTGGCTATTGGAGTCGGAGCGTTTGTCGCTTGGCGGCGACGCCCGACCGCAGGGGAGGAGCCTGTGATGCAGACGCTAGAGAGAACGGAACAACCAAGAACCGACCCGGCGGTCGAGCACCTGACCAGCCAACGGCGGTGGCTCATCATCGCACTGGCCCTGGTGCTCGTCGTGGCAGCGGTGGCCATCGGCTGGCTGATCGCCGAGAACCGGAGCCTCGAGGCCCCGGCTGCGCTGACCGCATCTCAGGAGCGCAATATCGCCGTCAGTGAAGAACTCTTCGATGTGCTCAACGGGGACGACATCGGCCCGTTCGCGGAGTTGCATCACCCGAACGCCATCATCCGCGATGACGGCGGCCTGCACAACGTTGAAAGCTGGCGGGACTACCTCTCCACCTTCGTCGAGCAGGGCAGCTGGCAGTGGACGGTGGTCGACATGATGGCGTTCGGCGACTACGTGGTAACGGCGTTCACGATGGGAGAGCCGTCGGCGGGACCCGGCGCCCGGTATGTGCACGTGGCCCGCTTCAACTCAGTTGGCAAGATCATGCGTAGTGAGACCTTCACCGCGGACTGAGGCCATCGCCTCCTCGCACCCGCGGGGCGCCGGAGACTCCGGCGCCCCCGGACGCGCCCAAGATGCGACCTTCTCCTCTGGAGTTCGACGCCGTCATCCCGCACGGTGAACGGTGGAACCAACCAAGGAGCGCTCATGCCCACGATGAAGGAAGCAACGGCGGAGTTCCTCGCCAAGAAGCGCATCGCCGTGACCGGCGTTTCCCGCAACCCCAAGGGCCATGGCAGCAACGTCGTGTACCAGCGGCTGCGGGACCGGGGTTACGAGGTGTTTGCCGTCAATCCGAACGCCGATGAGGTCGAGGGCGACCCGTGCTACCACGACCTCGAGTCCATCCCCGGTGGCGTCGAGGCGGTGGTGATCGGGACCCGCCCCGAGGCAGCCGAGGCGACGATGAAGCAGTGCGACGAACTCGGCATCGCCTCGGTGTGGATGCACCGCGGCTTCGGCGGCGGAAGTGTCTCGCCGGAGGCTGCAGCGTACGGGAGGGAGCACGGGATCACCGTGATTGATGGTGGGTGCCCGCTGATGTTCAGCCCCACCGCCGATTTCGGCCACAAGATCATGAAGATCATGCTGGCCCCGAGCAAGAACGTCCCCAAGCAAGTGTGAAGGCGGGGCGGGTCGAGGCCGATCCGTTCCTGCGTGGCTGCGGCGCCAAAAACGGCGCCCTGGCCACGCAAGAAGCGGGCGCCTACTCGCGCACGAACACCTGGCCGAGTCCGGATGGCTGGGCCGACGCCAGGAAGTTGCGCCATCTCGGGTAGCGGTCGCCGAGGCTTCGGAACCACTCGGTGTTGATCAGGGTGATCATCAAGATCATCAGGAGGAACGGGAGTTGGGTGAGCACCTGGATCCAGTCGGGGAACTCGACCTGGAACTCGCCGGCGACGAACAGCAGACCCCGATACAGGTAGCACGCCAGCGCCACCCGCAGCGGGTTCCATCCGCCGAAGATCACGAAGGCCAACGCGATCCAGCCGAGGTTCGTCGTGAGGTTTTCTCGCCACCCGGCGATCTGGTCGAGCGACACCGCAGCGCCTGCGGCGCCGACCAGGGCGCCGCCAACGATGGTGTACACGTAACGCAGCCGGTTCACCTGGACGCCGCGGGCGAAGGCGGCCTCGGGACGTTCGCCGACGCCCTGCAGGGACAAGCCGGGTCGGGTGCGGTAGATGAACCACCAGGCGACGATCACGAGCAGGAAGCTGCCGTACACGGACAGGTTGTGAGCGAACAGGACTGGGCCGACGAAAGGGATCTCTGAGAGCAGCGGGATCTTCAACGCCGGGACCTTGGGGCCGCTCACTCCGACGTATGAGTCGCCGAGGAAGAGGGCCAACTGCCGAGTCAGGAGGAACAGCACGAAGCCGACCGCGATCTGGTTGAGCCGCAGGTTGATGCTCGAGAACGCCACCAGGGTTGCCACCGCAGCGGAGACAGCCATCGCCGCGGCAAAGCCGACGATGACGCTTCCCGTCGTCGAAGCCGCAACGAAGGCCGTCATGGCGGAGAGCAGGATGCTCCCGTCGAGAGACAGGTTCACCACTCCGGACTTCTCTGTGATGGTTTCACCGATTGACGCGTAGACAAGCGGGGCGGCCGCAGCGACGATGCCGGCGAGCACTTCCATCTCAGCCGCTCCCTTCTTCGGGAGCAACCGTCAGGGTGTCGGTACCGGCCACCCGGCTACGGCGGGCCTGCCAGCCTCCGACGAGCAGGATGGAGAGCACCAGGATTCCCTGCATGACACCGGCGAGCGACGAGTCGATGTCGAGCCGCAACGAGAGTTGGGTGCTCCCGACGAGCACGGCCGCAAAGAAGAGGCCGATCGGTGCGGTCCACACCGCCCGGAACCCGGCGAGTAGAACGACGAGGATGGCCAGGAAGCCGTAACCACCGGAGATGGACGGCACCAGCTTGTGGTGGAAGGCCAGCGCTTGGACGGTGCCGGCCACGCCGGCGAAGGCACCGCAGATCGCAAAGGCCGAGAGCAGGTACCCACTGGTGGGGATACCCATCAGGAAGGCACTGTTGCTGTTCTCGCCGACGGCTTTGACCCGCAGCCCGTACCGGGTGCCTGCCATGAGACCGGCCACCCCGAGCACGGCGACGAGCGCGATCAGGATCGCCAGCCACGAGTAGTCGTCGCCACCGACGGTCGGGAGCCAGTAGGCCTCGTCGAAGGGATCGGTTCCGCTGGTCGAGGCGATGCCTTGGCGGGACCACGGGCCGATGATGAGGAACACCGCGATCGACCCGGCCAGGAAGTTGAGAGCGACCCCGGAGAAGATCTCGTGGACTCGGAAGCGGGTGCGCAGCCATCCCGGGATCAGCGCCCAGAGGACGCCGAAGAGGGCCCCGCCCAAGATCGCCAGTGGGATCACCACCCAGGCTGGACCGCTCACCTCGCGCACCACCCACGCCGCGCCGATCGCCCCCATCACGATCTGGCCCTCGACTCCGAGGTTCCACATCCCGGCTTGGAAGGTGACGATGAGTCCGGCCGCCGCCAGCGTCAGCGGTACCCAAGCCAGCAGCGTGTCGGGGATCTTGGAGGCTCGTCCCAGCGACCCGTCGAAGATCTGGCGGAGCGCATCAAAGGGAGGTGCCCCGACGATGAGAAGCAACACCACGGTGACGCCGAGGGCGAGGCCGACCGACAACAACGGAGTCTTGAGACGGGAGAACCAATCGCTCACGCCAACACGTCCTTGCCGCCAATCAGGTACCCGAGTTCGTCTGGCGTGACCGTCTTAGCGTCGACGATGCGCAGCACATTGCCGTTGAAGAACACGGCAACGCGGTCGCTGTAGCGCAGCAATTCGTCGAGATCGGCGGACGCAAACACGATGGCGGTACCCGAGCTGCGTCGGGCCAGCAGTTGGGTCCATACCCAATCCGCCGACTCGATGTCGAGACCTCGCGTCGGGTGCTCCATGAGCAGAAGCCGGATGTCGTCCGGCATCATGGCCAGCAGGAGTCGTTGCTGGTTGCCCCCCGACAGCGATTCCGCGGTGGACTCCGGAGTCCCCTTGATGTGGTTCTCCTCGATCTCCTCCCCGGCGTATTCGTCCCCGGCGGGCCAGTCAATGAAGAACGACGAATCCCTCCTGACCAGCTCGAAGTGTTCGCTGATCGTCATCCCAGCCACGAGCCCCTCTTCGAGCCGCCCCGCCGGCAGGTAATGGACGCCGGCCGCCATGAAGTCGCGGTAGTGCTTGCCGGTGAGCTCGACATCGTCTACCCGAATCGAGCCGCGTTTCGGGCGGAGCAGCCCGGTCGACGCCTGTAGGAAGGTGCGTTGCCCGCTGCCTTCGAGGCCCGCCAGGCCGAACACTTCGCTCGAAGCGACATCGAGCGATAGGTCCTCGACGCTGATCAGCCGCTCCGACACCGACACGCTGCTCCACGCCAACATGGTCCCGCCGGTGGCGACCTCGGCGCGCTCCCCGAGCACGACCACCTCACCGAACATCATCTCCACCAGGTCGTCTGTCGAGAAGGGCGCATGTGTCTGTCCCACGACCTTGCCGCGGCGCATCACCGTGGCGCGCTCGCAGAGCTGCTCGATCTCCTCGAGCTTGTGGGAGACGAAGATCACGATCATCCCGTCGTCGGCGAGCCGACGCAGGATTTCGAACAGCTTCTCGCGTTGCGAGGCGGAGATGCCGGTCGTCGGTTCGTCCAGGATCAGCACGCGGGCGCCGAGCCAGAGCAGCCGGGTGATCTCGAGCTGCTGACGTTCGCCGACCGTCAACGTCTGAGCGAGCGCCTTCGGATCGAAAGTGAAGCCGTAGCGGTCTGCGGCCTCGCGCAAAGCGCGCTCGCCTTCCCTGCGATTGAGGCGAACGGAACCGGGCGCACCGAGCAGGAAGTTGTCGAGTACGGTGAACGGCAGGAACACCAGTGGGTCCTGGTGCAGCATGCCGATCCCAGCGGCGATAGCGTCATCGGGCGAGTGGAGCGGTACGGGCTTCCCGTGAAGGATCACCTCGCCGGAGTCGGCTTCGATGAATCCCGACAGGATCTTCATCAGGGTCGACTTGCCCGCGCCGTTCTCGCCGAGCAAGCCACGCAGCTCACCCTCCTGCAGGTCGATGGTGACGCCGTCAACCGCCCGCACCGCGCCGAAGTGCTTGCGGATGTTCCGCAGCTGGAGCGCTGCGGTATCTGCCGGCTCGCTGGTCACCCGCTATTCAGCAGCGCTGGCACCCACGATGCCCTCGAGCAGTTGCTCCGTGTACCAGACCTGGAAGTCTGTGGCTTTCTCGCCGTCGGCCAGCCAGACCGAACCGTCCTGGTTGTTGAGTGGCCCAACCCACAGGTCGATCTCACCGCTGGCGAGGCCGTCGATGAAGGTCTCCAAAGTGCCCGCCGCCTCGGACGACAGCCCGTCACCGGGGAACCAGCCGATGGCTGTGGTATCCGGGTTGTTGATATCGGACCAATCCGGACCCAGCCACCAGAATTCGTTGGTGAAGCTGCCGTCGAGGACGTTCTGTGCCGTCTGCAAGTACGAAGGTCCCCAGTGAAAATACGGGACGCCGAGGCATGCATCGGGGGCCTCGGCACACGCATCTTCGTAGTCGTAGGGAACCGCCCAGACTGCCTCGCCCGCTTCCTGAGCTTGACCGGCGCGGACCAGGGCCTCGGTGGTGTCAATCCCTGAGATGACCACATCGGAGCCGGCAGCCAGGAATTCATTGGTCACCTGGGTCGGGTCGAGTGTGAAGCCGGGAATGTTGAACCAGAAGCCGATCCACTTGACGTCGAACCCGAGGTTGGCCGGGTCGGCACCGACGTAGTTCTCGTAGCAGTACTCAGCGCCGAGGTAGGCGGAGTTGACCAGGCGTCGGGTCTCGTCGTTGATCAGCGGGCCGAGGTACGAGATCTTGCCGGTGCTGGTGGTGAGTGCCGCGGCGCAGCCGGCGATGGCCTTGCCGTATTCCATCCGGCCCATGATGTTGCCCAGGTTGGCGAGGTCGGGCCGATAGTCCTTGCCGTCCACCCATGCGTTGTCGCCGGAGGACCAGATCATCGGAACCTCGGGGAAGGCCTCACTAGCTTCAAACACGCCGTCCTTCATGTCGTCGGACGTTGCGAAGATGAGGTCGGCTCCCTGATCGACCATGTCGGCCACAACGTCGGGGATCGTCGTCTCCGGCCGGTCGGCCGTGTTCATCTTGTCCAGCACGATCAGGTTCGACTCGGGCAGCCCGAGCTTGTCCATCACATAGAGGCCGGCGTCGTAGTGGGCTTGGGACCAGCCGCGATCGTTCTGCGGTCCGACGAGGATCATGCCGATCTGGAAGTCCTCGGGGAC
>CAYXMJ010000116.1:0-5380 GCA_964465915.1 uncultured Acidimicrobiaceae bacterium
ACCGCAACAAGGAGTTCATGGTGTCCGACAACCTCATTCCGCCCCATGGCGGCGAACTGGTCGACCTGATGGTCGATCCCGACCGCGCTGCTGAGTTGAGAGACGCCTCGCGCGATTGGGCTTCGTGGGACCTCACAGATCGTCAGATGTGCGACCTCGAACTGCTCCTCAACGGCGGGTTCTCCCCGTTGCGCGGGTTCCTCGGTAAGGCAGACTACGAGGGCGTGTGCCGTGACATGCGGCTTGTCGACGGCACGCTGTGGCCGATGCCGATCATGCTCGACGTCACGGCCGAGACTGCAGCGCGCCTCGAAGCCGGTTCGACTCTTGCCCTGCGGGATCCCGAGGGCGTGATGCTTGCGGTGCTTCACGTTGAAGACGTGTGGGAAGCGGACCGGGTTGCCGAGGCCGAGATGGTGTTTGGCTCCACCAACGAAGAGCATGCTGGGGTCGACCACCTCCTCAACCGGACCCATCCCTTCTATGTCGGCGGCACCCTCGAGGGTTTGCAGGCGCCGCTGCACTATGACTATCGCCTGTTGCGGCGCACGCCTGCCGAGTTGCGGGCGGAGTTTGCCCGCCAAGGGTGGCGCAAGATCGTGGCCTTCCAGACCCGCAACCCGATGCACCGTGCTCACGTCGAGCTGACCATGCGGGCCGCGGCCGAAACTGAGGCCAACTTGCTGATCCAGCCGGTGGTTGGACTTACCAAGCCGGGCGATGTCGATCACTACACCAGGGTTCGGGCCTATCAGGCCATCCTCGATCGCTACCCCCGCAACACCGCCAAGTTGTCGTTGCTCAACCTGGCGATGCGCATGGGCGGGCCCCGCGAAGCGGTATGGCACGCCATCATTCGCAAGAACCACGGGTGCACTCACTTGATTGTCGGGCGTGACCATGCCGGCCCCGGCAGCGACTCAACCGGGACCCCGTTCTACGGGCCGTACGACGCCCAGGAACTCGTCATCGAACTCGAGGAAGAGCTCGGAGTGAAGATGGTGCCGTTCCAGATGATGGTGTACGTCGAGGATCGCGACACATACATGCCGATCGACGAGGTCGCCGAAGGCACCCGGACGCTCAGCATCTCGGGTACCGAACTGCGCGAACGCCTGGCGACGGGTCGTGAGGTTCCCGAGTGGTTCAGCTATCCCGAGGTGGCCAGCGAACTGCGCCGCACCCATCCGCCACGCTCCAAGCAGGGCGTCACCATCTTCTTCACCGGCCTGTCGGGTTCCGGGAAGTCAACGGTGGCCAACGCCCTGCTGGTCAAGCTGCTCGAAATGGGTGGCCGGCCGGTGACGCTGCTCGACGGTGACGTGGTTCGCAAGAACCTCAGCTCTGAGCTCGGGTTCTCAAAGGAGCACCGCGACCTGAACATCCAGCGTATCGGGTACGTGGCGTCGGAGATCACCAAGAATGGTGGCATCGCCATCTGTGCGCCGATCGCCCCGTACGCAGCGGTCCGCAAGCTGAACCGTGAACTCGTCGAGAGCACCGGTGGTGGCTACATCCTGGTCCATATCTCGACACCGGTGGAGGTGTGCGAGCAACGTGACCGCAAGGGCCTCTACGCCAAGGCGCGGGCGGGCATCATCAAGGAATTCACCGGGATCTCTGATCCCTACGAGATTCCTGAGGATGCCGATCTGACGATCGACACGACCGATATCTCGCCGGAAGAAGCCGCCAACATGGTGGTGCTGCATCTCGAGCACCTCGGCTACATCGGCGCCAAGCGCAACGGCGCCTGATGGGCCGGGTGACCGCCGGCGACGATGTCGCCAGGATTGAAGCCGCCCTCGACGTTGCTGCTGAGGCGCTCGAACCGTTCACACCGGGGGCGATCGAGGCGCGGATGAAGTCTGGTGACGACCCGGTTACCGCGGCCGACTTCGCCGTAAACGAAGCATTGCTCGCAACGTTGCCGCGCAACGGTGAAGGCTGGTTCTCCGAGGAGACGGCCGACGATGCCGCCCGACTCGCATGCGAACGGGTATGGATCGTCGACCCGGTTGACGGCACCCGTGAGTTTGTTGCGGGGATTCCTGAGTGGTGTGTTTCGATCGGCCTCGTGGTCGACGGCCGCCCGGTTGCCGGAGGCATTCTCAATCCGGTCGCCGGCCATCGCATCGTCGGCTCGATCGACGACGGGGTGACCCTCAACGGTGCGCCGACCAGGACGACGCCGACCAGCGACCTGCGGGGTGCTCTGGTGTTGGCGAGCCGCAGTGAGGTGAAGCGGGGCGAGTGGGGGCCGTTCCTCACCACCCCTATCTCCATCCGCAACATGGGCTCGGTCGCCTACAAGTTGGGGTGCGTGGCGGCAGGACTGGCCGACGCCACCTGGACTCTGGTCCCCAAGAACGAGTGGGACGTCGCCGCCGGCGCCGCGCTGGTGGCGGCAGGCGGGGGTGCCGTCTTTGGTCCGGATGGCGAACCCATCGAGTTCAACCAGAAGGACCCGTTGCTGCCGGGCTTTGTTGCCGTCGCCGGCGGCCTCGAAGCCCCGGTCCGCAAATTCCTGGTCGACTACCGCGACTGACCCCTCCCCGTTCTTGCGTGGCTGGGGTACCAGAAACCGCGCTCGAACCACGCAAGAACAGATCTGCGCCGGACGTCTCCCGTTCTTGCGTGGCTGCGGTACCAGAAACCGCGCTCGAACCACGCAAGAACAGGGAAGGTCAGGCGTCGGGATCGGCGGGCAGCGTCACTCGGAACGTGGTGCGGCCGGGGACCGAATCGACCGAGATTTCTCTGCGGTGGCGGTGGACGACGATCCCGTAGCTGATGTCGAGGCCGAGTCCGGTACCGCTCCCGACCGGTTTGGTGGTGAAGAAGGCATCGAACACACGGGCCGCGATGTCGGGAGGGATCCCGGGCCCGTTGTCCTCGACCTCGACAGCGACACCGTCGGGGCGCTCGATCACCCGAATGACGATGACGGGTTCGGGTGTTGCCGTGTCGATCACGGCGTCGGCAGCGTTGTCGATCAGGTTGGTCCACACCTGGTTGAGCTCTGCGGCATAGGCCTGGATCATCACGGGGTCGCCCGGATAGTCGCGGCGCACATCGATCCCATCGACCTTGCGGCGGAGAATGAGCAGCGTGTCGTCGATGCCCCGTCGCACATCGATTTCTTGAAGGGGAGCACGGTCCAGGTGGGAGTAGGACTTCAGCGCACCGACGATGTCCGACAGCCGGGTGGCGCCTTCCTCGACCTCACGAACGAGTCCCGCGGCATCGGCTGTGGCCCCCAGCGCCTCGACCACCACCGCAACCGCCTCGGCGTCGAGACCGCTGATGGCGCCCTTCAGTTGTGCCGGGTCGATCCCGGCGGCAACAACCTCGGGTGCCAGTCGCCAGGCGTCGGCCACCCCGAGATCGTCAAGCCCTTCCTCCACGTCGGCCTCCCGATCACTGCGTTGCAGCGCACTGAGCGGTTCCTGAGGACCGCGGGCCTCGCCGAGCAAGGTATCGACACGATCACGTGCGGCCGGGTCGAGTCCCGCGTCCTCGAGCGCCGCGGCAGACCTGCCGAGGCGTTCGACGGCGTCTCCGAGTTGGCCGGCGCCACGCTTGACCGCGGCGGCGGGGTTGTTCATCTCGTGGGCGAGCCCCGCGGTCAGGGTGCCGATCTGGGCCATGCGCTCGGATTGGCGGAGCCGCACCTCGGTCTCCCGCCAACGCGTCAGCAGCACGCCGAACAGCGACCGGGCCGCGGTCGCTGAGGTGGCGAGCAGTTCATCGAGCACACCTTTCGGAATCGACAGGAAGGTCACTTCGGACTTGGTCCGGATCGACGCCATGCGCGGCGCCGAGTCGAGCAACGCCATTTCGCCGATCACGTCCCCCGGGCCGCGTACTGCCAGCAGTACCTCGCGCGGGCCGGTGACCTTGATCACCTCGACCTCTCCTTCGATGATGACGCAGGCCCGGTCGCCATCGTCACCCTCCGCGAAGATCACGGTGCCGGGTGGGAACGACTCGCTGAACACCCCGGCGGCCAAATGGTCGAGGTCCTCGTCGGAGAGGTCGGCGAAGAGCGGGACCTGGCAGAGCGCCTCGCGCATCACACGCCTTCGAGGTACTTGTGCACCATCGAGATGGCGATCGATCCCTGGCCGACCGCGGACGCCACTCGGCGGACCACACCAGCCCGGACATCCCCGGCGGCAAAGATGCCGGGAATGCTGGTCTCCATCAAGTGGGGGCTGCGTTCTGTGGTCCACGTTGGGGGCCGCTTGCCGTCGACGAAGATGTCGTCGCCGGTGAGGATGAAACCGTGATCGTCGACCGCAACCAAGTCGGTCACACAGGCCGAGTGGGGCACGGCACCAACAAAGATGAAGATGGCTTGCGCCGGCTGTTCGACTTCCTGCCCGGTCTTCAGGTCGCGGAGACCGATGCGTTCGACGAGGTGGGACCCGCCGACCTCGGTCACCTCGGTGGCCGTCAGCACCTCGATGTTGGGAGTTGAACCGATCTGATCCACGAGGTATTGCGACATCTTCGCTCCCACAGATTCGCCGCGAACGATCATGGTGACTTGCTTGACATGGCGGCTGAACATCATCGCCGCCTGGCCCGCAGAGTTGGCGCCCCCGATCACGTAGACGTGGCCTCCAGCGTAGGTGGCCGCCTCGCTGGGAGCTGCCCCGTAGTAGACGCCGGCCCCTTCGTACTTCTCGTACCCGGGCACGCCGAGTTTGCGCACCGTCATCCCGGTGGTGATGAGCAGGGCGTGGCACCGCAGTTCGGTGCCGTCGGTCAGGGTCACGATCTTGACGGTGTCCTCCAATCGCACGGCGACGACCTCGACGCCGGTGATCAGTTCAGCGCCGAGCCGCGTGGCCTGCGCCACGGCGCGCCGGGAGAGGTCGCCACCGCTGATGCCGCTGGGAAATCCCAAGTAGTTCTCGATTCGTGAGCTGGTGCCTGCCTGGCCGCCGGGGGCCGCCTTCTCGATCAGTACTACCCGCAGTCCCTCGGAAGCCCCGTACACGGCGCCGGCGAGTCCGGCCGGTCCGCCGCCGATGATGACGAGGTCGTAGAACGGGTTCTCCGCTTCGGTCTGGAGACCAACCGCATCGGCGATCATCTTGCGATCGGGGCGCACCATGGGTGGGGCGTCGGGGCAGAAGACCACGGGGATGGCTCCGGTGTCTCCGGCGGCCGCTTCGACCATGGCGGCGGCCTCGGAGTCACGCTCGATGTCGAGGAAGCGGTACGGGATTTGGTTGCGGGCCAGGAAGTCCTTCACGTCGTGGGTTGGCGGCGACCACGTCGTTCCTGCGACGCGGATGCCGGCGAATGGCACCGGCACATTGGCGCGCCAGTCGTCGAGCATGTCGTCGAGGATGGGGTAGAGGCGTTC
>CAYXMJ010000116.1:5480-10185 GCA_964465915.1 uncultured Acidimicrobiaceae bacterium
AGTCCCTCTGCACCTGAGGCGGCGCGCACGATTCGGTAGTGCTCGCCGTATCGGCTGCGCAGATCGCGGCCGATGGCGGCGAGAACCTGTGGGTCGTCATCGACGGCGACGATGGCCGGTTTACTCACTGCGTGCTCCTCAGTCCTGGTTCAGCGGTAGGTACTCGTGAGTGATGCGGTCGGGGTCGACCCGCACAATACGGAAGCCCGAGGGGTCTTTGCCGAGCGGATAGCCCACCGGGCCCGAGGTGACCATTTCCAGGTCACCGTCGTGGGCGATGGCGTTGCGGTGCCAATGTCCCGCGAAGGCGGCACGGACGCCCGCTTGGTGGGCGAGGTTGAGGACGGTCTTGCGTCGCTTGCGAGGAAGGTTCCAATACGTGTCGGCCTCATTCGGCTCGTGGATGAAGAGTGGATGGTGGCCGAGCAAGACCACCCGGGCACCGTCCGCCTCGGCCCGCGCCGCCTCTCTTTCGATGAAAGCCAACTGTTCGCTCCACTCGTCGGCTACCTCCTCGGGATGGTCGATGACGACGGTGTTGAGGACGACGAACCGCAGGTCACCATGGTCGAAGGCGTAGTAGTCGGGGCCAAAGACGGTGCGGTATGCGTCGATGCTGCCGCGGGTCGGCGTCACCGTGTCTGAGGCGATGTCGTGGTTGCCGGGCACCCACCGCATGGCGATGTCGGGGTCGAGCCTGGCCGTGATCTCGAGCAGGGCCTCGAGCTGTGCCTCGGAGTGAGGGTCGTCGATCATGTCGCCGCCCATCACCACGAAGGCCGGCCGCAGGGCGTTGGCGGCGGCGATTGCTTCGGAGTAGCGATTGGCATCCCACTCGAAGCCTTCGACTTTGGGGACGATCTCGACTCGCATGTCCCGCTGCGCAAAGTCATCGATGTCGGGTTCGCGCATGCCGCTGAATGTGGCGTAGGCGCCGAGTTGGCAGTCCGCCATGAAGATGAACTCGAAGCTGCTCAACGTAGGGCCCCGGCAACGACGGATCGGGCGACCGGGCTCATGAGAGGCGAGCCTCGACGCCATCGAGGTAGGTCGCTCGCAGGGCAGCGTCGCTGATATCGGCCGCCACCGACTCGGCGACTTCGCGAGCCTGCGTCTCGGCGGTGGCCGCTTCGTCGGGGCGGTCTGAGGCCCGCAGGCTGCGCGCCTCGGCGGCGTGCACGTCGAGGAGCATGATGCGCATGGACGTGTCGACGGCTAGTTCGCGGCACTCGGCAAGTCGGAGGAGCGCCGTCGTGTGGTCACCGGCGCCTGCGGCGACGGCGGCCGCAGTGAAGAGCACCGCGGGCCGCCAGTCGTTCATGCTGCGCTCGGCGACATACTGCTCCAGTTCCTTGAGCTTCTGCTCAGCATCGGCCTGCCGACGCTCGAGCAGAGCGACGTCGATCGTGCCGATCAACGCAGATGGACGCGCCAGATTGATGAGTGCCGTTCGCTCGGTGAGTGCCCTGTCGAAGAGGTGCTTGGCGTCGTCGACCTTTCCAGAGGCGAGCACACAGTGGCCGACCTCGGCCCACACCGGCGTTGCTAGTGATGAGCCGCTCGGCATGTCGACCAACTGAAGCGCCTGGTCGTGAAGCTGAAGAGCGTCTTCGGTCAACGCGCCGCCGATGGTGAAATAGCAGGTGCCTACCGCACAGGCCCCAAGGGCGCGCGACGCAGGGAATCCCGTTGCATCTGCTGCGGCTTGGGACCGCCGGGACAGGCTGAGGGCATCCTGCAGATAGCCACGGTCCATGGCGATCCGGCCCTGCAAATAGGCACAGAACGCCTCCGAAGCGCGATCGCCGATCTGGACCGCAATCTCCATGCCCTCCTCCAGGGAGGCGGTGGCCGCGGCGACATCGCCGTTGCGGAGGTGGCAGATTGGGATCGCCCACCTCTGAATCTCCGCTTGGTAGTGGAGATTGCCGTGTTCGCGTGCATAAGCCAGTGTCTTTTCGGCTTCCTCGAGCGCCTCGTCGAAGCGGGTCAGCATGACCAGGGTGTTGCTGAGGTGGGTCATCCCGAACAGGACCGAATCGGGATCATCGAGGTCGGCGCCGAGCCGAGTCACCTCGGACATGTAGTACTCCACCTGTTCGAATTCGCCATGGCCGGTGCGCAGGAAACACTGGTTCACGCAGCTCTCGACGAGACCGGTCTGGTCATCCACGGTGCGGGCGAGTTCCTCGGCTTGTGCGATGTCGTCGAGGGCCGCCTCACGCTCGTCGAAGAAGAACCCGCGCACCAGGCCACCTTTGTTGAGGCCCGAGATCCTCATCTCCATGTCGGAGCGTTGTTCGCCCTCCTGGCGTAGCTGTGCATAGGCAGCGGCCGCCCCCTCGATGTCGAAGGCAAACTGCTTCGCCTGACCGAGCGTTTCGAGGGCTCGTCGCAGCAAACTGGGGTCGGTGGTGTCATCCATCAACTCGAGGGCCGTCTCCAGCCGATCGATGGCGGTCGGAACTGCGTAGCTGCGCGCAGCACGCTCGCCCGCCGCGACCAAGTAAGGCATGGCCCGTTGTCCCTGTCGGCCCTTGAGGAGGTGGTCGGCGAGATCCTCGACTCGTTCCGGTTGAGTAGCTTCGAGGAAGTTGGCTACGGCAGTGTGCAGGCGAGTTCGTTGTTTGAGGAGAACAGTCTCGTAGGCGGCTTCCTGCACCAGAGCGTGGCGGAAGCGGAAGAGCCGTTTGGGGATTCGGGTGACCTCTCGCACGAGTTGGCGGCGTTGAAGCTCGGTGAGACAGTCGTCGAGGCCGGTGAGGTCGGGAAGGCAGGCAGCGAGTTCGTCGTAGCGGAACTGCCGGCCGACGACGCTGGCGGCCTGGGCGACGTGACGGGCGCGCTCATCGAGTGAGTCGAGCCGGGTGGTCAGGACGGCGGAGATCGTCTCGGGTACCTGGAGCCCTCCCGCGGCCTCGGTGGCCGTCCACTTCGTGCCGTCGTGGACGATGAGACCTCGATCCATCATCGAACGGATGATCTCTTCGAGGAAGAAGGGGTTGCCTTCCGACCGAGCGAGGATGTCGGCCCGCACCTGGTCGGGTAGTCCGTCGATGGCAAGCAGGTTTGCCACGAGTTCGCGGGTTTCGCCTTCGTCGAGCGGGGTCAGTGCGATGTGGGTGTAGATGTGGGGGTAGTCGCGCTCGGCCGTCTCGTGTAGCTCCCACGCGGCCTCCTGTCGGCGGGGACGCAAGATCAGGATCAACACCAAGGTCGAGCGAGCGGCGAGGCCGGCGAGTTCCTTGGCGAGGTCGAGCGATGCAGCGTCGGCCCAATGCAGGTCCTCGAACACGATGACGACCGGCTCGACCCGGGCCATGCTCTCGAGCAATTCGATCGTGGCGCGGAACGCCTCGGTTCGTAGTTGGGGTGGATCGAGATACTCGACGCGGTGCTCGATGTTCTCGGGAACCGGTACCTCCAACAGCCAGGCGAGGAAAGGCGTGATGGTGCCCATCCGCCCGGGGGCGGCCGTGGCGACCACGCTCTCGATCTTGCGCCAGGCCTCCGCAGGCGCCTCACCGCCGTTGAGTCCGCAGATCGAGCGGAGGATTCTGCGAACCGGTGCATAGGGGGTTGCGGTCTCGTAGGACAACGATCGACCCTCGTGCCAGCGCACCCCGTCGACACGCTTCTTAGCTTCGGTAACGAGCCTCGACTTGCCGAGTCCGGCCTCGGCCATCACGGAGACAACGCCTCCCTTGCCGGCGCCCATTGCGGCGATGACGGCTTCGAGTCGGGCAAGTTCGTCGTCACGCCCGATGAGTGGCGCGTTGAGCCCCTCGATGCCCCGGAGAGTCTCAGGACGGGGGAGCGCCTTGACCACGCGATAGGTGGGCACCGGGTCAGTCTTGCCCTTCACCTCGATGCCGCCGAGATCCTCGAACTCGAAGAGGCGATCGACCAGATTGCGAGTGCTCTCGGCGATCTGCACGGTTCCGGGTGCGGCGGTCTGTTCCATCCTTGCCGCGGTATTGACCGCGTCACCCATCGCGGTGTACTCCACCCTGAGGTCGGATCCCATGGCCCCGACGACGACGAGACCGGTGTTGATGCCCACCCGCACGTCGATGTCGATGCCCCATTCTCGTTTGACCTGGGCCCGGTACGGTTCGATGGCGTCGATGATCTCGAGCCCCGCTCTCACCGCACGTTCGGGGTCATCCTCGTGACCAATCGGAGCTCCGAAGAATGCAAGGACGGCGTCGCCCATCAGGCGAGCCAATGTCCCCTCGTAGCGGTAGACGGGGGCGATGAGGTGTTCGAAGGCGCCGTTCATCACCTCGGCCCACTCCTCGGGGTCCATGGCTTCGGCGGCAGCGGTGGAGCCCTGGAGGTCGCAGAACAACATGGTGATGGTGCGCCGTTCGCCTGCCATGGTCCCGGTTTGGGCGGCGTACTCGAGTTTGGCCAGCAGCTCGGGGGGTACATAACGGCGCAGTCCGTCGTCGGCTGCTGGAGACGGGTCCAGCGGCGCTCCCGCCGGTTGTGGTGCCGCCGCGACGTCGCCGACCTTGGCGCCACAGGTTGGGCAGAACCCGGCGCCTGACGGCAAGTCGGCCCCGCATGACGCGCAGCTCTGATGGAGTGCGTTGCCGCACCCCATGCAAAAGGCCGCGCCGGCCGGGTTTTCGGTCGAGCAGACCGTACAGACCATCCGATACCTCTCCCTCTCAGGCGAGGCTACAGATGTGATGCGCGG
>CAYXMJ010000117.1:0-10177 GCA_964465915.1 uncultured Acidimicrobiaceae bacterium
TCGCATCCAACCTCGCTGCCGGGGAACCCGGTCGAGGGGCGAAAGCGTTCAAGGGGGGAGTATCCGATCGACTCCCCCATCACTCGGAGGCGCTGATGACACGGCTGCTGACGTTGCGGATCTGGACCCCGATGCTTGTGCTCGCCATGCTGGCCGCCTCGTGTGGAACCGAATCCACCGACACCAGTTCTCCGACGGCGACCGAGGCGCCGGCCACCACCACGACGGTGCCGCCATCGGCCTCGACCACCACAACAACCACCACAACGCCACCCGCAGCGACGACCACCTCCATCCTCATCATCGGTGAACCAAGCCAGAGCGTCGCGGATGCGCAACTGGACGGCATCGTGCCCGAACTTGCCGCGCTTCCCATCGAACTGCGGGTCGACCCCGTCTTCGAATTGCGCGCCACCGAGGGGGTGTGGGTCCTCTCCCGACCCCACGACGACGTGTGGGCGTTGACCGACAACGGTCTGCTCGGCGATCCAACCGGGCAGTACGCCGTAGACTTCATCAGCATCCTGGAATACGGCGAGGTCCTGCTGCTCGACGGCTCCAGCGGTGCAATCATCCGGGCCTGGCCGCTGCCCGGGCTGCCACCCCAGAGGCTGGTGCTGTCCCCCGACGCCGTCTACTGCAGCCGGCAGGGCGACGGTGGTCTCCCCGACTCGATGGTGTGCCGGATCGATCGCGCCACCGGTGAAGCCCTTGTCCGGGTATTCCCCTGGGTGAGCGACAGCGGCTTCCCGCCGTCGCCCAACACCACGCTGCCCGAGCACTGGACGATCAACGACCCCGTTGAGCTGGTCGTCTTCGAGGATATCGCCGGCACCGAGGCCGCCATCGCGGTGTCCGGCTCCGACGGCTACGCCCTGCTCGACCAGACCAGCTTGGAGATCCAGGCAGAAAACCTCGAAGAGGAGAACCCGGCCATTTGCTCGACCACCGGCCTCGAACTCGAGCCGCTCTTTCAGGGGGAACTGCCCGACGACGTGGCGGCCATGCGCGACGCCATCTTCGCCGCCGCCATGGTGTGCGACTACGAAGCGCTCGGCGAATTGGCCAATGGCGGTGAGGTCCCGTTCGAGGCCAGCTTCGGCGGAGGCGATGTCCCCGGATACTGGAAGGACCTCGAGATCCGGGGCGGTGCCGTGGTGGCCGCCATGGTCCGGCACCTCAACCTGGCCTACGCCGAGACCGACGAGACCTACCTGTGGCCATCGGCGACGGTGGACCTCACCTCACCGTCCGGTGACGGATTGGCGGAGGCCGACTACACCGCTCTGCTCGAGCTGTACTCGGTCGATGAGCTCGAAGAGATGTTCGATGTGCTCGGCGGCTACGTCGGTTGGCGCCACGGCATCAACGCCGCGGGCGACTGGCGGTTCTTCCTGGCCGGAGACTGAAGGTCTCCGGAGCGACTGAGGTCTCCGCAGCGGCTACGGGCTACAGGTGGAGTCCCCCCATGGGCCCAACCTATGACGTTGCCCAGCTCCATCTGGTTCCCAGTATCTCCGAAACGTCTACTGGGAAACCTCGCCAAAGCGCCGATCGAACGCATCGGCACGACGCAGGATGCGCTTGGGAAGCTCCATGATCTTCTGCTGCATCTCGGCAGCCTCGGGAGTGAGGTCGGTGAGTTGATCGACCTTCCAGTCCCGCAGCAGCGGCACGACCACACGATCATGGTGCTGGCGCAGGTTGTAGACGCCGGACTTTGCCATGGCGACTGCGCGTCGCAGATAGCCGGGAATGCCGGTGCCGGGCATCTGGAAGTTGGCCAACACTCGATACATCGATTCCAACACCGGTGACGGATTCTCCGTCAGCATGTCGGCCACCACACTCTTGTAGAAGATGAAGTGGTGGTTCTCGTCGGCGGCGATCCTCGCCATGATGTCGTAGGCGGTCTTGTCGTCGGCGAGCTTGCCGGCGTTGCGGTGCGATACCCGGGTCGCCAACTCCTGAGCCGATGTGTACACGAACACATCGATTGGGTTCTGGAAGTCACCTTCGTAGCCACGCTCCATGGTGGCGAACCGATCGTCCTCTAGCTCAGCCGGATCACAGTTGCGCGAAGTGAGCAGATAGCTCCGCAACGCAATGGCGTGCTGGCCTTCCTCGGCGGTCCACAGCCGGTTCCAGTCCTGCCACGGCGACCCGCCGGGCAAGTGCTTCTCGATCTCGGCGTGGTAGTACGGCAGGTTGTCCTCGGTGAGGAGGTTCAATACCAAGGCGGTGCGCACCTCAGGCGAGAGCGAAGCGTGCGACTCCTCCCAGGGCTCGGTCACGAAGTTGCGGCCTTGCTCCCAAGGCACATACTCGTGGGCATACCAGTGCTCGCGCCGCTCCCGGTGCTCGGCCATGAGACGGTCAACCGACGGGGTGACCGCCTCCAGTAGCGCGTATACCTCGTTGTCGGCCATCAGCCCTCCTCTGTTCGGTCGAAACGTGTTCCCACCGACCGAAGCCTCGGAGAACTCACATATCTGACCGTACACTGCTCGAAGGCGTTACCGCACTACCCTCCACCTTCGTTCGCAACATCGGAAAGGCACCATGGCCAAGCAATACCCGGCGGCACCCGAACTCTCCATCGACCCCGCCAAGACCTACACCGCCACATTGAGCACCAACAAGGGCGACATCGAACTGACGCTGTTCGCCGATCGGTCACCAAACACGGTCAACAACTTCGTGTTCCTTGCCAACGACGGCTTCTACGACGGTGTCATCTTTCATCGCGTAATCGAGAACTTCATGATCCAGGGCGGCGACCCGACCGGCACCGGCACCGGGGGCCCCGGCTATGGCTTTGCCGACGAACTCGACGGCCCCGGTGGCTACCGCCAAGGCACGGTGGCGATGGCCAACGCCGGCCCCAACACCAATGGATCGCAGTTCTTCATCTGCCACACCGATGTGGGTCTCCCCCACAACTACACGATCTTCGGGACGGTGACCGCAGGCCAAGACGTGGTCGATGCCATCGCAACGACGGCAACCGATGGACGCGATCGTCCGCTCGACGATGTTGTGATCAACTCGATAGCCATCTCGGAGAGCTGACGGCGACGGGCGTCGCCACCGCACGATCCGTCTACAGCAGGTAGTCGATGACGTCCGCAGCGGTGTAGAAATCGTCACCGGGGGCGGTTGCCGCCACCAGATGCTCGACTGCCCGATAGTCCGAGCCTCCCGTCACCACGGGCGGCTCCACGTAGCCGCTGGGCCGCACCTGGGCGAGACCGGCGGTCGCCAGCAGACCGTTGCACAGGCAGATGCGCCCCTCCATGTTGGCGGGCCTGCCGGCCTTGACGGCCGTGTAAGCGCGCTCGGGTTCTGCCGGACAGCGATAGCCGATATTGCCGTCCTTGGTCTTGAACGGGACGCGTAGCACCCCGAGGTCGCATACTCGGCGTCGCTCTTCGTAGACCGTCGGGTCGGAAAGGGTGCCGTCGACCTCGACCACCTTGAAGGGGAATCCCGTCGGGGACGCCCGCCAGTCGGTACGCACCTCGATACCTCCGTTGGCGACCTGGACGAGGATGTCACGCTTCAAGCTGTTCTCGAGACCGGATTCGCGGGACAGCGCAAACGCCGTTCCGACCTGGATGCCGACCGCACCGGCGGCTTGGGCCGCTTTGAGCCCCTCGGGCGTGGCGTACGAGCCGGCCAACCAGAACGGAAGGCCGATGGCGGCCAACCCGGCGAGGTCAACCACATCAAGATCGTCATAGATCGGCTGGCCGCGCTCATCCATACGCCGCGGGCCGCGAGGCGGGGCGTTGTGCCCGCCTGCCATCGGACCCTCAACCACAAAGCCCTCGGGTCGATGCGCCGGCGAGTCGGCCAAACCGGCTGCAAGGTCCAGGGAGGCGACGATGGCGAGAAACGGAGGTCGTGGCAGCGGCGCCAGATCGGACCCGAACAGCTCGCGGGGGCTGAAGGGAGCTTCGATGTCGCCATCGGCCGATGTAGTTCCTTGCACCCGAAGCGCCAGAGCAACATCCTCGTGGCGCGCCAGCTTGTTGAGCACCTCGGGCAGCTCTCGGGGATTGCCGGCTCCAACGATGACGTAGTCGACTCCGGCCAGTAGCGCCCCATAGGCCGAGGGAACCAGTGGGAGTTCGATCTTGCGCATGAAGTTGATACCAACCGGCCCGGGCACATTCTCCTTGGCCAGATACACCTCGACGAAGTTGCCGATCACGAGCAGCTCCAGCAGCTCTCGCGACGGCGTGATCGTCATGCTGCGAACGTTCTTGAAGGGTGCCGCAGGGTCTTTGCCGCCAGGCACGTAGTAGGTGTCGAGGACCCGTTGGGCCGCCTCCGGGACGGGAAAGTGCTCGAGGGCGCGACGGACGTGGCCACCGGGATCCCCGAGCTGGAGCCGGCGCGAGCACACGAGGTCGAGCGCGGTGCCAGAAACGACCCCCATTTGGCCCTTGGCCGCGACGGCGTTGGCGAGCTCCCAGCCGGAGACCGCGACACCCATGCCGCCTTGGATGATGGTGGGGTGGCCACCGTTGGTCTGCGCGATGACGTCCTCCTCGCTCATCGGACCCACGGTACGAACGGAGCGTTACTGCGTGCTCCAAGTCTGCCACGTTCAGGTGCGTAGGGCGACAGAAACTCGGGCAATACACCCAACGCGGATTTGGTCTCTCCCACATTCGGTAGTTTGTGGGTTGCTCACTACCCCAACAAGGACACTCATGGCCGAGTACCCAACCGAGTTCGAGTTCGACGTACTCCTCAAGGATGGTCAAGCCATCCACATCCGCCCGATTCGACCCGATGACGCCGACCGGGAACACCGCTTCTTCCAGCGGGTCGGACCCGAAAGCGTCTATCACCGCTTCTTCGGCATGAAGCTCGATCTGAGCCCCGAAGAACTGCGCCATTTCACTACGCTCGACTACGACGACCGGATGGCCCTCATCGCCGTGCATGGCGACGAGATGGTCGCCGTCGGCCGCTACGACGTGCTTCCCGAACGCAGCACCGAGGACTACAAGGTCGCTGAGGTCGCCTTCCTGGTCGAGGACGCCTGGCAGGGCCGTGGCATCGGCCGCCACTTGCTCCAACACCTCACCGTCTACGCCCGACTACGAGGAATCACGGAGTTCGAGGCGTTCGTCCTCGCCGAGAACGTCGGAATGATGCGGCTGTTCCGCGACTCGGGATACCGTCTGACCAGAACCCTCGAGGAAGGCATCTTCGAGGTCGAGTTCCCCATCGAGTACTCGCTCGAAGCACGCGAAGCCGAGTGGGAACACGAAAAGCGTGCCGTTACGGCATCGCTGATGCCGATCCTGTACCCGACCTCGGTCGCCGTGATCGGTGCCAGCCGCGATGGTTCGTCGATCGGCGGCAGGCTGCTTCGCAACCTGCTCATCAACGGCTTCACCGGCCCGGTGTACCCGGTCAATCCGTCGGC
Organism: uncultured Acidimicrobiaceae bacterium; assembly: GCA_964465915.1. GTDB lineage: Bacteria > Actinomycetota > Acidimicrobiia > Spongiisociales > UBA5794 > CAVPHV01. Next base: position 5,447 of record CAYXMJ010000117.1, read on the forward strand.
CCCCTACGTTCATTCGATCCTGGCGTACCCCTCAGTGCTCGACATTCCCGACCCGGTCGATCTGGCATTTGTGGTGGTTCCCGCTGCGGCGGTGAGCGAAGCGCTTGATGAATGCGGGCGCAAGGGCGTCAAGGGCGTCGTGGTGATCTCGGCCGGCTTCAGCGAGGTCGGCGATGACGGTTCCGCCATGGAGACGGCCATCGTCACCTCGGCGCGGCGACGCGGGATGCGCATGGTCGGCCCCAACTGCATGGGTCTACTCAACACCGACGCCAACATCAGCATGGACGGGCAGTTCGGACCGACCTTCCCGCCGCGCGGCAACGTCGCGATGGCAAGCCAGAGCGGGGCGTTGGGGATCGCCATCCTCGAGCAGGCGGCGGCCATGAACATCGGGATCTCCACATTCGTATCACTCGGCAACGGCGCCGACGTCAGCCCGACCGACCTGCTCCTCTACTGGGAGGACGACCCGGCCAGCGACGTCATCGTCATGTACATGGAGTCATTCGGAAACCCGCGACGCTTTGGACGGCTCGCCCGGCGGGTCGGACGCAAGAAGCCCGTGGTCGTCGTCAAGTCGGGTCGCACCTCGGCGGGACAGCGGGCCGCTGCCTCGCACACCGGTTCACTCGCCAGCGTCGATGTCGCCGTCGACGCCTTGTTCTCCCGCGCCGGGGTAATCCGTACCAACACCCTCCATGAGCTGTTCGACGTGACCGAGTTGCTGGCAAATCAACCGCTTCCGGCGGGGCGCAGAGTGGCCGTGCTGACAAATGCGGGTGGGCCTGGAATCCTGGCTGCCGATGCCATTGAGGGCTTCGGCCTCGAACTCCCCGAGTTCTCGCCCGAACTCCAGGGCCGGCTCTCCGAGCAGCTCCCCGGCATGGCGGCCCCCCGCAATCCGGTCGACATGATCGCCTCAGCCAACGCCGACAACTATCGAACGTGCCTCAACCTGCTGCTCGACAGCGACGAGATCGACGCCGTCATCGTCATTTACATCCCTACGGCACCCGAAGGCACCGAGGAGGCACTGGCCGCGATCCACGAGACCATTGCCAACCGCCAGAGCCCCAAGACCACGATCGGCGTCTTCATGGGCTCATCGCAAGCCGCAGAAGAAGAGCTGGGCAAGCACAGCAAGCTTGCGGTCTATCAGTTTCCTGAGGCGGCGGCTCGCGCCCTCGCCGCGGCTGTGGAGTATCGGGAGTGGCGGGAGAAGCCCGAGGGCCGCTATGTCCGGTTCCCCGATGTCGATCGTGGCGCCGGCGAGACAACGGTCAGGGCAGCGCTGCGCAGAGTCGGCAAGGACGGCGGTTGGCTCGACGCCGCCGAAACGGAAGCCATGCTGGCGGCCTACGGCATTCGGGCGGCGCGCACCCGCAGCGCTCAGACCGAGGATGAGGCGGTCGCAGTTGCCGCCGACCTCGGCGGTCCCGTCGTTCTCAAGGTCATTGCGGCGTCGGCGCTTCACAAATCGGACGTCGGGGGCATCGCCCTCGACATCCAAGGTGACGAGGCGGTCCGTGCCGCCTACCACCAGGTGACGGCTGCGGCCGACGATGCCACCGGCGTGCTCGTTCAGGAGTTCGTCGGAGAGGGCCATGAGGTCATCGTCGGCATGGCCGAGGATCCGTTGTTCGGACCACTCGTGGTCTTCGGACTCGGTGGGATCTTTGTCGAACTGATGCGCGACGTTGCCTTCAGGATCAATCCCCTGTCCGACGTCGACGCCCGCGAGATGTTGTCCGAGGTCAAGTCGGCGGAACTACTCGAGGGCTACCGGGGCGCCGCCGGTGGGGACCTCGAAGCGCTGCAGGAACTACTCCTGAGAGTGTCTGCCCTCGTCGAGGACCACCCCCAGATCGCCGAGATCGACTTGAACCCGGTCAAGGTGCTGCCGCCGGGCGAAGGGGTCTCTGTGGTCGATGCCAGGATGCGGCTGCGCCCGGTCGGAGGCTTCTTCCTGCCGAGCCGCAAGGACATCCCCGGACGTATGTTGTGAGTCCATGGAACTGAAGAACCGAGTTGTGATCGTGACGGGTGGCGGTCGCGGCATCGGCGCCGGGCTGGCGCGCCGCTTCACAGCGGAAGGCGCGTTTGTGGTCGTGGCCGATCTCAATGGTGCTGCCGCCGAGGCGGTGGCCGACACCATCGGTGGCGCCGGGGTACAACTCGACGTGAGTGACCAAGCCGCCGTCGCCGACCTTGTCGACCTTGTGACCCAAGACAAGGGCTGCGTCGACTTGTTCTGCTCGAACGCCGGCATCGCCACCGGCGGCGGAGTCGAGGTCCCCGACGCCCAGTGGCAGCGCACTTGGGACGTCAACGTGATGGCTCACGTCTATGCGGCGCGGGCGGTGCTGCCCCAGATGCTCGAACGCGGCGAAGGCTATCTCCTACAGACCGCGTCCGCCGCCGGGCTGCTCACCAACCTCGGAGCGGCGCCGTACTCGGTCACCAAGCACGCCGTGGTGGCGCTTGCCGAGTGGCTGGCCGTCACCTACGCAGACCGCGGAATCCGAGTCTCGTGTTTGTGCCCACAGTTCGTCGACACCGATATGCTCGACGTGTTCGCCGATCAACCCCGCATGGCACAGTACGTGCACGCCGGCGCGATCAGCGTTGATGAGGTCGCCGATTCTGTCGTCGCCGGGCTGGCGGCCGAGCAGTTTCTGATTCTCCCCCACGCCGAGGTCGGCGAATTCTTCCGCCGCAAGGCCGACGACTACGACCGCTGGCTCGATGGGATGCGCCGCCTCCAGCGATCGCTGCAGGCCGAGACGGACCGCGATTAGGAGGCCCGCCGCTCCCGGTCTCGCAGGCGCCGGCGAAGACGGCGACGTTCGGCGCCGGTCAGCCCACCCCATACCCCTTCGCTCTGGTTGGTGGCGATGGCGTACTGGAGGCACTCTTCGACCACGGGGCACGCGGCGCAGATGGACTTTGCGGCCGCGGTCAGCGGCTCATCTTCACCGGCGGGGAAGAAGAGCGCGCTTTCGACGCCGCCGCAGGCAGCCTCGTCTCGCCAACCCTCGGTTGGCTCCCACATGAGGTCATCAAGTGCCATCACCATGATGTATACGTCCCTTTGGTCTGGTGCACACAACGCACGCGACCAATCATTTGTTCCAGTGTGACGGAGGTTGGTCGCCGCGATAAGCGGTCAAACGGCAGGATAAAGGGACATCCGCCGGTGTGGCGAATCTTTTTTCTGCTACATCACCGGTGGCATGTCGGGCGAAACGGTGTCGTCAACCCGCCACTCGAGCTCGGCTTCTACCCGAACAACACCCTCGAGCCGGCCGATCAGCTCCTCGAGCAACCTGGCGTCAGTTCTGGTCGGGACTGTTCCCGCGACGTGCACAACGCCCTCTTTGACGCTGACATCGAGTTCGTGGCCCTCAATCATGAGAATGCGTTCTATCACGTCGAGCCGGATCTGGTCCTCGATGACATCGTCGGGACGAACGTAGGCGGCGACGATGTCGGCCCGGCTCACGATCCCCAGCAGATGGCCGTTGCCGTCGACAACCGGGAGCCGCTTCACTCCCCGATCGGACATCTCGCGGGCAGCCTCGGCCAGACGAGCATTCTCGTCGATCGTGAGGGGCTGCCGAGTCATTGCGTCGGCAACGGTGTCGCCCTGGGGCCGGGTCTCGCGTTCACCGAAGACGGCATCAAGCAGGCGGCGGTAGCGGAATTGGCTGCGACCGGCTTCTTGCTTGACGAAATCGGCCTCCGTGATGATGCCAACCAGCTTGCCGGTGTCGTCGACGACCGGAAGGCCGCTGACTCCGAACTCGACCATCCTTCGGGCGGCAGCCTTGAGGCCCGTAACGGGTGTGACCGAGACCACATCAACGGTCATCACATCCGAGACTTTCATGCCCGATCTCCTTTCGCGACGCTTCCGGCCGTTGGCAGGCGCCAGCCTACCGCGAACCACCTCACATCAACCTTCCCATTCCTCGGGGGGATACTGGCGGCGGCGGCTTGCCGCCAGCCGAGCGGCGTACGCCGCAGCCTCGCTGCGGCGCTTCATCTCGAGCTTGCCGAGCAGGTTCGACACGTAGTTCTTGACCGTCTTCTCAGCTAGGTAGAGCTCTTCGGCGATTTCTCGGTTGGTCATCCCGGCGGCGATGAGGTCGAGGATCTTGCGTTCCTGCGGCGACAACCGCGCCAACAGCGGGTCCTCCTCCGCCTCGCCGCGGATCTTGCGGAACAGCCGTTCGGTCATTTCCGGATCGAGGAGCGACTCTCCGCGTCCCACCCGCTGCACGCTGCTGACCAACTCGTCGCTGTTGATCCGTTTGAGAACGTAGCCGGCGGCACCGGCCATGATCGCCGCCACCAAGGCCTCTTCGTCGGCATACGACGTCAGCATCAGCACCCTGATGTCGGGCCAGCGCGATCGGATCTCCCGGCAGGCGTCGACCCCAGAGCCATCCGGGAGGCGTACATCCATGACCACGACGTCGGGCCCGTCATAACCCACGCGACGAACCGCATCGGCAGCCGTCCCGGCTTCGCCGACCACGTCAATCGTCTCGTTCGACTCCAACAATGCGCGCAGACCCTGCCGCACGACCTCGTGATCGTCGACGAGCAGAACTTTCAGCGGTTCGCTCTTCATCCTCGCTGGTCAACCTAACGGCACCGATGGCCATGGCGGGGGGGTCTTATGGCCCATTCTGACAGTACCCGCAGTCCCACCCGGAAGCCACC